>CANOCV010000050.1 GCA_947564465.1 uncultured Roseburia sp. | reverse complement strand
CCTGTTTATTATTTTCCTGAATACGATAATAATGCGTATTGTCGCCCCATGCCCACCGGGATCATTTTGATACGAGGGTTTTAAACTGGAGTGAAAAGTATCGCAATATCCATTTCATCTTTGCCAAGGAGGTGAAGAAGAAACTGGGCGCATCCATGTTAAGGCGCATGGGATTTGGAGAAGAAATACAGCAGAAGATTACGTATGTCAGACCTGGACAGGCATATGAGGTTGCGGGCGTGTCCGTAGAAACGCTGCTTTCCACGGACAGCGGCGTGGCGTTTCTTGTAACGGTCGCGGGCAGGACAATTTACCACGCAGGCGATCTGAACTGGTGGCGCTGGGAAGGGGAAACAGAAGAGTTCAACAGCAGCCAGGAGCGCAACTATAAACGCCAGATTGCGCATTTAAAGGACAGGACGATTGACGTGTCATTTGTGGTGGTGGATCCACGGCAGGAAGAGGACAGGTTTCTGGGGATTGATTATTTCCTGCAGCAGGTAGGGAGCGGATATGTGGTTCCCATGCATTTATGGAAACAATATGATTTGGTGAAGGAATACCGCGAAAGGCCTGA
Source organism: uncultured Roseburia sp. (assembly GCA_947564465.1). Taxonomy (GTDB): domain Bacteria; phylum Bacillota; class Clostridia; order Lachnospirales; family Lachnospiraceae; genus Roseburia_C. The sequence goes on along the minus strand of CANOCV010000050.1, from coordinate 20,564 downwards.
GAATGAATCGTTTCGGGAGCGGATACTTGTGTTTGACGAGGAGAATCAGGCGGTCGTTTTGGTGGGTAAAACGGTTGCCCGGAGTATCATCATATGATATAATATGCTTTGACCTGAGGGGGAACCGGAAAGAAACTTTGATATCGTTTGGAATTACTTAAAGCAGCAATATAGAAAAGAACCAGGAACAGGAGGTGCGTGAGCATGTTTTTGACCAGCCTTTTACAGTATGCAGTAAAATTTGTTCTGTTTGCTGCGGTAGCAGTAGCCGGAATTTTTATTGGTAAGGCGCTGCGCGGCAGGAAAGATGCGAAGACAGCAGCAGAGCAGATTCAGGAAGAGAAATAGACAGTTGGAGGAAATTTGTTGTGAAAAAGTATGGAGTGAATGAACTGCGCAGGATGTATCTGGAGTTTTTTGAGAGCAAGGATCACCTGGCAATGAAGAGCTTTTCCCTGGTGCCGCACAATGACAACAGCCTGTTGTTGATCAATGCAGGCATGGCGCCGCTTAAGCCTTATTTTACCGGACAGGAAATTCCGCCGAAGAGACGTGTTACTACCTGCCAGAAATGTATCCGTACCGGAGATATTGAGAATGTGGGAAAGACGGCGCGGCATCTTACGTTTTTTGAGATGTTGGGTAACTTTTCTTTTGGAGATTATTTTAAACATGAGGCGATTGCCTGGAGCTGGGAATTTCTGACGGAGGTGATCGGCATGGAACCGGAGCGCCTCTATCCGTCCATTTATGGAGAGGATGACGAGGCGTTTGAAATCTGGACGAAGGAAGTCGGCGTTCCGGCGGAGAAGATTACCCGTTTTTACCGCGATGAGAACGGCGAGTGCGATAACTTCTGGGAGCATGGCGCAGGTCCCTGCGGCCCCTGTTCTGAGATTTATTACGACCGCGGGGAAGCATATGGCTGCGGCAGGCCGGACTGTAAGGTAGGCTGTGACTGCGACCGTTTTATGGAAGTGTGGAACAACGTGTTTACCCAGTTTGACGGGGATGGGCATGGCAATTACGAAGAACTTGCGAATAAGAATATTGATACCGGAATGGGACTGGAACGTCTGGCAGTAGTCGTTCAGGATGTGGATTCCGTATTTGACATTGATACGATGAAAGCGATCCGCGACAAGGTTTGCGAGGTGTCCGGTAAGACGTATCAGACGGAGGAACTGGACGACGTTTCCATCCGCCTGATTACAGACCATATGCGTTCCGCAACATTTATGATTTCCGATGGCATCATGCCTTCGAATGAAGGGCGTGGATACGTGCTGCGCCGGTTAATCCGCCGTGCGGCGCGCCATGGAAGGCTTTTGGGCATTGATGGCAAGTTCCTTGCGACACTGAGCGCGACCGTGATTGCAGAGAGCAGGGACGGATACCCGGAGCTGGAAGAGAAGAAAGACTTTATCTTCAAGGTGCTGACCCAGGAGGAGGAGAAGTTCGACAAGACCATCGACCAGGGATTAAGCATCCTCGCAGAGATGCAGGAGGAGATGGCGAAGGCTGGGAAGAAAGTCCTTTCCGGGGAGAATGCGTTTAAATTATATGATACTTATGGATTCCCGATGGATCTGACACAGGAAATCCTCGAGGAAAAAGGCTTTACGATTGACGAAGAAGGTTTTGCCTCCTGCATGGAAGAGCAGCGAAACAAAGCGAGGAATGCGAGGAAAGAGACGAATTATATGGGTGCGGACGCTACGGTCTATGACGAGATTGACCCCTCCGTGACCTCGGAATTTGTGGGATATGACCGTCTACAGCATACGTCTGAAATTACGGTACTGACGACGGAGTCGGAGCTTACGCAGGCCTTGTCTGACGGAGAGCGTGGAACAATCATTGTCAAAGAGACGCCGTTCTACGCGACGATGGGTGGACAGAATGCTGACACCGGCATGATCCAGGCGGGAGACAATCAGTTCCGGGTAGAGGATACGATTCACTTGAGGGGCGGACGTATCGGGCATGTGGGAACGGTAGTTTCCGGCATGTTCAAGATGGGCGATACGGTGGAACTCATCGTGGCAGAAGAGAAACGTGCGCTGATTGGCAGGAACCACAGTGCGACCCACTTATTGCAGAAAGCGCTTCGCGAGGTATTGGGAAGCCATGTGGAGCAGCACGGCTCCGATGTAAATGCGGACAGGCTGCGTTTTGATTTCTCTCATTTTGCGGCCATGACGCCGGAGGAAATTGCCCGGACAGAGACGATTGTAAATGAAAAGATTGCCGCATCCCTTCCGGTGGTGACTGAGGTCATGAGCCTGGAGGAAGCCAAAAAGACAGGCGCAATGGCTCTGTTTGGTGAGAAGTATGGAGACTCCGTGCGGGTAGTGAAGATGGGTGATTTTTCCGTGGAGCTCTGCGGAGGAACCCATGTAGCCAATACCAGCAGCATCAGCGCGTTTAAGATTGTATCAGAGTCCGGCGTGGCGGCAGGCGTGCGTCGTATCGAGGCGCTTACCTCGAAGGCTGTGTTTGCATACTATGACAGGCTGGAAGAGACGTTGGAGACCGCTGCCAGAGTGGTAAAGACGAATCCTGCCGGTCTGGTGGAGAAACTGGAACATCTGATGGCGGACATGAAAGCTTTGCAGGCGGAGAACGAGGCGCTAAAGAGCAAGGCTGCCAAAGACGCTCTGGGAGATGTGATGGATCAGGTATGCGAAATTGGCGGTGTGAAGCTGCTGGCAGCGGCTGTGCCTGGCGTGGATATGAACGGGCTGCGTGACCTGGGCGACCAGCTCAAGGGCAAACTGGGAGAGGGCGTTGTGGTGCTTGCATCTGAGAACGACGGCAAGGTCAGCCTGATTGCCATGGCAACGCAGGGAGCCATGGATAAGGGCGCGCACGCAGGAAACCTGATTAAGGCAATCGCCGGAAAGGTCGGCGGCGGCGGTGGCGGACGTCCCAATATGGCACAGGCGGGCGGCAAGAACCCGGCAGGGATCCCGGACGCGATCGCGGAAGCGAAAACAGCATTGGAGGGTCAGATTAAATAACAATTTTTAGCAAAAATGGTTGACTTACAAAAAAAATCTGCTATAATGAATGATAGTGCAATAAAATATGACCCAATCAGTTGAATATGCACAATACGCAACTGGAGGGAGGTTAGGTGTGAGACTATGTCAAATGTTATCGTAAAAGAGAACGAGACGTTAGATAGCGCTTTACGCAGATTCAAAAGAAACTGCGCGAAAGCGGGTATCCAGCAGGAGATCCGAAAAAGAGAACATTACGAAAAACCTAGTGTTAGACGTAAGAAAAAGTCGGAAGCTGCAAGAAAGCGTAAGTACAACTAATAAAAAGAGAAGGCTGTCACGGAAGTGACAGCCTTCTCTTTTTATTAGCCGGCCGAATCTTTTTATAATGTAAAATTTTATAACTGTAAATCAAAAAACTATTGACAAGAGAAATATCTAAAAGTATAATGTAAAACATGAAATAAAACATATAAAACCTATTGATAAAATAGGAATTGATTTAGAGGAGGTAATCACTATGGGTCAGATCAAAGAAAGCGCACTGGAATTAATCGGAGGAACTCCAATACTGAAATTGAACGGATATGCGAAGAAAGCCGGCATCAAGGATGCCACAATTCTTGCAAAATTGGAGTATTTTAATCCGGCAGGTTCCGTAAAGGACCGTATAGCATTGGCAATGATTGAAGATGCGGAGAAGAAAGGTTTGTTAAAAGAAGGAGCTACCATTATCGAGCCCACAAGCGGAAATACCGGAATCGGTCTTGCGGCGGTTGCGGCGGCAAAAGGATACCGGGCAATCCTGACACTGCCGGATACCATGAGCGTGGAGAGAAGAAATCTTTTAAAGGCGTATGGCGCAGAGCTGGTACTCACGGAAGGGGCCAAGGGAATGAAGGGCGCCATTGCCAAGGCGGAGGAGCTTTCGAAGGAAATAGAGGGAGCAATCATTTTAGGGCAGTTTGTAAACCCGGCGAATCCGGCGGTGCATAAGGCTACAACGGGACCGGAAATATGGGAGCAGACAGAGGGCAAGGTTGACATTTTCGTTGCCGGCGTCGGAACAGGCGGAACGATCACGGGCGTCGGGGAATACTTAAAAGAAAAGAATCCGGATGTGAAAATCGTGGCTGTTGAGCCGGCGGGAAGTCCTGTTTTGTCAAAGGGAACTCCCGGCGCACATAAGATACAGGGAATCGGGGCAGGATTTGTACCGGATGTACTTAACAAGGATGTATATGACGAAATCATTACCGTTGAGAATGAGGATGCATTTGCGGAGGGAAAAGCATTTGCGGTAAGCGAAGGGGTTCTTGTGGGAATTTCTTCCGGTGCAGCGCTAAAGGCAGCGACGATTCTGGCAGGCAGAGAAGAAAACAAAGGAAAGACGATTGTAGCATTGCTTCCTGATTCCGGGGACAGATATTTGTCCACCCCATTGTTTAACAATAATTAATCAGACAAAGGAAAACCAAAGGTTTTGTTAAGAAGATTAGCAGACCTCTGGTTTTTTTATATCATAGGAAAGAACTTATTACTATGAAGCGCTAAAGTCTATAACTTTCCTATGATATAAAAAGCCCTCCGGGCAGGATCGCAATGCGGCGGAGAGGAAAAATGCCGCATATGCGGCCCGCCGCAGGCGGAGAATCCGGCAGAGCCGGATTCTTTGTTTTTGTCATTACCATGTCGGTAATAATTTTGGGAATAAAAAGCAAATAAGCGCCATATATATTAGCCGTAGGGACAATCCCTCACAAAATCAAAAAGGGGGCTGGCTGATGGAGGGTGTGCAAAAAATATTTCCGGTACATCTCAGAGGGCGGGTGGAGAAGGCTATGAGCGCGCATGGGGCTTTAGAAGAGATTCGAGTTCGAATCGGACAGCCTGTGATATTTTCGGGCGGGGATCGGGAGATGTATTTGAGTGAGGAAAATTCGGGCGAGGCGTTGACAAAAGAGCCGGAGAAGGCTTATCGGATGAAGGCGGAGGATATTTTAGAGACAGTCACCTTTTTAAGCAGATATTCCAAATATGCCTTTGAGGAGGAAATGAAAAACGGATTTCTGACTCTGGAGGGAGGACACCGCGTCGGAGTTGCGGGAGGAGTACGGATGGAGGGCGGGGAGGTGGCGGATATGCCCTACATACGTTTTTTAAATATCCGGATTGCAAGGGCTAAGGTGGGATGTGCCAGAGAACTGATGGCGCATCTTAGAAACGGGGATACCATTCATAACACGCTGCTCTTTTCGGCTCCCGGTATCGGCAAGACCACATATTTAAGGGACTGCATACGCCTGCTTTCGGATGAGGCAGGCCTGTCTGTCAGCCTGATTGACGAGCGGTCCGAGATTGCGGCATGTCATATGGGGATTCCGCAGAATGATGTGGGGATGCGGACCGACGTCTTAGACGGCGTCAGCAAGCAAAAGGGAATGCAGATGATGATAAGGTCGATGGCCCCAAAGGTCCTTGCGGTGGATGAGCTGGGAGGGGAGGCGGATTACCGTGCGATGACACAGGCTTTATATTGCGGATGCAGAATCCTTGGAACGGTGCACGCGGGAGATATAGGCGAGCTTTGGGAAAAAGAAGAATTTAAGCTCTGGAGGGAGAGCGGAATTTTTGGGCGCTACGTTCTTCTGAAGAGGGGGAGTGCGGGCACGCGTTATTTTGAAATCTATGACGGAAAGCGGGAGCGCGTATGTTAAAGGTGATGGGAGCCGTACTTATCTTAATCGGAGCGATAGGGGCGGCCGGCAGTATCAATCGAAGAATGAGACAGCACTATAAGCAGCTTATTCGTTTGAAGGAGCTTTTGATTTTGACCGGAAATGAGCTTAAGTATCTGAAGGCGCCGCTTCCTTTGGCGTTGAAAAAAATATCACTCAGGCTTGAGGAGCCGTTCAAAAGTACGTACAGAAGGATTTCCGAGGAGCTTTCCTCTTATGAGGAGGCAAGTCCGTATAAGGTATGGCAGGGGATATTGCGGGACAAAAGAGCGGAATATTTGTTGTCCGAGGAGGAATTTCAGATTTTTCTTGATGCCGGGACTGTCATAGAACAGGGAAACGGCTATATGCAGGGGGAGGAGGTAAAGCTTTTTACGGAGCAGGTGAATTTCAGAATAGTGCATGCCAGAGAGGAGCTTGAAACAAAACAGAGGTTATGCCGCTATCTCTGCGGTGCGGGAGGACTGTTTCTCATTCTGATTCTGGTATAGGGAAAATGGGGTAAGGACGGTTAAAACGATGAGCGTAAACTTAATTTTTAAAATAGCGGCGGTTGGAATTTTGGTAACCGTGATCAGTCAGGTATTAAAGCACAGCGGCAGGGAAGAGCATGCATTTCTAACAAGTCTGGCGGGACTTTTAATTGTCCTTTTTTGGATTGTGCCCTATATTTATGATTTGTTTCAGACGATGCAGGATCTGTTTGCACTTTAGGGGGAAATATGGATATTGTAAAAATTGCGTTGATGGGGATTGCGGGTGTATTTCTTGCGCTGTTTGTCCGCTCCTATAAAGCGGAGTACAGTTTGTTTGTGAGTATGGCGGTGTGCATTTGCATCTTTATTTATCTGATGTCAAAGCTGGAAATCATTCTCACTTATGTGGATTCTCTGCAGTCTTTGATTATGGTAGACAGCAGATACGTCGCCACCATTGTGAAGATGATAGGTATCACTTATATCGCGGAATTTTCGGTGGATATCTGCAAGGACGCGGGTTATCAGGCGATCGCAGGGCAGATTGAAATGTTTGCAAAGATGTCCATACTGTTAATCAGTATGCCGGTGCTCATGTCATTTGTGGAGACGATAGGAGAATTTTTATGAGAAAAATGCGTATTCTTTTTCTTGTTTTGTTTTTTGCTTCATGTCTTGTATGGGGCGCGAAGGAACTGCATGCGGCGGAGTATGACGACACGTCGCTGTTGGACGGAATGATCGATGAGCTTGATATGGGGCAGATTGAGGAATACCTCGCGGAAAATGAGGAGACGAAGGATATCAGCTTTTTTGAGATGGTCAAAAATCTGACGGCGGGAGGCGAGGAGTGGAATCTGCAGGCATTGACGGATTATGTGGTCGGACTTTTGTTTGCGGAGGTTCGGGAAAACAAAAGACTCCTGTTTTTGGTTGCCGCGCTTGCGGCATCGTTTGCACTGCTTCGGAATTTCAGCGGAATTTTTCATAATTCCTATATTTCCAATCTCTGTTTTGTGATGGTTTATGTGGAGCTGATGATTCTTTTGATGAAATCCTTCCTCGTGGTAGGGGAGCTGGTGGGGACGACGCTGGACAAGGTGGTTGAATTTATGAAAATGCTTCTGCCGGTATTTTGTATGACCATGGTGTTCTCGAATGGGACAAACAGTGCGGCGGCCTTCTATGAAATGGCATTTCTGGTGATTTATCTGGTGCAGTATGTCATGCTTTATCTTTTGACGCCGCTTGTACAGGTGTTTGTCGCTATGCAGTTTTTGAATTATGTCCTGGAGGGAGAAAAATTTACCCGCATGTGCGAGCTTTTGGAGGACGCTTTTCGCTGGGCAATAAAAATTATGGTAACGCTTGTCATGGGACTGAATGTCGTACAGGGACTGATTTACCCGGCGGTAGACAGGTTAAAAACAACCTCCTGGTCAAAAACAATCAGCATGATACCGGGAGTAGGCAACTCGGCGAATGCCATAGGGGAAATGCTGATCGGTACGGGTATGGTGATAAAAAACAGCGTCGGGGTTGCCGCAATGCTGCTTCTTGCCGTGCTGTTTGCCATACCGCTGATAAAAATAGGGGTTCTGACGTTTCTTTATAAGCTGATTTCCGCGGTTTTGGAGCCGATTACCGATAAGAGGATCGCGGGGAGCATTAACGGTGTTTACAAGGGAAGTGTACTTGCCGGGAAATTGATGCTGACCTCGTTGTTTTTGTTTTTTGTAACAATCGCCATGATAACGGCGTCGACGAGCTTTGTGACAGGATAAGGAGGGTTTATGGAAGCCGTATTGGAATGGATGAAGGGGATTGTGGTTCTTTTTATTGTGCTCGCCGCACTTTTGTACCTTTTGCCTAATCCGAGATACAAGCGGTATGTGCAGTTTTTTCTGGAAATGGTGGTGGTGATTGCCGTTATAAGTCCGGTCTCGAAAGTGATTTATGCCAGTGAGGATTTCGAAGAAAAGATACATTATTCCCAGTTTTGGACAGAGATGGAGAATCTGCAAAAAGATGCGGAAAAGATGGAGTTCGTGCAGTCGGATTATTACAGGGCGGAATACGAGACGGCAATCGGCGAGGATGTAAGGCAGATGGCAAGCGGAGATAAATTTGAGGTCAGTCAGGCAGAGGTAACGCTTTCGGAAACATATGAGCTGGAAAGGGTCACGCTTGTTATGAAAGAAAGAGGGCAGGAGGAGGGGATTCAGGTAGAGGAGATCGGTGCGGCGGCACAGCTTGCAGAGAGCGTCGAACAGGAGACGGAGTTTGAAAAAATTCGTCAGAAGCTAAAGGATTTTTATCATCTGGAAGATTCGGACATTGTCATTACCTGTAAATAGGCGAAAGGAGGGAGAGGCGTATGGAGGAGGGAGATCGGATGGGGATAAAGGGCCTGATAGAAAAGATGAAAGAAAATAAACCGGATAAAACAGGTTGGGTGATCTTTATTCTGGTAGGCATACTTTTGCTTGTAATTGCACTTCCTTCCGGAGAGTCTAAAGAAAAAAAAACACAGCCGGATACCAGACAGACGCAGGAGGCCAAACGGGAGACGGCAGCTTCGGGGGATACGTTAAAGGAACAGCTTGAAGCGGTGCTTTCAAATATGGAGGGGGTCGGCAAGGTAAGGGTTATGATTACCTATAAAGACAGCGGAACTCAGGTTATTGAAAAGGACGGCAGCACTTCAGAGGGCAGCACGCTTGAGGAGGATGCTTCCGGCGGCAGCAGGAAGGTGACGGAAAAGGAGGTACAAAAGACAACGGTATACAGTAACAGCGGAGAAGGAGAACCCTTTGTTGCAAAGGAGCTTGCACCGGAGATAGAGGGAATTCTTATAGTTGCGCAGGGCGGGGATAAAACCTCGGTCAGACAAAATATTTCTAACGCGGTTTTGGCATTATTTCCGGTGGAAGCACATAAAATAGTCGTAGTAAAGATGAACGATTAGGAGGGGCGGAAATTGAAGAAAATCTTTAAGAAAAATCAAATCATAATCACTGCATTAGCGCTTATGATTGCTGTTGCAGGGTACTTGAGCTTTACGAACGGAAACCTGAAGGATGATAAGGTTGCAAAAGAAGCGAATGCCGATGTGTCGGATACATATGACTACGAAATTTCGGATGAGGACACGATATTAGAGGGAGATATTTTTACGGATTCGGAGGACAACAGTGTGGAAACAGGCGCAGAGGCGGGCACGCAGATTTCGGCAGAACAAAATCAGGAACCTGCGTCTGAGACGAGCGGGGAGGCCGCTGCCGATGCAGCGACGGACGGGGAGATGGCAGACGCAGGGGCGGAGAATCCGGGAGAAGCGGTTCTTACAAGCAATACCTTAAACAATGTTGATTTTGCGGCGGAGATGAAGCTGAACCGTGAACAGGTACGGGCAAAGAATAAGGAGTCGCTGCTTGAGATTATCAATAATACAAACATTGACGAGGCGCAGAAGCAGAGCGCGATTGATCAGATGATTGCGATGACGAATGTCGCGGAGCGGGAAACCGCCGCGGAAATGCTGTTAGAGGCAAAAGGATTTACCGATGTGGTGGTAAGCATTACCGATCAATCGGCGGACGTAGTTGTAAACATGGGAGAGGTAACCGATGCGAAGCGGGCGCAGATTGAGGATATTGTGAAACGGAAGACGAACGTTTCGGCGGAAAATATTGTGATTACGCCGATACAGCCGAAAGAATAAACAAAGAAATGGAATTATTCGGATATAGATATATCGGATATATTTGAAGAAACGGATGCCGGAAAGCGGGAGGATATAGTTCCCAGCAGACGAGGACAACGCGTCGGAAAACTGATTGCCGATTACGCAAAACTCCTCCAATTGTCTGCGGGGCTTTATATCCTCCCGCAGTTCGTCAAAGATCTTGAAGCAACGGATTCGAAATAACGGGCGACAGTCGTTGCGCAATACTTTAAAAATATGATATAATCCGTTAAGGAAGTATCATATTAAGGATACGGCATTAGACAGCAATAGAAATAAAGAGAGAATAAAGGAGTGGGTTAAATGAAACGTGTATTCCTGATTGTGTTAGACAGCGTAGGGATCGGTGAGATGCCGGATGCCGCAGAGTATCATGACAGCGGGAGCAATACGATAAAGGCGGTCTCGCGCAGTCCGTTTTTTTCCATGCCTAATATGAAAAAATTAGGTTTTTTCAATATAGACGGAGTAGATATCGGTGAGAGGGAAGAGAATCCCAAAGGAGCTTTTGCAAGAATGACAGAGGTATCCAAGGGAAAAGACACAACCATCGGACATTGGGAGATTGCCGGAGTTGTGTCACATAAGCCTCTGCCGACATTCCCGAACGGATTTCCGGCGGAGGTGCTTGCGGAGTTTGAGCGTCAGACGGGACGGGGGATTCTATGCAACAGGCCGTATTCGGGAACGGAGGTTATCAAAGATTACGGGAAGGAACACCTTGAAACGGGAAAACTGATCGTGTATACGTCTGCGGACTCCGTATTCCAGATTGCGGCGCACGAGGATATTGTACCGGTGGAGACTTTATATCAGTTCTGCCGTACGGCGCGCGAAATCCTTAAGGGGGATGTCGGCGTGGGAAGAGTGATTGCAAGACCGTTCGAGGGAAAGCCCGGAAATTTCGTGCGTACAAGCCGGCGTCATGATTTTTCATTAGAGCCGCCGAAGGCTACGCTTTTGGACTGTTTGAAGGAAGCGGGATATGACGTGCTTTCAGTCGGAAAGATTGTTGATATTTTTGCCGGTCGTTCCATCAGCGAGTATGTGCGCACCGACGGAAATGCCGACGGTATTGACAAGACGCTTGCCTATATGGATAAAGATTTCGAAGGTTTATGTTTTACAAATCTTGTGGATTATGATATGTTATACGGGCACCGCAATGACGTGGACGGGTATGCGAAGGCGCTCACTTATTTTGACGAGCGTCTGCCGCAGCTTTTGGACAAGCTGCGTGAGGATGATATTTTAATGATTACCGCAGATCACGGCTGTGATCCGAGTACGCCGTCTACGGATCATTCCAGAGAGTACACGCCGCTTGTTATGGCCGGAAAACGTGTGCCTGCCGGAATGAACTACGGTACGAGAGAGAGCTTCGCGGATATAGCGGCGACCATTTTAAAATTTTTTGATGTAAAAAATGCATGCGCAGGCCTGCCGCTTACGCTTTAGGCGAGGGGGCGATACCATATTTAGGAGGAACATGCTTTGGCTGATTTGAGAAAAGAGATTGAGAAACGAAGAACATTTGCGATTATCTCGCACCCGGACGCGGGAAAGACGACATTGACCGAAAAATTTCTGCTGTACGGCGGAGCGATTAATCTTGCAGGCTCGGTAAAAGGAAAAGCGACGGCGAGACACGCGGTTTCCGACTGGATGGAAATTGAGAAGGAGAGAGGTATCTCTGTCACCTCCTCTGTTTTGCAGTTTGAATACGGGGGCTGCTGTATCAATATTTTGGACACGCCGGGACACCAGGATTTCTCGGAGGATACTTATCGGACATTGATGGCGGCTGATTCCGCGGTGATGGTGATTGATGCCTCAAAGGGGGTGGAGGCGCAGACAAGAAAGCTGTTTAAGGTATGCGTGATGCGGCATATTCCGATTTTTACGTTTATCAATAAGATGGACAGGGATGCGAACGATACCTTTGAGCTTCTCGACGATATCGAAAAAGAGCTGGGAATTGCCACGTGCCCGATGAATTGGCCGATCGGTTCGGGAAAAGATTTTAAGGGAGTATACGACCGGAATACGAAGAAGGTCATGACGTTTGCCGATACGCTAAAGGGAACGAAGGAGGGGACGGAAAAAGAGATTGCCATTGACGACCCGTCGCTTGCCGATGAAATCGGAGAGGAATTTCTGTCGCAGCTCTTGGAGGAGATTGAGCTGCTTGACGGCGCGAGCGCGGAATTTGATATGGAGCTTGTTTCAAAGGGCGAGCTTTCGCCGGTATTTTTCGGCTCGGCGCTGACGAATTTTGGTGTGGAGACATTTTTGCAGCATTTCCTGCAAATGACGACTTCGCCGCTGCCGCGCAATTCGGATGCAGGGGTAATTGATCCGTTTTCCGAGGATTTTTCGGCGTTTGTATTTAAAATTCAGGCGAATATGAATAAAAACCACAGGGATAGAATTGCGTTTATGCGAATCTGCTCCGGAAAATTTAAAGCCGGCATGGAGGTAAATCATATCCAGGGTGGGAAAACCATGAAGCTCTCGCAGCCGCAGCAGCTTATGGCGCAGGAGCGTAAAATCATCGACGAGGCATATGCCGGGGATATTATCGGGGTCTTTGATCCGGGTATTTTTTCTATCGGAGACACGATTGCTACCGCGAAGGACAAGTTTTGTTTCGAGGGCATTCCGACCTTTGCACCGGAGCATTTTGCAAGGGTGCGTCAGGTGGATACGATGAAGCGGAAGCAGTTTGTAAAAGGTGTCATGCAGATTGCGCAGGAAGGGGCGATCCAGATTTTTCAGGAGTATCACGGCGGCATGGAGGAAATTATCGTGGGTGTAGTAGGCGTGCTTCAGTTTGATGTCTTAAAATATCGTCTGGAAAATGAGTATAATGTGGAGATTCGTCTGGAAAATCTTCCTTATGAGCATATCCGCTGGATAGAAAATGCGGACATAGATTTGGATAAGCTTACCGGAACCTCGGATATGAAAAAGGTTACGGATCTAAAAGGCAATCCGCTGCTGTTGTTTGTGAATGCATGGAGCGTGGGTATGACTTTGGACCGCAACGACGGTCTTATATTATCTGAATTCGGACGAAATCAATGAAGATGAAACGGAAGGGAAATGTGTTTTTTATTTGAAAGGAGAAAAAATGGCAGTGATAACGATTACGAATGATAATTTTGAGGAGGAAGTATTAAAGAGCGAAATACCGGTTTTGCTTGATTTTTGGGCGGACTGGTGTACGCCGTGCAAAATGATGGCGCCTGTTCTTGAGGAGATTGAGAAAGAGCTGTCAGGGAAAATAAAGGTGGGAAAGGTGAATGTCGACGAGGAAGCCGCGCTGGCTTTGAAATATCAGGTGATGAGTATTCCGATGTTTATTGTGATGAAGCATGGAGTTTTTGAGGGAAAGACAGTCGGTGTGCAGACAAAAGAAGAGCTGCTTGCTTTTTTGAAGCTGTAAGATAGGGTGATCAGGGAAAGGATCTCTGATCACTTTTTTATCATATAGGAAAGTCCTTCGGATTTCCTATATGATAAAAAGCCCTCCGGGCAGGATCGCCATGCGGCGGAGAGGAAAAATGCCGTATATGCGGCCCGCCGCAGGCGGAGAATCCGGCAGAGCCGGATTCTTTGTTTTAAGAGTTATCTGTATGCAGTTGTTCTACCATGGCTTCCATAATTCCCAGAATACGGCCTTTATTCAAATCGGGAAGGACACGAAACATTCTCAGCAAATCTTCTTCCATTTTTTCTTCCTCTGCCGTCAGGAAAGGGGTGCCGGAGTCAACCAGCAAAGCCGTGCCTTCCGGCAGGTTTCCTATTACGGTGTCGGTGCCGGTCAGAAGGTAATATACGGATACGCTGAGAAATTCGCTGATTTTAATAAGCTTATCGGAAGAGGGAGTTGTATGCTTTGTTTTCCAGCCGCTGATAGCGGCCTCCGAAATTCCGGTATACTCGGCTAATTCCTTTTGAGTTAAATTCTTTTCTTTTAGTAAAGCGAAAATACGCTGGCTGATTGTCATATTTATCTCCTTAAAAACAACGTAATATTGCGGATATAAAAATATATCATATATAAAATAAAAAAGGCGCTTTACGGTCTGCTGTTCTCGGCAGCGCTTTCTACGATTCCGAGAATACGTCCCTGTTCGAACTCCGGAAGAATGCGAAACAGCTTCAGAAGTCTACGCTCCGGTTCGGAGAGCTTCGGGGAAAGTTCCTGTACATTTTCCATAAGCAGTGTGTTTTCCGAGAAGGTTTCGTCTGTGCCGGTTAAAAGATATCGTTCGGATACGCCGAGAAATTCACTTATTTTAATTATTATTTCGGTGGAGGGAGTGGTATTTCTCTTTTTCCAGTTGGTGATGGCAGACTGTGAAATTCCTGCGTATTCGGCAAGATCCTTTTGAGATAAGCCCTTACTCTCCAATAAGGCAAAAATGCGCTGACTGATGGTCATAATCGTCTCCTTAGGAAAAGAGCAAAAAATTGCTCTAAAAAAATTTACAAAAGTTGATTTTTTATTTGACAAATTCAAAAATGTGAATTATAATTTATATATGTTAACTTAAGATAAATTTATTATACATCAATCGGTATAAATTCTCAATGCCGATTTTGATGCGAGGTAAAATCATGGCGAAAAGAAAACTTACATCCTTTGGAAAAAACATAAAACACCGTCTTGTAGAGCTTGATATGAAGCAGGATGAGCTGGCAAGACAGGTCGGAACAAGTCCGCAGTATATCAATCATATTATGTACGGTGAGCGGACAGGAGACAAATACATAGAAAAAATCAGGCGTATTTTAGAAATATAAAAATACTCATGCTTTCTTGCAGTACCGATATAATCCGTTTCTGTTTTGATTTTTCTCTGGTTTTGCATGTCTTATTTCTTTTACATATCTTATATATCCATCTCCTCATTAAGAAGAGAGTACATACAGCAGAAATGAACTCTGCCGTTGTATTATGCGAGATTGGTGTCGCTTTGTCAAGGCGTCCGTCAAATTATATCTGCAAAATTTTTTCACTATTCATCGGCTGGGCTATTATAATTGTAACAGTTCAGAAAGTTATCCGAAAAAACTTGTACAAAATGCTGTGAAGCGATATAATAAGGCAGAAAAGAATTCCTTTGGAGGACACAGGATGTACGGAGTTAGGGAAAAGAGACAGCGAATGAGAAGAATCCGAATTGGGATAATAACAGTACTTGTGATGATTTTTTTGCTTTTGGCCGGTTATTTCTTGATGACGTGGTATTTTCAAAGTCATTTTTTCTTCCGCACGGAGATAAATGGCCTTAAGGTGGGAGGATTAAGCGTAGAGGAAGCTGAAGAGAAAATAGCGGAGGACGAGGGAAAGTATACCTTAATCATTGCAGACCGTGATAAAAATCTATATAGCATAGAGGGAGCGCAGATCGGCAGTAATTATGCGCCGGATGGTTCGGTTGAGGAAGCGCTGAAAAAACAGAATCCTTACGGCTGGCTTGCGGCAGTATTTTCGGGGAATCGCATTGATGTGATGACACCGATGGAATATGATGAGGAAATGCTGAAAGATGCGGTATCATCTTTGCCGTGTTTTCAGGAGGAAAACATTATACAGCCGGAGAATGCAAGGATTGTGCGAAAGGATGATGCATATCAGGTAGTAAAGGAGGAGCAGGGGAACAGACTGATCTTCGAAAAGGTGGCCGACGCGGTGAAGTCGGCGGTTTCCGCGGGAGAGGGAGAGCTGCATTTGACAGATGAAATGTACGAGAGTCCTGCGGTAACATCGGAATCGTCTGAAATAACGGATGCCATGGCCTCAATAGAAAAATATGTTTCCGCCCGTGTGGTATATAAGATTTCCGACTATGACGAGAGCTTGGAGGGTGCGGATATTTTTGAAATGATAGATCTGCATGAGGATTTTTCCATTACATTTAAAGAAGATGCAATAGAACGTTTTGTACAAAAGCTTGCAAGCAAATATAACACGTATGCGGATGTGCGTGAATTTAAGACCACAAAAGGGGATATCGTGGAAATAGGCGGCGGTGATTACGGCTGGGTCATTGATAAAGAGAAGGAAGCAGAGCTGTTGAAAGAAAATATTCTTTCCGGAGGGACCACAGAGAGAGAGCCGGTTTACTCGCAGCGGGCACAGGTAGAAGGACTTGAGGACATTGGGGATACATATGTGGAAATTGATTATACGAACCAGCACATGTGGTATTATGAGAAAGGGCAGCTGAAGCTGGACTCTGATATTGTCTCCGGCAATATCGCCAAAGGGAACGGTTCACCGGACGGAATTTTTAAGGTAGTGTATAAGCAGAGTCCGGCTGTGTTAGTCGGGGAGGACTATGAGTCGGATGTGGAGTATTTTATAGTGTTTGCTTATAATGTCGGAATACACGATGCGTCATGGAGAAGCGCATTTGGCGGGAATTATTATAAGACGCAGGGTTCTCACGGTTGTGTAAATGTGCCGCGTGAAACGGCGTCTGAGCTTTACGGGATGATACAAAAGGAGATTCCGGTGATTGCGTATTACAGGGAGCCTACGGAGCTTACGACCGAGAACTGTAAGATATCCAATGCTTACTCCTATGTGGATGATAAGGATAAAGAGTAATAGTTCAGGCAGGTCCGTGTATTACCGTACAGACCGTAAGAAAATGATTCGGGAGTGCAAAAATCTCATCGCGGAGCGATTTTAAATGGATTTTTGCATGTAATAGGGCAGCTTGTCTGACCTGTTACGATAAGGAGGCGTCAGGTGAAAAACAGGAATAAAAATCGCTTGACGAAACAGAACAGACATTCTATAATAAGAACAGTTGAAATCTTCAGCTGTTCTTATTTTTATACATATCACGTCGTATTCCGTTAGGACAATCCCATCATCAGGAAATTAATGGTTGACTTTTTCCCTAAAATGTAATACTATTAGAACAAGCAAACGAACATTAGTTCGATAAAGGAGAATAATGATGGCAAAAGAATCAAGAGACGATAAATTAAAGGCATTGGATGCGGCAATTTCGCAGATTGAGAAGCAGTATGGCAAGGGATCGGTGATGAAGCTTGGAGACGAGAGCGCGAGGATGAATGTGGAGACAGTCCCTACCGGTTCTTTGAGTTTAGATTTGGCGCTGGGACTTGGCGGACTGCCGAAGGGAAGAATTATAGAGATATACGGACCGGAGTCAAGCGGTAAGACGACCGTTGCGCTTCATGCGGTGGCTGAGGTGCAGAAGCGGGGAGGCATTGCCGGGTTTATTGACGCGGAGCATGCGCTGGACCCTGTATATGCGAAGAATATAGGCGTAGATATAGATAACCTGTACATATCCCAGCCGGATAACGGAGAACAGGCGCTTGAGATTACAGAGACGATGGTACGCTCCGGTGCGGTCGATATCGTGATTGTGGATTCGGTGGCAGCGCTTGTGCCAAAGGCGGAGATTGACGGTGATATGGGAGATTCCCATGTGGGACTTCAGGCAAGATTGATGTCACAGGCGCTTCGGAAGCTGACGGCGGTTATCAGCAAGTCTAACTGTATTGTGATATTTATCAACCAGCTTCGCGAAAAGGTAGGGGTGATGTATGGGAATCCGGAGACTACAACGGGAGGCCGTGCATTGAAATTTTACTCCTCTGTACGTCTTGATGTGCGCAGAATAGAGGCGCTGAAGCAGAGCGGTGAGGTTGTGGGCAACCGTACCAGGGTTAAGGTAGTCAAAAATAAGGTGGCTCCGCCGTTTCGGGAGGCGGAATTTGATATTATGTTTGGAAAGGGGATAACAAAAGAAGGAGATATTTTGGATTTGGCGGCAGATCTTGGCATTATTAACAAGTCGGGAGCTTGGTATGCCTATAATGGTGAGAAGATCGGACAGGGAAGAGAGAATGCCAAGACGTTTTTGAGGGAGCATCAGGATATCTGTGAGACGGTAGAGATGAAGGTTCGTCAGCATTATAGTATGGAAAAAGAAGAGGAAACAGAGGACGCGGCCGATGTCAAAGAAGAAGTAGGCGCAGAGACAAAGGAATAATATGGTTGGCATAGAGGAGATCACGGAATACAAAAAAGGCAGATATAGAGTGCGTTTAGACAACGGCATGGTATGGCCGCTTTATCGCGGCGAGATACATTCTTATCGACTGGCGGCGGGAATGGAGCTTTCAAAAGAGGAATACGATAAGATTCTATCGGAGGTATTTTTTGTGCGCGCAAAGAAGCGGGCGATGCATCTTTTAGAGAGAATGGACCGCACGGAGGCGGGGCTTCGTGAGAAGCTTCGGCAAAATGAGTATCCCGAGGAAGCCATAGAGGAGGCCATTGCATATGTGAAGCGTTATCATTACATAGACGACGCGCGCTATGCGGCAGCTTATGTGCGCTGCTATCAGAATACTCGAAGTAAGAGACGTATTATGATGGATTTATTGTCCAAGGGAATTTCCAGAACGAATGTCGACCAGGCGTTGGAATGTGAATATGAGTCCGATGAATGTGAAAAGATAGGAAGGCTTCTTGTCAAAAAAGGTTACAACGGGAGCATGCAGCCAAAGGAGCAGCAGAGAATTTATGCATTTCTTATGCGGAGAGGATTTAAGAGTGAGGATATTTTAAAAGCAATGAAATGTTCTGACTACTTGACATAATGCATAATTAAGTATAAAATTTATATGTTGTTATTTATGACAGATAATTAAGTATTTTTTGTTATAAAATGTACAATGAAAATCAAATAAAGGAGGTGCTCCTGTGCCAGTAATTGTCGCAATCGTCACGTTAATTATTGCTGTGCCTATTACGTATTTTGCAACTACCGCGTACCAGAAGAAGGTTTCTGCCGCTAAAATTGGCAGCGCGGAAGAGAAGGCAAGAGAAATAATAGATGAAGCGGTAAAGACTGCTGAGACAAAGAAAAGGGAATCTTTACTCGAAGTGAAAGAAGAGTCTATTCGGACAAAGAATGAACTTGACAAAGAGATAAAAGAGCGGAGATCTGAAATCCAGCGTAATGAACGCAGGATAGAACAGAAGGAAGCCAATCTCGACAGAAAATTGGAAGCTATTGAGAAAAGAGAAGCGGGATTTGCAGCAAAGGAAGAGGAAATTAACAGACAAAAGGCAGAAGTTACAGTGCTCCACGAAGAGCGTGTACGGGAACTAGAAAGAATCTCAGGTCTTACCTCCGAACAAGCAAAGGAATATCTATTAAAAACTGTTGAAGATGATGTGAAGCTTGATACGGCCAAAATGATTAAGGAGTTGGAGAGTCAGGCAAAAGAAGAAGCACAGAAAAAGGCAAAGGAGTATGTGGTGACGGCAATTCAAAAGTGTGCCGCTGACCATGTTGCGGAGACGACGATTTCTGTTGTACAGCTTCCGAATGATGAAATGAAGGGAAGAATTATCGGTCGTGAGGGGAGGAATATTCGAACCTTAGAGACGATGACGGGCGTGGATTTGATTATTGACGATACGCCGGAAGCAGTAATTCTTTCCGGGTTTGATCCAATCCGCAGAGAGGTTGCACGGATCGCCTTGGAAAAATTGATTGTGGATGGACGTATACATCCTGCCAGAATCGAAGAAATGGTGGAAAAGGCACAAAAAGAAGTCGAGTCTATGATTCGTGAGGAAGGTGAAGCAGCCACTTTGGAAATTGGCGTACATGGAATTCATCCGGAGTTGATTAAGTTGCTGGGAAGAATGAAATTTCGTACAAGCTACGGTCAAAATGCGCTGAAGCATTCTATTGAAGTGGCGCAGCTTGCCGGTTTGCTGGCGGCAGAAATAGGTGTGGATGTCAGGACTGCTAAACGTGCCGGACTGTTACATGATATCGGAAAGTCCGTAGATCATGAAATCGAAGGTTCGCATATTCAGATTGGTGTGGATTTGTGCAGAAAGTATAAGGAATCACCTGTGATTATCAACGCGGTAGAGGCGCATCACGGCGATGTAGAGCCGGAGACTTTGATTGCCTGTCTGGTACAGGCTGCGGATACAATTAGCGCAGCAAGACCGGGTGCAAGACGGGAAACAATGGAAACATATTCAAACAGATTAAAACAGTTAGAAGATATTACGAATGGATTTAAGGGTGTAGATAAATCTTTTGCTATTCAGGCGGGTAGAGAGATTCGAATTATGGTAGTTCCGGAACAGGTGAGTGATGCCGATATGGTATTACTTGCACGTGATATTTCCAAGCAGATAGAAGCAGAGCTGGAATATCCGGGTCAGATAAAGGTAAATGTGATTCGTGAATCAAGAGTTGTTGATTATGCAAAATAATCTCGAAATTCGAGGCAAATAAGTGCTGAATGTATGAAAATTTTTCATACATTCAGCTTTTTTATATCATAGGAAAGCCCTTGTTGCAGTGAAGTGTTAAAGTCTATGACTTTCCTATGATATAAAAAGCCCTCCGGGCAGGATCGCCATGCGGCGGAGAGGAAAAATGCCGCATATGCGGCCCGCCGCAGGCGGGGGAATCCGGCAGAGCCGGATTCTTTGTTCTATTAAAGGATGATGTTGGGGTCAAATAGCCCCAGTTAGCAACTTGAAAATTTCACACAAATA
>CANOCV010000049.1 GCA_947564465.1 uncultured Roseburia sp. | reverse complement strand
AAATTCTTCTGCCCGGAACGTTTGGAGCAGCATTTGCATGTATTTGTGCAAACTGTCAATAAAAACTTTTTTTATAACCGTTTGACACCCGAATCTATCATAGGAAAGACCTTATTACAGTGAAGTGTTAAAGCCTACGACTTTCCTATTGTTTAACTTTTAATTTTCTAAAAGCATATCTATACGGACTGACAAGTCTTCGTATATACAGACGGGGATATCTTCTGCGAAAGAATACTGCGCAGAGTCCTGTTCCTTTTCAAAATCAAATACGGTTACATTTTTGTTTGCGGGGTTTATAATCCAGTATTCCCGCACGCCGGAGGTGCGGTATTTGAAGAGTTTGATGCCATAATCTACACGCTGCGTACTGGGCGACACAATCTCGATGATCCAGTCGGGCGCACCGTTGCAGCCTCTGTCGTCTAACTTATTTTTGTCGCAGATGACAGAGAGATCGGGTTCGACATAATTTTTATTATCTTCATTTAAAAAGACGGCGAAAGGTGCGGGGTATATTTCACAAGAACCGTGATTTTTTTCAATATAGCTGCGGATCTTGTAATGCAATTCCGAAACAATTTTCTGATGTATGCGGTTTGGCGGCGCTATGTCATATATTTTGCCGTCAATCAGTTCCGCCCGTTGTCCTTCCGGAAGATTATAGATATCATCTGTTGTATAAGCGGATTCTTTTGCGAAGGCCATAAGAATCCTCCTTTCTGTCACACAAAAATTATCTACGTTGCACACCTGTATTTTCTTTAGTGTATCACATTTCATGTTTTGCGGTCAATTTCTGTAATCTGTGATAATGGGAATTTTGAATTGAACGGAGGGATGTAGAAAGGAGAAAATTAGACGTTAAAGAGTTTCACAGAGTATCTAACTCTATGAAAAAGCCCCAGAAGTCTCGAAATATTCGAGACTCCCGGGGCTTTGACCAGAATACTGACTAAAATTTTGACGGAGAATAACATAACGGTTCCGCCATTTTGAGCATATTTTTTCTTTTCATTTCCAGTGAAGTATGTACATAACGGTTCAGTGTCAGATTGACCGTGGAGTGACCTAGAATTGAACTTAAAGATTTGGTATCAAATCCCCTTTCAACGCATCTTGTTGCAAATGTATGGCGCAGTACGTGATAATTTGTCTCTGAAACACCCGCTTCTTTTAACGTTTTCTTGAAAAAATATTGATACGCCCTTGGTTCAATAAAAACATCGGCCTTTCCGGTGAGGAAAAATGCATTTTTGTCAGATTCCCTATGCATTTCTAATAAGGAAATTAAAAAAGCAGGGATTGGTATATCCCTGATAGAAGAATCACTTTTGGGCTGTGTAATGATAACATCTGTCTTTTTTTTCGCATCCGGCAAAAAATTTTGGATTCTCTGCATTGTGTGGCGTATAGTTATAATACCGTCTTCTAAATTGATATTTTCCCATCTGAGAGCACAGATCTCACCAATTCGAAGCCCCATATACAAACTGATCATGATACCGATACTTTTTCTCGTATTGCATTTTATCAGATACTCTTCCAGCAAGCACTGCTCCCTGCTGCTTATAATCTCAAGAGGCTTTTCCGGTACTTTTACCTGAGGTTTATTTATATGGCAGGATACCAAAAATCCTTTTTTAGAAGCAAATTCCAAAATTCCATCAACAACAGACAAGATATCCTTTGTGCTTTTCGGTGAAAGTCCTCCCCGTCCGTCCTTTCTTCCACAAAGTAAAATCTGCTGAATAAATTGTTCCATGCATTCCGTATCCAGCTCGTTTAGATAAAATTTCCCCAGTCTGGGAAGAATATGGTTTTTTAAGATGTTTTTATATTTTACTATGGTAGATGGTTTTAAATAAATTTCTACGCTTTTTAACCAATCTTCCGCAAGCTGTTCTAATAAAGGGATATCTGATATCGGGATTTCCTCTATAATATCCCGCTTTTTTTGCAATGCCTTTTGCCGGACTTCACGGTAGGTTTTTGCATAAACATAGCCGTACAACGCTTTTCCATCAGGTGTGCGCGCCCTGATATATCTTGCCTCCCAACGCCCATCTGTTCTCTTATAAATGTTCTCACCTTTTCTTGACATTTCTTCATCTCCTAACATTATTTACCGTAATAGCCACAGACAACTGGAAAGCGGGCAAATATATTTTAATGCAGACAGTTAGTTTGTCGGCGCGTTGCTCTCGTCTGCGATAAAATATATTTGCCGGCTTTTCGGCGTCTGTTTCCTCAATATGGTTAAATAGCTACCTATTTACATATGTAATTTTAAAGGACTTGTTGACCAATGTCAGAAAAAGTGTTATTCTTTAAGAGTTAAATTTAGGATTTTTTCATAGAGTTAGATACTCTGTGAAACCACAGGGAGTGGGGTGACAGCGTATGAACCTGATAGAATACTGCCGGAAAAATAAACGGGAGAATTTATTGGAAGAGTGGAATGGCGGGCGAAATGAAGAGATGCCATTGGACACATTAGATGCGGCATCACACAGGAAAGTCTGGTGGAAGTGCGCCGCAGGGCACGAATGGCAGGCGGCGGTAAAAGACAGAAGCATAGGAGAGACGGGATGTCCGTATTGCGCGGGAAGAAAGGCACTCGTCGGCTTTAATGATTTATTGACGTTGGCGCCGGAAATTGCGGCGGAATGGAACTATGAGAAAAACGATGGATTGCTACCGCAGAATGTAACCGTGGGAGGGGAGAAGAAAGTCTGGTGGAAGTGCAAAGAGGGACATGAGTGGCAGGCGACGGTGGAAAACAGAGCTAAAAAGGGAAATGCCTGTCCGTATTGCAGCGGAAAGAGAGCTTGGCCGGGCTTCAATGATCTGCAGACGCTTTTTCCAAGGCTGGCAAGAGAATGGCACCCAACCTTAAACCGCACGTTAAGGCCGGATATAGTAAGACCTGGCAGCGGAAAGAAGGTCTGGTGGATGTGTGCGGAAGGACATATGTGGGAAGCCAGGATATTCTCACGGACCTCGAAAAAGCAGCCGGGATGTCCGTATTGCGCGGGGAATGCGAAGAAGATAAATGTAAAAAAGTAAAAAAGAGGGATGAAAATGCAGGGAATAGAAAAGAAAAGTTTGTATACGCGTTTCTTTAAGCGATTGCTTGATCTCTTGTTATCGACACTTGGTCTGGTTATGCTGTCCCCCGTATTTTTGGTGATATCCATTGCAATT
The DNA here is from genome assembly GCA_947564465.1 of uncultured Roseburia sp. Lineage (GTDB taxonomy): Bacteria > Bacillota > Clostridia > Lachnospirales > Lachnospiraceae > Roseburia_C. The sequence goes on along the minus strand of CANOCV010000049.1, from coordinate 19,698 downwards.
AAACTGGATTCGCCGGGACCTGTCATGTTTACCCAGAAGAGGGTGGGGATCTATAAGACACATTTCATGATACATAAATTCCGCACAATGCGGATAGATACGCCGGGGAATATGCCTACCCATATGTTAGAAAACCCGGAGCAGTGGATTACAAAGGTTGGAGGTTTCTTAAGAAAAACAAGCCTGGATGAATTGCCGCAGATCTTTGATATCTGGATCGGCAAATTATCCATAATCGGGCCAAGACCTGCATTATGGAATCAGTACGATCTGATTGAAGAGCGGGATAAATACAGTGCGAATAACGTTATGCCGGGACTGACCGGATGGGCGCAGATTAACGGAAGGGACGAACTTGAAATTCCTGTAAAGGCGAAGCTGGATGGCGAATATGTAAAACGCCAGTCCTTTTTGTTTGATTTAAAATGTTTCTTTGGAACATTTGTGAGTGTACTGAAAAGCGATGGAGTTGTAGAAGGCGGAACAGGGGAGCTGCATAAGCAGGAACAGTCTGCAAAAAGCAGTGTAAAATAGGCACACAACAGTGACTGATGAGACAAGGACAGGGAGAATGAAACGAGTATTGATTACGGGAGCCGGAAGTTATATTGGAATGTCGGTGGAGAACTGGCTGAAAAAATGGCCGGATAAATACGAAGTAAATACACTGGACATGAGATCGCCGGACTGGAGAGAGCGTGATTTTTCCGGATATGACATTGTCTATCATGTGGCGGGGATTGCTCATGCGGACATAGGGAAGGTAACGGAAAAACAGAAGGAATTATACTACCTGGTAAATACAAAGCTTGCCATTGAAACGGCGAAAAAGGCAAAGACGGAAGGCGTGAAACAGTTTATCCTTATGTCTTCTATGATTGTGTACGGTGGTATGGAGCATATTACAAACAATACAGAGCCAAAGCCTTTGAATTTTTACGGCGACAGTAAATGGCAGGCGGATAAGGGTGTGAGGGAATTAGAGACGCCGGAATTTAAGGTGGCCGTTTTACGTCCGCCTATGATATATGGGAAAGGAAGCAAAGGGAATTATCCTGTACTTTCCAAAATGGCAAAAAAACTGCCGATATTTCCGAAGGTAAATAATAAGCGCTCCATGCTTCATATAGACAATCTATGTGAATTTGTACGTCTGACGATAGAAAATGAGGAGCACGGAGTGTTTTTTCCGCAAAATGAGGAGCTTGTGAATACGAGTGAAATGGTGAAATTGATAGCGGAAGTGTGGGGACATAAAATATGGGTGACTTCGCTGCTGGCGCCGGCGGTATGGATTGGAAAGCGTATGCCGGGAAAGATAGGAAATATGTGTCGGAAAGCATTTGGAAGCAGTTATTATGAACCCCGGATGAGCGTGTATTCCTGTTTGAAATACAATCTGAGAACATTTAAAGAGACAATATCAGAAACAGAAGGAAGATAAGATGGAAAAAGTATTGGTACTTGCCTCAGTGGCATCCATGATCGATCAGTTTAACATGCCCAATATAAAAATATTGCAGGAAATTGGTTATGAAGTTCATGTTGCATGTAACTTTGAATATGGAAGCACATGTTCTGACAGACAGATATTGGAGTTGAAAAACAGGCTGCAGATGATGCAGGTGAAATGTTTTCAAATTGATTTTACAAGAAATGTTATGAACTTGAAGCAGGATATCACTGCTTATAAACAGGTGATGAAACTGCTGCTTCGTTATGATTACAAATTTGTGCACTGTCATTCGCCGATTGGCGGAGTGATAGGGAGACTGGCATGTCATAAAAAGCGGATAAAGGTAGTATATACGGCCCATGGTTTTCACTTTTTTAAAGGGGCATCTATCAAAAGCTGGATTTTATTTTATCCGGTAGAGTTTTTGCTGTCAAGATATACGGATGTCCTGATAACAATTAATAGAGAAGACTATCAGAGAGCGAAGAAGAATTTTCGTGCAAAGCATGTAATATATATTCCGGGCGTAGGCGTGGATACGGAAAAGTTTATGAATGTGAAGGCGGACAGAGAAGAATATCGGAAGCAGTTTGGAATACCGGAGGATGCGATTGTGGTTTTATCCGTGGGAGAGCTTGCAAAAAGGAAAAATCAGCAGGTGATGATTGAAGCTTTAGGCTGCCTGAAACGGGATGATGTGTACTATATGATCGTAGGGACCGGAGAATTAGAAGAAGAATACAGAACACTGGCGAAAAAGCTGGGGATAGGTGATAAATTGATTCTTCCGGGATTTCGTGCAGATATACCACAGCTTTTAAAATGTGTTGACATTTTTGCACATACCTCTATACGGGAAGGACTGGGGATCGCACCATTAGAAGCCATGGCGGCTTCACTGCCTTTGCTTGCTACAAAGGTGAATGGGATGAAAGACTATGTGGAGGATGGAAAGACGGGATATTGCTGCGCTGCTAATGATGCAGAGGGATTTGCAAGCGCCTTGGAAAAGCTGATTTGTGTACCTGAACGAAGAAAAGAGATCGGAGAATATAACATGAAAGCTGTCCGGAAATTTGATATAAAAAGAACGAACAAAATCATGAAGACACTTTATCAGGAAGTGTAGAAAGGGGCAGGAGTGAAGATAAGTGTTATTGTTCCGGTGTATAATGTTGAAAAATACGTGGGTCGATGCATTCAAAGCCTGATAAGCCAGATACACCGGAATATAGAGATTATAATCGTTGATGACGGATCATCCGATAAAAGCGGTGAAATCGTGGACCGAATGAAGGAAAGGGACGATAGGATTCTTGTGTGTCATAAGGAGAATGGAGGGGTTTCGTCTGCACGAAATCGAGGACTTGATATGGCAACGGGGAATTATATCATGTTTGTGGACGGAGACGATTATCTGGAAATTGATTGTATCAGTCAGCTGGTAAAATATATAACCCCTGAAGTTTCTTTAGTCATGTTTCCGTATATAAGGGAGTATGAAAAAAAGCATATTCGAACGGAGCTGTTTGAATTTGATGAAGATATAATGAAAGAGCAGTATAAAAATGCGGAAGAAACGTTCGAAAATCATGATATTTGGTTTACAAATCGGGAAGTGAAGGAGAAACTGTTGGCAAAACTGATTGGTCCGGGAGAAGCCGGGAAAAAAATATCTCCGTTAGGGATGGAGCGTTTAAACACCGTATGGGGAAAGCTGTATCGGCGGGATGCGATTGGGAATATCAGATTTACAGATATTCGGAAAATAGTGGCGGAGGACGGGTGGTTTAATATTCAGGTTTTTGCAGAGATAAAGGGAAGCGTTGTATATACGAATTCAACGTTTTACCATTATGAAAAAGAAAATCAGTCGTCTTTGCTGCATACATATAACGCAGACTATATAGAAAGAAAATGGACATTTTACCGATACTTGAAAGATTTTTTGACAGAAAAAAATCAGAAAAAATTCGAATTGAATTATTCTAACAGAATAGTCTGTGAGCTATTGGAAGTAGTGTTGAATATAGGAATTTCGGAGTTGACTTATTCTGAAAAGAGAAGGGAATTAAAGCGAATATTAACAGAAAAAGATTATGATACCTACTTTAAAAAAGCAGATTTGAATCATATGGATTTAAAGTGGAAGCTTTTTTTTAAATTGTGCCAAAGGAAAAGGGCGGGCATTGTAATTCTGGCCGCAGATGGTTATAGGAAAATATGCAAATGAAAGAGGAATAGATTTGAATGAAAAAGGCTGCATTTATAATTCCCTATTTTGGGAAATTTAATAGTTATTTTTATCTGTATCTGAAAAGCTGCGAATATAACACAGACTGTGACTGGATTATTTTTACGGATGATAGAACGGAGTATTCTTATCCGGATAATGTAAAAGTACATTATTGGGATTGGGAAGAGATGAAAAAATTTGTTCAGTCGAAGTTTGAATTTCCTGTGGTTTTGGAGCGTCCCTATAAATTATGTGATTATAAAGCGGCATATGGCTATATTTTTGAAGACTATTTGGGGGCTTACCGTTTTTGGGGATACTGTGACCTGGATCAGATCTGGGGAGCGACAAAGGTATTTCTTAAGGATGAGGTATTAAATTCCAGTGACAAAATTTTTGATTTAGGACATTGCACATTGTATCGGAATACTTTGGAGAATAACCGGATGTTTATGAAAAAATTGAATGGGAGGGAGCGTTTTCGTGAAGTTTACCAGACAGAAGAGAACCTTTCATTCGATGAAGAATATAGGGATAGTATAAATAATATTTATCTGCAGGAAGGCAGGGCAATATATACGAAATCTTTTGCCGCAAATATATATACAAAGTCTTCTAATTTTCGTTTGACAGCGTGGTCAGATAAACAGAAAAAATATCTTATTGAAAAGAAAACAGACTCCTTTTTTGTTTGGCATAAGGGGCATTTATATAGAATGATAAAGAAGAACGGAGAAATGGAGAGGGAGGAATATTTGTATTTGCATATGCAGTCACGTCCTATGAAGGTAAAACTGTCATCCATGGAGTGTAATACAATAAAAATTATTCCGAATGCATTTGAAGATTTGGAAATACGTTTTGAGAACATTACAGAAGAAAATTTTGATCAGATAAAGAAGAAAAATTTTAATCTTCATTATTTCCGGTTAAGGAGTAAAAACCTGGTGATTAAAATGAAACGTAAAATGTTAGGATGGAAAAAAAGTTATGATACTATTTGGCATTAGTGTAACAATCGTGTTGGCATTAGCTGCAATCCTGAATAAAAGATCAAAAAAAATATTTGTCGCTCAGTGTTTCTGGTTATGGCTGCTGTGCGGGTTTAATGCGGGGGGGATTGATTATGTTCAGAATGAAATTATATATTATAGTTTCGGGAAACGCATGTTTTCGGGAATTACCGAATGGCTGGCAAATATTTTGATTTATTTTTCTCATAAAATAAATCTGGAATATTGGCAGTATAATGCTGTTGTGACCTTATTTGCAATCGTAGTTTTGGGATATACTATTTATAAGCATTCCTATGCACCATGTATTGCTATGTCATTATTTTATATTTATCCAATGTTTGATTGTGTCATTCAAAAAAGATACTTTTTATCCATGGTGTTTTGTATTTTGGGATTGGGTTTTTTAATTGAAAAAAGAAAAGCTGCGTATTTAATTGCTTTATTGTTTGCGATTGGATTTCATTTTTCTGCGATTATATATTTACCTATTGTTTTGATTGATAAGTTTTTTGAAAAATATACAAAGACATATGTCAGTATTATACTGGGGCTGGAAGTCATTTTATTGATAAATATGGAAACAAATATGGAAACGCTAAAAGATATATTTGTTAAAATTCAGTCAAAAATACAGCTGTATTTGTATATAGATTCTTACTCTTCTATGGCAGTGGGGATTGCGTATATTGTATTGCAATTGATTTTCCTGGTATTGTTGATTCGGATTGAAAAGGCAAGGACGAAATATTCGTTGGAAAAAGTGGATGCGGAAAATAAATTTATTATAAAGTTGAATTTGCTTTTTTGTGTATTCCTTCCGCTTTTGTTTTTAAATTCTACATTTTTGAGGTATTTCAGAGGGCTTCAGTTCTGGAATTATGTGTTTTTGAGTAACAAGATTAAAGGTGGGGTTAAGAAAAAGACAGTGAGCTATTATGCGATTATATGTTTTGTTATATGTCTCTTATTGTCTACAATCTTAATTATGTCGAAGGGACAATTTGGAATTGAAGGATATATGCAGACTGTTTTTGAGGAAAACAAGGTTTTGCAGCTGATTTTTAATTAGAGAGAATGACAAGTATGAAGCGAGTATTGGTTTTGATGTCTACTTATAATGGGGAGAAGTATCTTGAAGGGCAGATACAGTCGATTATAAAGCAGCAGGAAGTAGATGTGAGTCTATTGGTGAGAGATGACGGTTCCACAGACAGGACAAGGGAAATATTATCTCTTTTACAAAAAGAAAATTCAAAGATTACGTGTGTATTTGGTGAAAATATCGGATATGAAAAAAGTTTTATGGAATTGGTATATATAAGCGGGGATTATGATTACTATGCGTTTGCGGATCAGGATGATGTATGGATGGAACAAAAATTGTCACGTGCGCTGAGTTTTATGGAACCGGAGGCCGGACCGGTAATGTACTATTCTATGATGACTCAGGTAGATGCCGATTTGAAGAAGATGGAGCAGCAGCAGGAACTGCATAAACCGCTTGGAACAAAAGCCATTTTATTTCAGAACTTTGTACAGGGCTCTACGATTGTTTTTAATCATCAGGCATGTGAAGCAGTTAAATCATACCGTTTGAAGAGAAAGATAGCGCACGATGTCTGGATTCCATGTTTGCTTACATATATTGGAAAAGTATTTTTTGATCCGAACTCTTATATTCTTTATCGAAAGCATGAAGCAGCGGTTACTGTAAAAATGCTGAAGGGATCGTATTTAACGAGATTTATCCGGCGAGTGCGCGGAGGGGAAAAGGTTGACAATCTGGCAGCGATTTTGCTGGAAGGGTATGCTTCCCAAATTAAAGAGGAAGAGAGAATCTTTTTAGAGGAAGTGGCGGGATATAGGCAGTCATTTCGGACACGTATGCGGTTGGTTTTAAATCCTACCGTAAAAAAGAACAGTTTAAAAGGAACGGTCATGCTTAAGACGGCATTTCTTTTAGGAAAAGTTGAGTAAAAATAGAAAGCTTGGTGAAAAGGAATGGGGCAGGAAAAATTGATTGCATTTTATCTTCCGCAATATCATGCGATTCCCGAAAATGATAAGGCGTGGGGGAAAGGGTTTACAGAATGGACAAACGTAAAGAAAGCTGTGCCTTTTTATAAGGGACAGGTACAGCCCCATGTTCCATTGCATGAAGATTATTATAATCTGCTGGATGAGACAGTTATGCGAAAGCAGGCGAAGCAGGCGAAGGAATATGGAATCTATGGATTTTGTTTTTATCACTATTATTTTAAAAACGGAAAAAAGCTTTTGGAAAAACCGTTGGAGAATATGCTGAAAGATAAAGAGGTGGATATTCCGTTTTGTCTCTCATGGGCAAATGAACCGTGGTCAAGGCGGTGGGATGGCAGTGAGACGGAGATTATTGTGGAACAGGATTACGGAGGGGAGGAGGAGTGGAAAAAGCATTTTGAATATCTGTTACCGTTTTTTATGGATCATAGGTATATCAGAGACGAGAAGACGGAGCGGCCGATTTTCATTTTGTACAAGCCCAAAGATATTCCGCAAGTGGAGAAAATGCTTGCATACTGGAATCGTCTTGCAAAAGAACAGGGCTTGCATGGTTTAAAGTATTTTGTCCAATTTCCGGAACTGGAGTGTATTGAAAACAGGATTTCCGCTGTCTTTGAAGGGATTATTGAATTTGAACCGGTTTATACTGTGAATTCCCTGTTTCAAACGAAGAGGAGAAAGCGAAGGTTTATGGTAAAGCATCCGCTTTTCACGTTTTCATTATGGAAGAACCGTATTTATAACAAATTGTTTTCCAGGAGCCGTCACATTTATTCTTATGATATGGTTGTAGAAGAAAGCTTGAAAAGAATACCGGGGAGCAGGAATTATCCGGGTGTATTTCCAAGCTGGGATAATACGCCCAGGCGGGGAGAAAATGCAAGCTTTTATTCAGGCAGTTCCCCGGAGAAGTTTGAGGAGTATTTAGAAAAAAAAATATTGGAGAATCGAAAAATTTACAAAAAAGATATGATATTTATCAATGCCTGGAATGAATGGGCGGAGGGGGCATATTTAGAACCGGATGAAGAACATGGATTTGCATATCTGGAAGCGGTAAAACGAGTGTTAGGGAAGTGAGACAATTTGGAGAAAGTGATTTTAAGTATTTCGTACGGAAATTATATGAGAAGCTGCGGCGGAACGGATAAAGTGATCTTAAGTCATCAGGAAATGTTTATGAAGCGTGGATATACTTATGTTTACCTGCATCCAATGGACAGAATAAGCAGATTTTTATTGCCGCAGGGGTATTGGAATGTCATCATAAACGGAAAATTTACAACCATAGGTACCATAGATTTTGTAATACGTCATATAGAACAGTATTTCGGGCGCAAACCGGTATTTCGTGAAATACATATTCATCATTTAAAAGGCTTGAGAGGCTCTGATGTGGAAGAGGCGCTTGACAGGATTCAAGTACCGGTGAAGTTTTATATTCACGATTATTATACTATTTGTGAAAATTATAATCTGATGAAAAACGATCAGGAGTATTGCGGAGCAGACGGTATTTCCGAGCAAAAATGCCAAGATTGCCGTTATTTTGATTCTGCCAAAGTACAAGAAACAAGAATCCGCAATTTTTTGAAACGGTTTTCCGGGCGGATAGAATTTATTGCTCCTTCCGAGTGCGCAAAGAAAATATGGTGTGAGTCATTTCCGGAGTATGAACAGCAGGTACGGGTCATCTGGCATCAGCGATTGGAAGGAAGATATATACAAAGAGACGGAGACATTCACAAAAAACTTCGAATTGCTTATGTCGGAAATAACATCAGGGTCAAGGGCTGGGATGTATTCAGGCAGTTGGTACAACAGAATAGAAATCGGGAAGACATAGAGTTTTTTTCTTTTGGAAGATCCATAGATGAGCCATTTGTTCATAGTGTGGAAATATCTTTTTCAAACAACCTGAATGCAATGCTTGAGGCATTGAGGCTGTATCAGATAGACTGTGCAATATTGTGGTCATTATGGCCGGAAACTTATGCTTATACATATTATGAATGTCTGGCAGCTAATGTTTTTGTGTTGACAAATATGTACAGCGGCAATATTAAGGAGCAGGTAGAGAGAAGAAAAAACGGCGTTGTCTGCGAAGGGAGCAGCGAATTATTCTTTTTATTTTCCGAACAGGGAGGATTGCGGGAAAAGATAGAAGCCTTTCGAAAAAGGCGGGAATACGGACCTTCTGTGTTGATTGAAAATGAAGAAATTACCGGATTGACGGCGGAGCAGGGATGCGGTGTGCTGCCAAGAGAAACGTCGGAGAAAATGAACTTATTCGGTATTCTGGCGAGGATAGTTTATAAGATGTATTGTATAGTAAAACGTTGTTAATGATATTTTGCGCGGGGTATTGGAGGATCCTATGAGAGTTGGAATATTGACTTTTCAGTTTGCGGATAACTATGGAGCTGTCTTGCAGGCTTTTGCGTTGAAAAGAGCAATTGAGTCAGAGAATCATGAAGTGGAAATAGTGGACTATTACCCGAAGCATTTTAAAAAATTGTATTCTTTGGATCCGTTTTTGGTATTACCGGATATTAGGTGGTTTGTAAAGAAATGTCTGCGTTTTCCATATCGAATCATACAGCGAAAACGGTTTGAAGAATTTAGGGATATTTATTTGAATTTAACAAAAGAATGTGTCGGAAAGGCGCAGACAGAGAAAATCGCAGAAAAATATGACCTCATCGTGTTCGGAAGCGATCAGATATGGAATACGGACATTGTTGGGAACGATAACGTTTATTTCGGTTGTCTTGGAGAAGGAAAAAAGAAAATCGCATATGCGGCAAGTCTTGGGACGAAGGTTTTAAAGGAAGAACAAAAGGTTCTGTTCGATGAAAATTTGAGACGGTTTGAACGAATATCCGTTAGGGAAAAAAGTGGACAGGAATTGCTGTATGAGCAGTTTGGCGGACATGCCGAGGTTGTATGTGATCCTGTATTCTTGTTAAAAAAGGAAGAGTGGGAGGATATTGCCGGTCGGTCACGGATAAGCTTAGAGAAAAAATATATTGTTTATTATTCCTTGTCGAATGGAAAAAATGAGAGGCTGGATGAGGCAGTGACATTACTCGCAGGGCAAAGACGTCTTCCTGTAATGATGATACATCCGATCAATCATAAAATAGACAGGGAAGGGCGGCAGTTGTTTCAGGCAGGGCCGTTGGAGTTTCTGGAATTAATCCGTAAGGCTGAAGTTATATGTACGGATTCCTTTCATGCATTTGCATTTTCCGTATTATATGAGAAAGAGATGATGATTTTCCCTTTAGACAGGCTGGATGCGCGGATTGTCGGGCTGGAAGAGCTTTTGGGCGGACGGCAGCTGTTTGAGGATAAGGGATATCCCTTGGTGGTCAGTGGAAGCGCTCTGAATAAAGAAGAACTTATAAAGCTTATTAATCAATCAAAAGGATTTCTGAAAAATATAAAGTAAGGAGATTGCCATGTATGCAGATTTGGAACATGTTAAAATATTAATTGCATTTTTAAAAAAATATAAAATACGAAATCTGGTTCTCTCACCGGGTACAAGAAATGTGGCTTTTGTTCATTCTGTGGAAAAAGACAATTTTTTTCACTGCTATTCGATTGTGGATGAGAGAAGCGCCGGTTTTTTCGGGATTGGACTGATTCAGGAGCTGCAGGAGCCGGTTGCAATTTGCTGTACCTCGGGCACAGCCGTCTGCAATTACAGTTCCGCCGTGATGGAGGCATATTATCAAAAGCTTCCGTTGCTTGTGCTGACGGCGGATCGTAATCCTTATTATTTAAATCAATTTGAGGATCAGATGATTCCACAGCAAGGAATATTTTCTAAGAGCTGTAAGACGGAGATTTCATTGCCGTTTATAAGAAATCGGGAGGATGTCTGGTATTGCGGCAGAATTTTAAATGAAGCTTTGCTGGAATTGAATCATAGAGGAAAGGGACCAGTACATATTAATTTTCCCATTCCGGACGGTCATATGGATTATGTGTCGGAGGAGCTGCCTAAAGTTCATGCAATAGAGAGATTCACGGCAGATGAAGATGAAGGATTAAAAAAATGCTTTGGGAAATTAGGCCAGAATAAAAAAATACTTGTAATTTATGGGCAGGATGCACCGGGACAGGAAAAAAAGGCATTGCTGGTCAAGCAGTTTGCCGAAAAATATAATGCAGTTTTTGCCGTCGATCATTTATCCAATTTAATGACGGAGGGCTGCGTTTCTACATTTATGATTACAAAAACATTGACAGCTGATGTACAAAAAGAGTTAATGCCGGATATTGTGATTTCCTTGAATGGCAATTTTGTTTCCGGAATCAGAGCGCTTATGCACAAAGCCGGTCAGGAAGTGAGGCATTGGCTGGTCTGTGAATCGGGTGAGATTGCTGATCCGTTCAGAAAATTACAGTTTGTATTTGAAATGAGTGCGCAACGTTTCCTGGAGAAAGCAATTGAGTATGCGCCGGAAGGAAAGGCGAAGGCTGATTATAGGATGGCTTGGGAGGAGCGGGAAAAGAAACTTATATATCCCGAGACGGAATATTGTGATTTTTATACGGTGCGGCAATTTATGGATAGGATTCCGGGGAATTCTTTGCTTCATCTCGCTAACAGCTCCAGCGTACGGCTCGCACAGTATTTTAAATTAGATTCGACAGTTCGGGTGTACTGCAACAGGGGAACAAACGGAATTGACGGTTCTATGTCTGCATTTATAGCGCAGTCTTATGTTGCAAAGTGTAAGAGCTTTCTTTTGATTGGAGATTTGAGTTTTTTCTATGATATGAATGCTTTCTGGAATAGATACATTAACTCCAATATGAGAATTTTATTAAATAATAATGAAGGAGCGGAGATCTTTCACTATACTCACGGGAAAGAGAAGATAGATACAATTGACGATTATATGGCGGTAGCGCATCATACGTCCGCGAAGGGCTGGGCGTTAGAAAGGGGATTTTTGTATCTTGAGGCTCACGATAAAGCTTCTTATGAGAAGGCGTTGGAAATCTTTTTTGGAGATTCGGACAAGCCGGTATTATTGGAGGCTTTCACAGATAAGGAGAAAGATGCAAAAATACTGAAAGAGATAGAATATCAAAACGGTGCATTCGCCCAAAGCGGCACACCAGGCTTGTTGGACGGAATAAAAAAGAATGTAAAAGACAAGATTAAAGAAAGGATAAAATCCAGCTTATATGAAGGATAATTCACTTATTGATTAGTGAGAAAAATCATGAATAATAAAAGTATGAAGAAAACTGTTTTCGGCGGGATGATCTGGTCATTTCTGGAGCGGTTTTTCGCGCAGTTCATTACGTTTGGCGTTTCTATCGTATTAGCAAGATTGTTAGAACCGGATGACTATGGAGTTATCACGCTGGTGACAGTATTTATTACAATTTCGGATGTGTTTCTGGTGAATGGTATACCGACGGCGCTCATTCAAAAAAAGAATGCGGATGATTTGGATTTTTCGTCGGTACTTTTGTTGAATATGAGTGTATCGGTTGTTCTGTATGCAATAATTTATGCTATGGCTCCGATTGTTGCGAATTTTTATGGAATGGATATTCTTAGTTCTGTTTTGCGGGTGCTGGGGATTAGTATTCTTGTATCGGGATTCAATGCTGTTCAGCGGGCGTATGTATCAAAGCATATGTTGTTTAAACGCTTTTTCTGGTCTACGTTAGTAGGAACCGTCATTTCAGCGGTTATTGGAATTTTTATGGCGGTTCAAGGTTTGGGAGTATGGGCTTTGGTAGCCCAAACTATTATTAATAAGACCATAGATATGATTGTATTATGGTTTACTGTTAAATGGCGTCCAAAGCTTATGTTTTCCGGAGAACGTGTTAAAGTGTTATTTCGCTTCGGATGGAAAATTGTGGTCTCCAATCTAATATATACAGTTTATGATGAATTGCGGAATTTGATTATAGGAAAAAAGTATACAAGTTCGGATCTGGCATATTTTTCAAAGGGAAGACATTACCCACAGTTAATTATAATAAATATACAGGCAACAATATCGACGGTGCTTTTTCCCGTAATCTCAAGTATACAGGATGATTTGGACAGAGTAAAAAGTATGACAAGGCGCTCTATGAAAATGAGCACATTTCTTATTTTTCCAATGATGTTTGGTATGGCAATGATTGCGGATGAGTTAATACTCTTGATGTTGACGGAAAAATGGCTGCCCTGTGTACCGTATATGCAGATTTGCTGCGGTTACTTAGCTCTGATGCCGCTTCAGACTGCTAATCTTGAGACATTAAAGGCATTGGGACGCAGTGATATTTACATGAAGCTGGAAATTGTAAAAAGAAGTATTAGCTTGTTAATTCTTCTTTTGGTGATGAATCACGGAGTAATGGCGATTGCATCCTCGTTGACAGTAACCGGAATTATTTGTACGGTAATAAATGCATGGCCGACAAAACGGCTGATTCATTATTCGTATATGCAGCAGATTTGTGACCTGCTGCCGAATGTATGCAATACAGCTATCATGTGTATTTGCATATATTTTGTGGGATATTTGCCGCTTCACACATTGGAAGGTCTGCTGCTAAAAATTCTGGTGGGGGTTATTTCTTATGTTGGAGTTTCATGGATAACGAGAAATGAGAGCATGACGTACTTATTTGGTATTTTAAAGAAAAAGCGAGAAAAATAAGCCGGGAAGGCGAAAAATAAAGTGTGTAAGTTGAGAAAATGATATGAAACATGAAATAAATGCAGTAATGTTCGATCTGGACGGAACATTGTTAGACAGTGAAAAAATATATTCCAGATGTTGGATGCAGGCGGCAAAGTCATACGGCTATGTGATGACAAGGGAAATGTCTTTGGAGCTTAGAAGCCTGGATGCGCAGCTGGCGGGACAGTTGTTCGGAAGCTGGTACGGCAGGGAAGAAATCTATCCGCAGGTGCGGCAGAAGAGGCGCGAGTTAGTGTCCGAGGTGATTCAAAAAGACGGTGTTTTACCAAAAACGGGGGCAAAAGAAATTCTGGATTTTATGTCTGAAAGCGGGATAAAGACATATATTGTTACGGCGACAGCGAGGGAGAGCGCATATAACAATCTGCAATCCGCCGGACTGAAAACAGATGGCATCAATGTGATATCAGTGACGGATGTGGCGCGGGGAAAGCCTTACCCGGATGTTTATGAGTATGCGTGCAGACAGGCAGAGGTCGAACCTCAAAATGTAATTGTCGTGGAGGATTCGCCAAACGGGATAAAAAGTGCGTTTGGGGCAGGATGCAGGGTGATTATGGTGCCGGATCTGACAGAGCCTGAGGGAGCGTTAGAGGATTTGATATTCAAATGTAAAAGAGATTTAAACGAAGTGAGAGAGTATCTGCAATATCTGTGTTGATCATTTTCACAAATTTGGCATGAAACAAAGCTTACTCGCATATAATAAAAAAAATTTTGAAATGAACGCATATGTCTTGTGAGGATCAAATTTATTCGAACGATTACTATGATTTTATTTTGCGGTTAGATTTTCCCGGACAGGAGGTACCGGTAGGATACTGTGCCCAGCCGGTGGATTCTCTGTACAGTATTTTATATGCCGCACGGGAGGGACAGCCTCCGTTGAATATTTCCAATTATACTTATGGCGCCATTCCAAAGTGTTTTATTCCGGTAGACCAGTCGGCTTTGGAGGTAAGCGGAATTTTAAGAGTGCAGAATCAGCCTACCCTGTCCCTAATGGGACAGGGTATTTTAATTGGATTTGTGGATACCGGAATTGCATATACCAACCCTGTGTTTCAAAACAGTGACGGAAGTACAAGGATCGTGTCTATCTGGGATCAGACGATACAGGGAAGCCCGCCGGAGGGATTTTTGTACGGAACGGAGTACAAGGAGGAGGAGATCAACACGGCGCTCTCCTCAGAAAATCCTCTTGAGGTTCTTCCAAGTACGGACGAGGATGGACATGGAACATTTGTGGCTGGCGTTGCCGCCGGAAGTGCGGATTACGCAAATGATTTCAGCGGGGCGGCGCCGCAGGCGACAATTGCGGTTGTCAAGTTAAAGCCGGCGAAGCAATATTTAAAAGACTACTATTTTATTGCAGAAGATGCAACCGTTTACGCGGAAAATGACGTTATGACAGGCGTGTATTATTTGAAAAAGCTTGCCAGGGAGCTTAATATGCCGTTGTCATTGTGTATAGCGTTGGGAACAAGCATGGGGAGCCATAGCGGTGCGGGACATTTAGCAGCGTACCTGGATAATATTGCAATACAGTCAGGATTTGTGGTAACGGTGGCGGCGGGCAACGAGGCGAATACAAGACATCACTATTCCGGGCAGCTGGATCCGGAAACACAGACAGATAATGTGGAGATTAATGTAGGGGAGGGGGTGAAGGGATTTGTGGCGGAGCTGTGGGTGCGTGCTCCGGAATTGTATACAGTAACGGTGACGTCTCCGAGCGGAGAGGCGGTTCCTAAAATGCTGCCGCGTTCCAGAGACAGCGCTGTCTATCGTTTTGTGTTTGAGGAGACGGTCGTCAGTATAGATTACCGGACGATTGGAGAGAGAACCGGAGATCAGCTGGTATATATACGTTTTGACAGGCCGACCAGAGGAATTTGGACCATGCAGGTTTATGGTCTTAACTTCTTTGGACGGGATTATCATATTTGGCTTCCGATGCGCGAAATGATGAGCGGAGAAGTCTTTTTTATTCGTTCCAATCCCGACACGACGATAACGGCTCCGGCAAATGCCGAGATCTTGATTACAGTAGGGGCGTATGATGCGAGAGACGGAAGTCTTTATATTAATTCCGGGCGCGGCTATACGATAGACGGCAGGGTGAAGCCGGATTTTACGGCGCCGGGAGTAAATGTATATGGGCCTGCGGTAAAGGGAGGATATCAGGTCAGAAGCGGAACGAGCATTTCTGCGGCGGTTGCGACGGGAGCCAGCGCATTGTATTTACAGTGGGCGATTTTGTATCAGAATTATTCGGGAATCAACAGTGTGGAAACAAAGAATTTCCTGATTCGGGGCGCAATCAGGGATCCGGGACGTATGTATCCCAACCGGGAGTGGGGGGCTTACGGGATTATAGTGTTAAGGGCGCTTTGGGGCATAGGACAATTTGCCGGGGCAATTCGATGGAAATAAGCGGATTAAAAAGGAGGGCATAGATGATAAAATGAAGAAATATTTGGCAGCGATGTATCTTCGGCTTTCGAGGGACGACAGCGATGTCGGGAGTGTGACAGATAAGGAGGGGAATCTGAAATCCGTTAGCAACAGTATCGGAAATCAGAGAGAAATGATTCATGCATTTATCCGGGAGCAGCAGGATATCGAATTGTATGATATTTACATAGAAATGAAAATTACTTATTTGATACAAAAGGCAGGTGAGGAAACGTAAATTTTAAAGTTATATTCTATTGACAAAAGCCCTGTTAAAAATGTATACTTAAATTCAAGTTAGCGGCCACTAACATGGTAGGAGCCGCATTTGTTAAAACTTTGGGTTAGTTGTAGCTAGCAAAAGGAGGAAGCATGTCAAAGGAAGAAAGGAATTTTTTGGATATCGTAGATTTAAAGAAAGGGTTTGGCAGCGGGGAAACACGTCAGGAAGTGCTTCGCGGAATGAGTTTTTCGGTTGCAAAAGGAGAATTCTGTGTGCTTTTAGGACCCTCCGGTTCCGGGAAGTCTACGCTGCTTAATATAATCGGCGGGATAGACAGCGCCGACGCAGGATACATATCCATAAACGGCGATAAATTGGAGGATTTAGGGGAAAAGAGGTTGACACAGTACCGCAGAAAACATCTGGGATATGTTTTTCAGATGTATAATCTGATCGGCAATCTGAATGTGAAGGAAAATATTGAGGTTGGAGCGTATCTGTCGGATGCTCCGCTTGATATTGACGAGCTTTTGAATACGCTTGGACTTTATGACCATAGATACAAGCTTCCGAATCAGCTGTCCGGGGGACAGCAGCAGCGCGTTTCTATTGGCCGTGCAATCGTCAAGAACCCGGATATTCTGCTTTGCGATGAACCTACGGGTGCGCTTGATTATAACACATCCAAGGAAATACTGAAGCTGATTGAAGATGTCAATGTGAAGTATGGAAATACCATTATTATGGTTACACATAATGAAGCGATTAAAAATATGGCAAGTCATGTGATAAAGCTTCATGACGGAAATGTCCGCCATAATGAAATCAATGCAAACAGAATCTCGGCCGCAGATCTGGAGTGGTAAAAAGGAGCTTTGTAAAAATGAAAAAAAGTGAGAATAAAATGAAAAATCCGCTTTTAAAAAGAATTCCAAGAGAACTTCTCGGTGATTGGAGGAAGTATCTTGTGGTGGGATTGTTTTTAATTCTTACCATCGGGTTTGTCTCCGGGATGTATGTCGCAAATGAAAGCATGATGACGGCGGCAGACGAGGGCGTGTCCAAATACAAGCTGGAAGACGGACATTTTGAATTGAATAAAAAATTAGAGGACTCTGATTATGAGGACCTTTCGGTACAGGTGTATGAAAATTTCTACCGAAATGAGGAAGAAGATAACGATAATGACGGTGAATCTGACGGAACCGTCAGAGTTTACGCAAAAACAGAGGAGATAAATCAGGCATGCCTTATGGAGGGGAGCTTTCCGGAGAGAGAAGATGAAATTGCGCTTGACCGTATGCATGCGGATAACGCAGGAATTAAAGTGGGAGACACCGTTACGGTTGGCGGACAGTCTTATAAAGTCGTTGGATTGATCGCTTATGTAAATTATGCTACCCTTCATGAAAAAAATACGGATCTTATCTTTGATGCCTTGAAATTTGATGTGGCAATGACGACAGACAGCGGTTTCGACCGCCTAAGCCAGCCCCTCCATTATACATACGCATGGAAATATGAAAAAGAACCGAAAGATGAAAAGGAAGAAAAAGAATTTTCGGATGATTTCTTAGAGGAATTGTTCATACAGACTATTGCAGGCGGTTATGAAATAGAAGATTATATACCCCGATATGCGAATTCGGCCATCAACTTTGCGACGGATGATATGGGATCGGACGAAGCAATGGGAGGCGTTCTTTTGGATATCCTAATTGTTATCATTGCCTTTATCTTTGCGGTTACGATAAGCAACACAGTCGTAAAGGAGTCACAGACGATCGGCACGCTTCGCGCTTTGGGATACAGCAGAGGGGAGCTGATTAGGCACTATCTGTCCATGCCGGTAATTGTGACATTAATCGCTGCCGGCATTGGAAATATACTCGGATATTCCGTGTTCAAAAACATAGTGGTATCTATGTACTATAACAGTTACAGTCTTCCGGCTTACGAAACGATATGGAATCCCGATGCTTTTTTTAAGACGACCCTGATTCCGGTAGTGCTGATGTTTGTCATAAATCTTGCTGTGATTACGAAAATGATGCGGCATACGCCGCTGCAGTTTTTGCGGCGTGATTTAAAGAAAACGAAACGCAAGAAAGCCATACGTCTTCCGAGATGGAATTTTTTAAACAGGTTTCGTCTGCGCATTATATTCCAGAATATTCCGAATTATATTATCCTTTTTGCCGGTATTTTTTTTATTATGGTAATGCTTGCCATGGCAGTGGGAATGCCCGACACTCTTAAGTTTTACCAGGAAAATGCCGCAGATATGATGTTTGCGAAGTATCAGTACGTGCTGAAGTCATACGAAGATGAAGCGGGAAATGCGCTTGGCACAAAAAACGGTGATGCCGAGAAATTCAGCATGCGATCGCTGCAAAGAAAGAGCGATGCATTGGAGGAAGAGGTTTCGGTATATGGAATTTCCAACGACAGCAGGTATGTGAGGATTGCCGGTTTGAAATCACTTAAGGAAAATGAGGTTTATATTTCGGAGCCTTTCCGGGATAAGTATGGTCTAAAAGTGGGAGATACCGTTTCTCTGGACGAAAAGTATGAGAACAGGCAATATCAGTTTGAAGTCGTGGGAGTGTATGACAAGTGCCAAAGTATTACCGTTTTCATGCCGATGCAAAATTATCATGCTGTTTTTGATTTGGATGAAGGGGAATTTGGCGGCTATATGTCTGATTCCCAAATTACAGATATTAGGGATGAAAACATTGCCACGGTCATTACGGAACGGGACATTACCAAAATGTGCGACCAGCTGGAACATTCTATGGGGGCTTACATGCAGTATTTCCAGTTTTTGTGCGTTCTCTTGTCGGCGGTGTTGATTTATCTTCTCACTAAGCTTATAATAGAAAAGAACGAAAATGCGATCTCTATGATTAAAATTTTGGGATATGAGAATCGGGAAATAGCAAAGTTGTACCTTTTTTCGACGACTGTGGTTTTGATTATTGCGAATTTCGTCAGCGTTGTTCTGGGAGCGCTCGTTATGAATGAGGCATGGAGAGTGATTATGTCCGATTACAGCGGGTGGTTTGCATTTATCATTGAGCCGGTCGGATATGTCAAAATGTTTGTATTTGTTCTGATCGGATATCTGATTGTCATGGTTTTTGATTTCAGAAGAATAAGGAAAATTCCTATGGATGAGGCGCTAAAGAGTGTGGAGTGATAAATATATGTTTGGAAAAAGAACCAAAAAGCCGTTACAGCCTTACGATCCGACAACGCAGAAGCCTGTGTTAAAATGCAGCATCTGCACGGGGGAGCAGGTTGCAGGGTTAAAGGATATTCGAAGCGGGAAATTTCATGAGGTTATGCTCATCAGAAATGACAGGGACTTGCAGACCTTTTTTCAGATGTACGGAATTACTGACATTACAAAAGAGTATTAGAAATAATTTGCAAGACAGTCCGCGGCATTGTTACAGATGCCGCGGACTCGTTTTATATCATAGGAAAGACCTTGTTACTGTGAAGTGCTAAAACCTACGACTTTC
>CANOCV010000048.1 GCA_947564465.1 uncultured Roseburia sp. | reverse complement strand
TGAAATTTTCAAGTTGCTAACTGGGGCTATTTGACCCCAACATCATCCTATGATAAGAAAAAGTGTTAGGCTATGCCAATTTTCACAGCATACCCGTCCACCCATAGAGCGGATACAGCGAAAACCATTTCGCTATATCAAAGCCGAGCAGATTCAATATCATCGGAACAGCCAAAATCAACAAGCCAAAAAATATTGTCTGCGCCTGATTTTTTCTCCATATCGACAATGCCATTGTAAACAGCGCAGCCAAAACAGCCGCAAAAAGCTGCGAGAAGACAAAAAGCAAAAGAAAACATCCAATCGGAACGGAAGCAAAAAAACCTGTAAAATGAAAAACATTCCAAATATCCGCGCCAAACGCGCGTATCGGATAAACAGAAGAGATGCTTTGGGCGCGGCATAAAACCGGTATCAGCGCAAGCAACGCTGCGGCAAATCCGCAAACAAAAGCTTTGCGAAGCAGTATTTTACGTTTTCCCGTTTTGGTCGCGCATAGTAAAAAGAGCGCCCCGCTCTGATACTCCATGGCCGCGGCCCCGCTTGCGGCAAGAATGATTCCCACCGATAAAATCAAAAAATCAATTGGAAACGCGTCTTCCAAAACACCGAACAGATATAGATATCCGGTATCGTAGACAAAACTTCCGCCATGCTCTGTGATATGCTCATACTGTTGCTCCACCCTGCAAAAAGCCGGATAAAAAGCAAGCGTCATATTAGCCTGCGCTTTTAACGCATCTGCCGCGTCATCACTTAAATCCCCGGAATCCATCATCCTATCAATTCTCTCAATCTGCTCGATCGCTTCCTCAAACCGTGTTTTTTCTGACAAAACAAGCGACTCCTTTTCTTTTGTCAGCTCACCCTCCAGCTCCGTCATGATATCCCTGTAATATTGTTCGGTTACCGACGGCACGTAGGTGCGATCCAAACTCCTGTATGCGAGCAGCGCCGCAAACGCAAAAAGAAGGAACCCGGCGCGGTTTGTAACCAGAATTTTATATGCTTCATGCCGGCAAACGTTTGTATGCGGACAAAACGGCACGGCAAACGGAATCCGCAGCTTTCTCACCTCATAATTATTTATCCGGCAAAACAGCCGCAGGCTGCTTACAATCCCGGCAACGCAAATCAACAGAATAAACGCAAGAGACAAGCTTAATCTGGACATCGGATAACCAAACAAATTAAAATTCAGATATCCGCCGTATAAGTTCTCCGTTTTCATCAGTCCCACCGGATTTATATAGCGAAAGACTGCAAACGCAGAGCCGGACGGAATCAAATAATAGAGCAGCGCGCTTCCTCCTACAATTCCCGACCCTATCAAAAACGGCAGAACCGCAATCCGGGACAAAATACAAAAAACAGTCAGCAACGCGCCAATCCCAAATAACAAAAACGCTTTTGTCAACACAGAAAGCACAAGATATCCAAGAACACTGACCGAAAGGCAGCTTTCCATATAGGCCGCCACGGACTGCAAACCGGCAGTTAAATCAAATCCGCCTGTATTTCGTCCGAAAAACACAAGACTAACCAGATAAAACAACACGGTCATGGACACGCAGTGAATCAGCAGAGCCGCCAATTTAGCCGCAATACTATGGAGTACGCCGTACTTTGTGCTTCGGGTAATCAAAAACAACCTCTTTTCTTTTTCTTCCGTAATCAAGCTTCCGACAAACAGCATTACACCAAGAAACAAAAACAAATCAATCCAAATGCCTTCCATGGCCGAGGTCAGTCCCTTTGACGGAATAAACCGTATATCTTGATCCGTCAGACGCGCATAATCATCCGCGCTCTTTTGAAGATTGCGAAAGCTGTATGTATTCCCGGTTTGCCCGCCGAAAACGGAAATTGTACCAAGCGTATCTTTATTTTCCTGAATCGAATGCAGATAATCTCCGTATCCCAAGACTTTCTGCCATTCTTCATAGATCTCGTCAAGAAACGCTTTTTCCTGTTCCAGCGAATCCGTAAATTTCAGATAATCGCCCGACTGGTACAGATCGTAATAGCGTTCAAACACACCCGGATTGCTTTGCATCTCCTGCTTTGCCCAAACGTCTCCCATCTCGTTTTCAAAGCTCTGCATAGCGAGAATTTCCTGTACAAAGCAGACGCCGTCAATTGTCTGCTTGTACTTTGCAATCTTATTTCCCTTTTCTTCCTCACTGTTCCCGGACAACTCTGTCTGCATTGCCTTGTAAGCGGCAAGCGGCGGTGTTTCCCCATCCGGTAAAGAGGTGTACCACAGAAGAAACAGATGGAGTAAGAGCAGAACGCACACCGCTAAGATGAAACTGCGCTTTTTCCATATCTTACTTAACTCAAACGGTATCAGACGCGTCATCCTTCTCCTCCTCTCCGAAAATATGCATATACACCTCTTCCAAATCCTTACTCCCGCCGTATTTTCGACATAAATTTTCTACCGTATCTCTGTCGATAATACTGCCGGAACGAATCAGCAGAATTTCCTTTGCAATCGGCGCGATATCGGAAACCACATGCGTAGACACGAGAATAATTTTATCCCCGGCAAGCGCTTTGATTTGTTCTCTGATGCGTACCCGCTCTTTCGGATCAAGTCCAGCGGTCGGCTCGTCGAGCACAATCAGCCCAGGATCTCCCAAAATCGCCTGGGCAATCAAAATCCTCTGCTTCATACCTCCGGAATAGCCGCCAATCGCCCTATCCGCCGCTTCCTGCATATTTACGAAAGAAAGAACCCGCTCAATTTCCGCGCGCACCTCCTTTTTCGCAATCCCTTTTAACGCCGCCATATAAGAGAGAAACCGGCGTCCGGAAAAGCTGTTGTAGAGTCCCTGCTGCTGCGGCGCATAACCGATCAGACTGCGGAATCGTTCGCCGAGCGCGTAAATATCCGCGCCGTCCCAGTAAACCGTTCCGCCGCTCGGCTTGATATTTCCGGTGATAATATTCATCAGCGTTGATTTCCCCGCGCCGTTCGGTCCGAGCAGACCGTAAATTCCACAGTCCAGCTCCAAAGATACTTCCCGCAGGGCAGTCTTTTCCTTATATTTTTTTGTAACCTTACTTATCGTCAGCATAGCAGATCCCCTTTCTTTATTGTCCCGGTCCGACCATCTCAATCTCACGGTAATTTTCCTGCCCCGAAAACAGATCTTCTTTCGCAATTAACGCATACTTATATCGGTGAATTTCGTACGAACCGTCGCCATTATCCGTCGCATCGTAGTCATAGATAAATAGAATATCCGACGCGGTCTGCGCGCGAAATTCAACCGCCCAGCCGTTGCACCGTATGACAAGCGGCGAATGCGTGATTTCGCCCGTTTTCACGTTGACAAAGTAAAACACCGGATCTTCGGAAAGGTTCCAGTCACGACAGCAAAGCGTATCCCCTATGGCGTCCATTATAAAATTCTGCTTAAGAGCGCAGAGCGTTTTCTTTTCTCCCGTCTCCATATCAATTGCTTCAATATTCTGATTTTCAGTAGACGACAAATACAGGCTGTCTCCCAGAATTTTTGCCGAGTTTTCATATTTATTCTGCATTCTGCAGATTTCTTTTAATTTCCTCTCACCCGGATCCAAAAGCGCATAAACCTCGGAGGAATTGTTATATAGCTCCTTATACGCATCGTCGTCCCAGTATTCCTCGCGCGAATACTCTCTGCCATAATCCGTACCGCTCAACACAAAAGAATTTTGATAACATCCAATCACATTCCACCTAACGGAATCGTCAAAGGTCATCGGACAGATTTCTTTTATGTCAAACGAATCAAGACTTAGATACACGATTTTCCGCTCCGTGGACGTCGTGTAAGTCTTATTTTCGTCCTTCTCGGCAGCAAGCTTTTTCGTAATCAAATAAATTCCGTGATCGTCTCCTATCACCAAATCTTCCAGCGTCAGCTTTGGATCAAACACATAAACCTCTTTGCGCTCCGTGCCGTCAAGATTTGCGCGATACAAAACGGCCGGCTGGCTCTCCACCGTATTGCCGTCCCCTCCAATATTGATTCCCTCTGATGACATTGTGCCGTCGTCATCGTATTCGCGGCTTAAAATATACAGATTATTTTGGAATACAAACAGCTTCGTGGTTTTCGTCGGAAAATCATCGTACAAAAACACAGCCGGGCAGTCAGGAGAATCATGCTTACAGCCCGCCGTACTGCAAAGATAAATTTCGCGCCCGGCTGCATAATCCATATACATTAGATGAGCGCCGTAATTCCCGTCCCGCAGCTCGACCGTATCCCCGGTCAGATAATAATACCCGTTTTCCGTGCCGCAGGCGCTCTCACCGTAAGGGCTGCAAAGAAACCGCAGTCCGCCTCCCTGCCAAAAATCCTCATCTTTGGAAGAATCCCCCTTCTCCGAAGTATTCTGCCAACTTTCGGTATTTTGTCCGGTTTCAAAATTTCCGCCGGCTGCTTTTGTGCCGCTGTCGCACGCGCACATTGACATACAGCCATAGGCAGCTATCATAAAAAAAGCAAATATTTTCTTCATAAAAAAAGACCTCCTTGTTTTTCTTCAAAGAGATCTTAACGGATAAAAGTCAAAAATCGGTCAAACCGAGAGAAATATTTTTACACAGGCGCCGCGGGATGTATTCGACAATTCCAGTCTGCCCCCGTGCTTTTGGCAAAAAAGCCGGCTAACAGAAAGTCCGATTCCCATATGTCCGTCTTCGCCGGGAATCAGCAGCAATTTGCTTTTTTTATTCAAAATTTCAGGCAAAAAACCGTCCCCATCGTCTGTCACTGCGGCGAAAAGCATTCGGTCCGTCAGGGAAAAATCAAGGCATATTTCCGTTCTGGCATAGCGCAGCGCATTGTTCACAATATTTTCCAGAATACGGTAAAACAGGGTAGTGTCAACTTGTATTTCTTTATCGGGCAAATTATTTGTAACCCGAAGGGCGAGTTTTCTTTGCCCGGCCAAAAGAGTCAGATCTTGTGCAATACCATCCGCCAGCTTCAAAGCGGACACCGATTTCCGGTTCAGTTTCGTTTCCTCCGACTGATTCAAAAGCCTGACGGACTCTGTGTACCGCTCCATCCTTTTTGCCGCCACACCAAGGTTTTGCACAATACGGGCCAGCTTACCCCGGCTTATTTCTCCGTTCTTAAGATTTGTTTCCAGGTACTCGGCGTAGCCCTCAATAATCGCGATCGGATTGCGCAAATCATGCGCCACCGAAGCCTGCATCATCTGCCTCTCTTCCAGCATATTCCACATAGCTTTCTTATTTTCATAAAGCGCCGAACGCATATCCTCAAAGGAGCGGCACAAATCGCCCATTTCATCGCCGCAGTTGTAAACAATCTCAAAATCCAGATTCTGATCCGCAATCTGCTTCGTCGCACCCGCCAGCAGCTCAAACGGTTCTTTTAGCTTATGCCGGTAAAAAAACATACTGCTCAGAAGAATCGCCAAAAATGCCAATATCGTGGGGGCGGCGAACATAGCAACGCCGCAAACCTCATAGGCAACTCGTCTTTTCGGCGTAAGCGAATCCACGCTGCTCTCGATTTTTTGAATGGAATATCTGGTCTGCGCCACGCTATCCGAAACCGGTTCATCATCATATTCGATACTTATAGACGGCAGCGACGACAAATCGTCTCCAAATTTTAAAAAATATATTCCTTCAAGAACTTCACCGTTGTCCAAAGTCTCTTCAATTGTAAGATATACTGCGTCGGGATCCGGCAAAAGCCAATGCCGAAACGCCGCACATGCGCCGATAACCAGCGCGGATAAAAGGACTACGATACCGATAGCAAGCAATACCGTCAACATAAAAAAACGCCGCAGCGGCAAATTGTTCCATTTCGTTTTCAACGTTTCCATTTATATCCCACACCCCAAACCGTTTCAATATATTCCTTTTTCGTCGCCTCATAAAGCTTTGCACGTATTTTTCGAATATGCTCTTTAATCACGTCCGCGTTTCCATCAGCATCGCATCCCCAAATCCTCTCATAGATTCGTTCCCTGTCAAAGACCTGTCCCGCATTTGTCAGAAGAAACTCAATCAAATCAAATTCCTTCTTCGAGACCTCAATTTCTGTCTCTCCGTAAAAAATCCGACGCTGTGAAAGATTTACCAGAAGCTCCCCTGACGTCAGCACAGATGCGGTTCCGCGAGAACGTTCATCCCGACGCAGATGAGCGGCGACTCTCGCCGAAAGCTCTTTTAAGCTAAACGGCTTGGTGATGTAATCATCTCCGCCATACTGCAATCCGTTTATCTTATCCTGCTCGCTAATCCTTGCCGTCACGAAAAGGATCGGACAGAGTACGTGATCTCGTATATTTTTGCAAAACTCCAGACCGTTGGTTCCTGGCATATTGATATCCAGTATAATCAAATCCGGATTCCCTGAGAGCAATTCAAGTGCGCGGGCGGCATCGTTTGCGGTATATATTTCATATCCCTCATCTCCCAGATGATCCGATAACAGTTCGGTTATCATCACTTCATCATCCACAACAAGAATTTTACGCCTCATATATTCCCTCTCTATTTTTATATTAAATCGAGTAGGAGGGGCTGCCGCACTAATTTAATTAATGCGGCAGCCCCACTCTTTTTTATCGATTATGATTTTGTTCCTGAATGATCGGCGGAATCTGCGATAGCATATTATCCACATCCTCAAACATTGCGCTTTTCATTGTACCCAGGCTGCTTGTGCGTTCAATATGCTTTACTACCTCCTGGTACTGAGTCTTAATCTCGTCAAAAAAACGGCAAATATCCTGTAATTCCCTGCGTGAATCCTCAATAACACCAGAAATCTCCGCCTGCACAGATGCAGCCCCCTCCGCAGTCATTGTAATTTTATGGAAAGATTCAAACGTATTATTGACGGTATCAATGTTTTGCCCCAATGCCTGCTGAGACGCCAAAATACTGTCATTGAGCTGATCGGCGCCGCTTTTCACATCGTGGACTCCGGTATCCACCTCATTTGCCAAATCCTTAATCTCTCCTGCCAGCTCTCTTACCTTCGCGGCAACTACGGCAAAGCCTTTGCCCTCCTCACCGGCCCTTGCCGCCTCAATGGAAGCATTGATTGCAAGAATATTCGTCTGGTCAGCAATTGACACAATTTTGCCCATGCACTGCTGAATGCTCTTCACGGCAGTCTGCAACCGCCCAAACGTGTGCTCCATATCACTGTAAGACTTTTCCACCAGCATTGAGGTATCCTTTAGCTCTTCCACTCTATTCTGCGTTTCTGATACAGTCTGAGTAATTGATCCTCTCACCTGCGCAAACTGCTCCGCCGCATGATTGATATTGGAAAAAGATTCTCCAAAATCCTGCAGTTGATCATGAAAATGGTCCGCTTTCTCCAATACGCCCGCAAAGGAGCTGCCAACCATACTCAGCTCCGACAAGGATTCGACCTCTTTATCGACCAGTTCCTTTTGATACTCCTTCAAACTATCAGCTACATGCAGTACCGGATAAAGGCTTTCTTCGTTATGCCGCGCCTGACCGGACTTCTTCCGGCCCTTTTTTAAAAACAACATTTTATCCCTCCTTTATTCAAATACCACACAAGTCATCGACTGGTTAACAAAGCGATTGTTATAATGTTCTCCATATCCGACAAAACCCGCATGACTGCCAAGCGCCGACATATCCTGCAGATAATCATTCATATAACCGCGTTCGCAAAACAGCTTGTAGCGGAACAGACAATTTACCGAAAAAACCGCCGAGCGTTTCGGAAAATCCCGGCATATATTTTGGATAGTCTGCCTGGCAATCGCCTTGTAATCACCAAGTTCCAGCAAAATCAAAACATCCGAATCGTTTACCTGCCGGAAACAGGCCAACGCATTGCCGGCAACTTCTTTAATTGAAATAATACAGGTGTCATCGCCGTTAATTTTACCAAACGGATTCTGAAATGTCTGCGTCAATATTTCCTGATCCGTCACATGAAGAATATCCTTGTATACCTGTTTGGCCGGTTTTCCATTTAACGACCCAATTATGTACTTCGCCCGGTCGGTATTTGATGCAATAAACCGATAATTTCCAAGCTGATGATAAATATTCTCCTTATAAGTCTTTACTCTGCCGTTTTGGTTGCGAACCAGACCATAGACCACTGCATCCTGATATACTTTTCCATTTACGGACACCCTTCCCGCATCGCCGGTTCCGCCAACCAGCGAGATCCCCTTGTGTCTCAATGCCGTATATATCGTAGTCAGCACGCAGGCATCGTTTCCCGTACAAAAATCAATGCATACCACATCACGCTCTGATCCGCCCACCTTTTCAATATCCTCCTCCAGCCGGTTAATATACTTCACCGGCATAGTGGATACCTGTTCCAATACATTTGCAGTCGCACTCACACCGTCCAAAAACGCTATGACACCGACTCCGCACTCCACGATCCTGGTATCATAACTCATCCCTATACAGCCAATGCTTGGAACACCAGGATAAAGCTTTTCCAATCTCTTTACATGCGCCTCAAACTGAGCATCATTCGACAACAACATAATAAACTGCGGGTTCTTCAGTCCGGAAACCGCCTCCGCCAAATTCCCGCTTTGACTCATACCACAAAATTGTCTCATAACAAATCTCCATTCTATTGCACTTTTATCTCATAGAATCAACTATTGCACTACATAGTGCATCTATCTCCTCTTCCTGATTCCGTTTTAAGGCGGACTTCACACTGACGGCAGTCTCAAGAACCCTCATATCCCTCATCTCTTCAATCTTAGCCCGCATCTGCTTTACTGCCGTCGGCGCCCATGTCCCGTTTTCAAGAAATGCGACTGTACGATTCTGGACATTCAACGCTTTCATATCATTCAGCAGATTCTCCATAATCGGATACAACGCCCCGTTATACGTCGGTGAGGCCAGCACAAGATGACTGCAGCGGAATGTTTCCGCGATCAGCTCGGAAACATGCGTACCGGAAATATCATACACGGCTATCTTTTTGACACCCGCATCTGCGAGCTTGGCCGCCAGCACATTGGCCGCATTCTCCGTATTGCCGTACATAGAAGCATACATGACGGCGACGGCCTTCTCTTCCGGCTCATAGCTGCTCCATTTATGATACTTGTCCAAAATATAGGACAAATCGCTTCTCCAGATCGGACCGTGAAGCGGGCAGATCATATTGATCTCCAATCCGGCCGCTTTCTTTAAAACTGCCTGTACAGACGGACCGTACTTGCCGACAATATTTGTGTAATACCGCCTTGCATCCGCAAGCCATTCTCTGTCAAAGTCAAGCTCATCGTTAAAAATATGTCCCGGAAGCGCTCCGAAGGAACCAAAACCGTCTGCCGCAAACAACACTTTGTCCGCGTCATCGTAAGTCATCATTACTTCCGGCCAGTGTACCATCGGCGCCATCACAAAATGCAGCGTATGCTTCCCGCACTCAAGCGTATCGCCCTCCTTGACGACAATTGTTCTTCCCTCCAAATCAAAATCAAAGAACTGTCCCATCATCTGAAATGTTTTCGCATTTCCGACGATCTTCACGTCCGGACGCCGCCTGATCAGTTCTCCGATCAGCGCGCAATGATCCGGCTCCATATGATTCACCACAAGATAATCAAGGGCGCGGCCCGATAAGGCATACTCCACATTCTCAAAAAACTGATCACCGATCGCACGGTCCGCGGTGTCAAGGAGTACTGTCTTTTCATCCGTCAAAAGATATGAATTGTAAGAAACCCCTCTTGAAATCGGGAAAATATTTTCAAACAACGCAAGTCTTCTGTCATTCCCCCCTACCCAGCAAATATCATCTGTCACTCTTCTTACACTATGCATCGTCTTTCTCCTTTCATAAAGCTCTCTACTCTTTTATGCCCCAATTGCAACAAATTCATGTATTCACTTTACAAATTCGAACACCAGCCAAAACATGACTGGTGTCCATTATTTCTATTTTTTTCCGCAGCACTGCTTATATTTTTTTCCGCTTCCGCAAGGACACGGGTCATTCGGATAAATTTTAGCGTTCTCGCGCTTCTTCGGCGCGTTCCCTGCGCTCTCATCCTTATTGGTTCCCGTTACCTTTGCAACCTCTTCTCTCTCAACCTTCTGCTCCACACGGACATGGAACAAAAGACGCACGGTATCCTCCTGAATCGAAGCGATCATGGCATCAAACATATCAAACCCGCTCATCTTGTATTCTACCAGCGGATCCCTCTGCCCGTACGCCTGAAGACCGATTCCCTGCCGCAGCTGATCCATATCGTCAATGTGATCCATCCACTTTCTGTCAATTACCTTCAGCAAAATCACACGCTCCAACTCTCTGACAGCCTCCGGCTCCGGAAATTCCGCTTCCTTTTCCTCATATAATTTTACAGCCTGCTCTTTTAAGCTGTGCTTTAATTCCTTGCTGTTTCTAAGCGGTTCTATCGTTTCTTTTGTCAGCGGCTCCAGCGGAATTGTCGGGAGCAGCAGCTGGTTCAGCTCATTTAAATCCCATTCCTCCTGCGGCAAATCCTGTGAAACGCAGGTATCTACCGTGTTCTCCACGCGATCTGTAATCATTTTATAGATAACATCGCGCATACTCTCGCCGTTCAAAACGCGGAGACGCTCCGCATAAATGATCTCACGCTGATCATTCATAACCTGATCATATTCCAACAAATTCTTACGAATACCAAAGTTGTTGGCCTCAATTTTCTTCTGCGCCTTCTCAATGGCGTCGGACAGCATCTTATGCTGAATCTGCTCGCCCTCCGGAATGCCAAGTGCATTAAACATATTCAAAAGCTTCTCGGAACCAAACAGACGCATCAAATCGTCTTCCAACGAAATGTAGAACTGAGATTCGCCCGGATCTCCCTGACGGCCGGAACGACCTCGCAGCTGATTATCAATACGTCTTGATTCGTGACGCTCCGTACCGATAATCTTTAAGCCTCCGGCTTCCTTTGATTCATCGTCAAGCTTGATATCCGTACCACGGCCCGCCATGTTCGTCGCAATCGTTACGGAACCGTGAATACCGGCCTGCGCTACAATCTCGGCCTCCAGCTCATGAAACTTGGCATTTAAAACCTTGTGAGGAATGCCGCGTTTATTCAGCAGCTTGCTGACCAGCTCGGAAGTCTCAATCGTAATCGTACCTACCAATACCGGCTGCCCCTTTGCATGCGCCTCCTCCACAGCGTCCGCAACGGCCTTGAATTTCTCTTTTTTCGTCTTATATACCGCGTCATGATGATCAATACGCACAACCGGTCGGTTCGTCGGAATCTCGATTACATCCATCCCGTATATATCGCGGAACTCCTTCTCCTCCGTCAGCGCCGTACCTGTCATGCCGGCTTTTTTCTCATACTTATTAAAGAAGTTCTGAAATGTGATTGTCGCAAGCGTCTTGCTCTCGCGTTTTACCTTCACATGCTCCTTCGCCTCAATCGCCTGGTGCAGTCCGTCCGAATAGCGGCGCCCCGGCATGATACGTCCGGTAAACTCATCCACGATCAGAACCTCGTCGTCCTTCACAACGTAATCCTGATCCCTAAACATCAGATTATGCGCCCTAAGCGCAAGAATAATATTGTGCTGAATCTCCAGATTCTCCGCATCCGCCAGATTGTCAATATGGAAAAACTGCTCCACCTTATGCACGCCGTCCTGTGTCAGGTTCACGACCTTATCTTTTTCATTTACAATGAAATCGCCGTTCTCCTCCACCTCGACACCCATAATGGCGTCCATCTTCGTGTATTCCTTCACATCCTCGCCCCGAACCATCTGGCGCGCCAGGATGTCACATGCCTCGTAGAGACGTGTGGATTTGCCGCTCTGTCCCGAAATAATAAGCGGCGTTCTCGCTTCGTCGATCAACACGGAATCGACCTCATCTATAATCGCATAGTGCAGACCTCTCTGCACCAGCTGCTCCTTATAAATTACCATGTTATCTCTCAGGTAATCAAATCCAAGCTCATTGTTCGTCACATAGGTAATATCACAGGCATAAGCCGCCTGACGCTCCTCGTTATCCATGCCGTTTAAGATTACTCCGACGGTCAATCCCAAAAACTGGTGAACCTGTCCCATCCACTCGGCATCACGCTTCGCAAGATAATCATTGACTGTGACAATGTGTACGCCCTTCTCCTCAAGCGCGTTTAAATATGCCGGGAGTGTGGACACCAGGGTCTTACCCTCGCCAGTCTTCATCTCGGAAATACGTCCTTGGTGGAGGATCACACCGCCAATCAGCTGCACACGGTAATGCTCCATACCAAGCACACGCCTTGCTGCCTCGCGGACTGTCGCATATGCCTCCGGAAGAATATCATCCAATGTATCTCCCTCGCCTAATCTCTTCTTAAATTCCCGCGTCTTATCCTTCAGCTGCTCATCTGACAGCTCCATCAACGCCGAACGATAGGACTCGATCTTGTCCACGATTGGATATACCCGTTTCAGCTCACGTTCGCTATGGGTTCCAAAGATTCTTTCTATTGCCTTCATATGATACTCCTATTCCTTTTTTTGCTTACGCACACCCCATATTGTACCACTAACATGTCCGTGAAACAATACAAAATCTCGTAAACGAATTATGAACTTTTTATTAATTGGACTTTGCGAAATTTATATCAAGTGATATACTAACACTAACATAAATCTGAAAGGAGATTTTCTATGACATACTCTTATAAAACTTCCGGAACCTGCTCTACCAGAATTGATTTCGATATCGAGGACAATATTTTGAAAAAAGTTTCTTTTACAGGCGGATGCAACGGCAATCTTCAGGCTGTGTCCAGACTTGTGGAAGGCCTTCCGGTAGAGGAAGTCATCAAAAAGCTCGGCGGTATTTCCTGCAACGGGCGTCCGACCTCCTGCGGGGATCAGCTCGCAAAGGCATGTCAGGCGGCTCTTGAAAGCGCCAAGTAAACAAATCCTGTTTTTCTTTTTTCTTGAATTGTTTATATTTTTCTGAATATTTATATTATTCGCACATTTTATTTTGTGATTTTAAAATAATTTTGTTTTTTTCTAATTTTATACTTGACTTTTTGTCTCATGTCAGATATAATCAAATCATCAAAAGAAAACAGAAGCGAATAAAAAGAAAAGAGGGTGATTCCACCGAAAACGTAAAACCATCATCATAATCTAAGAAAGAGAGGTATAGTCCACCAGAAACTTAATTACTCATTCAGATGAATGAAAAAGGAAAAACAGGTGTCTTGATGAAAGGATGTACGAACAGGCATCATCCGCGGGACACAGAGATATTTTAAGAAAAGGAAGGTACAGTCCATTGTGCAGATAATTTAAAAGGTTCGTAAATATAATCCCGAACCAAAAAATCGAGTATTAGATGCGCTCTCAGTTGAGCAAATATTCGGAAAAGAACGGATTTGATTCAGATTCAGTTCGAGGATTCAGAATCGGAAAATGAAACCATGAGGCAGAATACAAAGGAAAAGAGACGGAGGATCAGACAAGTATCTAATATATGGTTCCAGTCTAACAGAACTCATAGGAAGACATACATTCGAGAAGCAGGATTCACGAGCCGAAGATGAAAACTTATAAAAAGGAAGGTACGGTCCCATGGACAGCATAGTTTAAAGGGCATCATCAATGAATATTTAATTCTTGATGGTGCCCTTGTAGTTGCACATAAATCTATTCTATTTTCTTTCCTGCTGCTGCTGCCGTCAGAAGTGCAAACAGCATAACAAGTATCCAGACCTCCGGTTTACTCTCATCTCCTGTCAGAGGCCTTTGGCTTATTTTCACCTCTGCTTTATGTTTTTCTGGCTCCGCTTTACCCGGCTGTTCTCCAAGCGGCGGCTGTTCTTCCCGCAAACTCTCCGTTTCCGTCCCCGGGCCGTTCCCCTTTTCACTCTCCGTATTCTCGCTGTCCTTTTTTTCATCTTTCTTCTGACGGCTAACCGTAACGGTACAGGTATCGCAAATTTCGGGATTCCCCGCGTTTTGCGCCGTAATAACCGTCGTTCCGCTCTCTGTTGCACTCACGGTTCCGTCCTCGCCCACCGCAGCCACGGAAGGGTCGGAGGAACTCCATTTCACCTGCGTATATGACGCATTTTCCGGCAGCACAGATGCCGTAAGCTTTGCACTCTCCCCAACCTTCATTTTAAGCGTCTTTTGCGAAAGCAGTATGCTTTCCGCCGGCAGCACATAATCGTCGGTAAACGCTTTGACGCGCGCCGTTACGCCTTCCGCTGCCAAATCCTGCCAGACACCATCCCGAAATACAAAGCTCTCTCCGGGCGAAACCTCGTTTACAAAGGATATCCAACTCCCGTTTGTGTATGTCTTATCTACAAAAAAGCTGATTTCCTCCCCGTTTTCTTTGGAAAGACGAACGACAATGCTAAATGTATCGCCCGCCGCAAACAGCAGGCTTTGAGGCAGAGGCACCGTATAATACCCCACAAAAGAGGTACTCCCCCTCACCGGCTCCTCCAAAAGAGGTTCACCGCTTGACGGCTCCGATGCATCTGTGGGATTTTTGTAAATCTGTATACTGTAATCTACATTAACGTCAAAAAGAGCAAATGACACCGCTTCCAGCGTCTGATAACGGGTTTGTATATCGGCCGGTACCGTAAACACGTTCGCAACGGCCCCCTCGCTCTCCACCCTGCTCCCGGTGTCTTTCGCTTCGCTGTCCATATATGCGCCCGCGCTTCCGTCATATTGGTAAATATGATCATAATTCCCGGCATCCTCAAACTCAAATACAAATGCCTTTGCACTGCTGCTTGTAAGTGACGCGTCCTCATAGGACATCCAGAAGTAACCTCCGTCCCCAAACGTCGTCCCGTAGCTGTTCTTCATAAGCCACGCGCCGTCGCCCTCCGGCAGCCTCCTGAAATTTTCCCGGCTGTAATTGTCATCCCAACCTACAATAGCCGCCGCATGATTGACTGTTGTGATTCTCGGATTATAATAGGCCGCATGATTAAGATAGGCTCCCGAATAATACAGTGAGACCGCCGCCGAGCCGTGCTTTAATATCATACGCTTCACTTCATCAAAATCCGTACTTAAATTTATCCAATATGCGTTCTGCATGTGAACGTCGTTCGGAAAATCCGAAGCATCTAAATCCTCCCTCTCCCAGTCCGTGACTGCGCTCTCCTTCGCAAGCCCCACCCAGTTGGCAAGTCCGAAGGTTGTAAATATATGGTTCCCCCCTGCAAGAAGATAATCCGTCAACGGAATATTTCTGTCCCCGGCGGTATTTCCCATTTCGTCCGGCGGAACATGATAGAAGAAATAGGCCAGATGATCCTCCGATAAATCCAACGTACCGTTTGTCGGCACGCTCCCTCCGATACGGATATTCCTTGCGATCAAATCCGACTCTGCCGCGCTTACTACGCTGTATGTCCAACAGGTATTGTCATTCTGGTATTTCACCGGCGTCACAAATCCGGCTTGCCTCGAATCAAAATAAGACGGCAGCTCACTCCCGTCCAATAACGCCCCTCTCTTCACTTCCCGCCGGACAATCCCTTCCGCCTCTTCTTTTGTATCCTCTGCCGGCACATCGTCATGATTCGAATCTGCCGGCACATCTCCATGGTCCGAATATATTGAAGGCACCTCAATTTCATCCGCGATAACTCCCGGCATCCGTCCTTCCCCAAAATTCTCCCCGTTTTTTTCGCCAAGCGCCGGAAAACAGGAAGCCTCCATAGATTCCGGCTGCCGGATATCCTCAGCGAAAGCAAAAAGTCCCGCTGTCAACAGCATTGCCGCCAGTATTCGACACAGCCTCTTTTGAATATTTTTCTCCGATATTTTCATTCGCTTTTTATACTTCCGCCTGTTGCCCATCGTTCCCAATACTCATTTCCGAAACAGCAATTTCCCTTGCATTGATCGTGACATTCTTCGAACCGTCACGGTACATTCCAAGCAGCGTCTCCCACAGCCTATGTACCTTATCGACAAGCACCGCCGATGTCTCTACCGCGTAGGACGACAGCTCGCCAAGATGAAAAATCCGCACGCCCAAAGGCGGAAGGAATACCATATTGATGCTCCGCACCGCCTCACCGGATTTCTCTATGTTTTCATATGTTATCATCGAAAATTCTTTGCCCCGAAATTCACAGGAATATGCCACATAGCATTCGTCCACGGTCCATGTTTTACCGTCGGCCTCCACCGTCGGTTTTTCCTGTTCGTCACGATACTCGGAGGTTGCCGCCTCAAGGCGCCATTTCAAATGCCCCTGATTTGTCTCCTTTAACATATCCGTCAACATCACACACAAACTTTCTGTTGTCATATTCTATCCCTCTCTTAAATATAAATAATTTCCACACCGCCAAAGCTTATGCTGCCGGTCAATGTCAAAACCGGTGTACCCGTTGTCTTTGCACGATTTTTTTCGTTCACTGCTCCAAACGAAGCGGACGTATGATCTACAATCTGCCACTCTTTCGGAACATAAAGTCCTACTCCCGAAAAAGATACACGAAGATTTACAACGGCATTTCCGTTCTGAATCATCGCATTGTCAAAGTATACCCTCATCGCGCCGAAGTTGCATGACAGATCCGCCCGCCTGAAATCATCACTGTTAATATATTTGATACTCGAGCCAAAGGTCGTGCCATAGCTGATACAGCTGTCATCCTCCACATTTACGGTCTCACAATCCGCTCTGTCAAACGGATCCCTTTTATGGCATGCATGATAGTGCCTGTGCTTGTTATGAAACAGAATATTCAGTCCAATACTGCCGAACAATGCCGCAAGAAGAACCGGCCCCGGCGTCAGCGCCGTAATCTGCAACTCTTCGTCAAACAAAATCGCCAAAAATGCCAGCGAAAACAACATTCCGGTATACTCCAAATGAATCAAACTCTTGACGAAACATGCCGCAAGCAGTACCGCAAACACAAGTGTAACTACGCTTACCCCTTCCAGATACCCGAGTCTTCCGACCAGGATAAATACCGCTCCCAAAATAAAAAACAAGCCCCAGAATATTTTCTCTCCTCTTTCCTTCATCTCTTAACCTCTCTCTTCCAATCTGTCTTTCAATAATTTGTAGTAACGTCTTGACACATAGACCTGCTTGTGCGTCCCCTGAAAGGATACAAGGCTCGCAGACGATATATTCCGGTCGATTGCAAAAATCTTTTTCGTATTTAGAATCGCCGACTTGGATATTCTTAAAAAATATCCCGGAAGGCGCTCCTCCAATTCATACAGACGGTATTTGATCTTATAAATATCGCGTCTGGTATGTGCGCTGATTCCGTTTGCATCCGTCTCAAAAAAGAGCACTTCCTCCAAAGGGAAATAATATTCCAGCTCTCCTTTATAAAATACAATGCGGCTCTGCGCACCGGCACTCTCCCGTATGGCCTTTTCAATCTCTGCAACTTCCCGATTCAGTTGTCTGCACCGGATAATGACTTCATCACTCTCCAGCGTCTGGTCAATTTCAATTTGTATCTTCATCCGCATTCCCTCCGGCATGTTCATTATTGCGGATTTGTGACAGATTGTAAATAGATTTCCCCTAAGAGGTAGTTTTTGGAAGGTAAGCGGTCTCCGCTAAGAGCCATTCCCGCTCTTCGGGTTCCAAATACGGCGAAATGGTTTCATAGACGCGCTTGTGATATTCATTCAACAGCGTAAGCTCCGCGTCACTCATTTTTTCCGGCAAAATGGAACTGCGGTCAAACGGAGCAAGCGTTAATGTCAAAAATTCCATAAACTGCCCGTACTCCGTCTTTTTCCCTCTTTTGCAGAGTAAAAGATTCTCCAGACGAATGCCGAACTCTCCCTCAAGATACACTCCGGGCTCGTCTGAAGTCACCATCCCCTCCTCGAACACCGTACCGATGCTATTGTCCGCCTCCTTTAACCGAAAAGCGTTCGGTCCCTCATGCACGTTGAGCAGATATCCGACTCCATGGCCTGTTCCGTGCTTGTAATCCAGCCCCATCTCCCACAACGGCGCTCTCGCAAGATAATCAAAATTCGCCCCTGCGCAGCCATGCCGGAACTTGGCAGCCGCAAGATTTAAATTGCCGCGAAGAACCGCCGTATAACACTCTTTTTTCCGCTCGTCGATCTCGCCTATGGAAATCGTGCGGGTAATATCCGTCGTCCCCTCAAGATATTGTCCGCCGGTATCCAGTAATAAAAAGCTGTGATCCACAAGCGGGATGGCGGTCTTCTCTGTCGGCTCATAGTGCACAATTGCGCCATGCGCACCGGATGCCGCTATCGGCGCAAAGCTCTGTCCAAGATAATGCGTTCCCTCCTTTCGGTACTCCTCCAGCTTTTCACAGACCGAAAGCTCCGTAATCTTCTCCCATTCCGGAGTGCCGTAGCTCTTTTTCAGCCAGTAAATCAGCTTTGTCACCGCCACACCGTCCTTTCGATGCGCCTCCTGCATATTTTCCATCTCCACCTTATTCTTAACCGCTTTATATTCCGTTGTAGGATTCCTTCTGTTTATCACATTGACTCCGGCGCAAACCGCCTCCCGCAACGCCGTATTTACCGTGTTTTCATCCATCATAACGGACATTCCCTTTTTCAGAGAGGCCACATCCTGATAAACGGCAAGGTACGGACGGATTATCACCCGGTCCGCCGCAAGCGCAGCCTCCACCGACTGATCAGCCACGCCGCTGCCGATGTAGAGCACGGCATCCTTTTCGTTTACGATTGTATAAGCAAGCGCCACCGGATTATATGCAACATCATTCCCCCGGATATTATAAAGCCAGGCAATATCATCCAGCGACGATAAGAGAAATGCATCCGCATTCTCCCTCCTCATAGCCTCGCGAAGCCTTTCTAGTTTATCGCTCCGTGACTGGCCCGCATACTCCTCCGTAAGAAGCCACACCAGCTCCGCTTTCATTCTTGGACGGTCTTCCCATATCAGTCCCACAAGATCCAGCGTCTCTTCAAATTTAATTTTCTTTCCTTTTAAATGCTCCTTAATCGCCGCACTGTATCCCGCACGCACTGTTTTGGCGTCATAGCCAAGGCACTGCCCCGGCCTTAAGGCTGACTGCAGATACTGTAAAATCGTAGGCACGCCCTTCTCGCCAATCTCATAAAGTGTAATTCCCGTGCCCGCCAGCTGTTCCCTTGCCTGTATAAAATATCTGCCGTCGGTCCACAATCCCGCTTCCTGCACAGTTACCACAAGCGTTCCCGCAGAGCCGTCAAAACCGGATATATACTCCCGGCATTTAAAATAATCGCCCACATACTCCGACGCATGAAAATCGTCCGATACGATCAGATACACATCTATCCCATATTTTTTCATCTGTTCCCGCAGCCGCTTTAAACGCCGGCACGCCGGCTTTTCGGCTGTCTGCTGCGTAATTTTTTCCATTGCTTTGTTCTCTTCTCTTTTACTGTTTATATTATGATCCATCATTGTGCCGCTGCCCTTCCGATTTTCTGTTACTATCTTAGCACAATCCTGTGTCACTTTCCATCCGATTATTCCCTAAAAATCCTTCTTTTTATAAAAATGCAGCGATATCGCATATGATACGAAAAGCAGCAGGAGCATCAGCAGCGGACTAAGCTTTGCAAGCGTATCCAGCTGGCTTTTAGTCGGCATAGAAATTTCCGTTTTTGAGAGACCGTATCCGATAAGGAACGGAATAACATAGACGCAAAACAGCACAATCCGTGCTTTTTCCGTACCGCACTTCACAAGCACCGGTATCATTACGAGCAGGAAAAAGACTGCCGCGGTGAATATGCCGTAGTTCATCAAAAAATCCTCCCGCGGTGAATATGCCTTCAGATGCGCGTCGACTGCAATCACAATATTGTTTAATACAAAAACCGCACAGACGGCCAAAAGTCCCAGCAGATAATGAACTCCCACAATCTGTCCTTTACTGACCGGCATCGTATTTACAAACAGATCCCAGTTTGACTTTTCTATCACACTGAAGCTGTTTATGACAAGCATACTCGCAAGCAACAGAAAAATCCCCCCAAACGCTGTCACGCTCCCGTTTAGCTGCCCGATCACAAGATAGATCGCTATCGCTGCAAGATACAATTTTATTACTTTTTTTAAGCTGTACAGCTGATTCCATACAAGTCCCGCCATGTTACCTTCTCTCCCTTCCATAAAACAACATGATATCTTCGATTCCCGCCGCATCGCTTACCATTCCTTGCGGCAGCTGCGATGAGGGAACAAGCGCCTGCGCCCCAAACGCATTTTCCGACAGGCCAATAACTGCCGAAGGCTCAAGCTCTCGTATCTGTTCTTTTGTCCCCTTTACGATTCGGTATTTCTCCATCAGCTCATCCTTGTTTTCCGAAAACAAAATTTTTCCGTCCTGAATAAAGGTAATATAATCACACACTTTTTCCAGATCGCTTAAGATGTGTGAAGACAGCCAGATACTATGCTCCTCGTCCTGAATAAAATCCAAAAACGTATCCAGCAAAAAATCCCTGACAATCGGATCTAATCCGCTCGTCGCTTCATCCAACACCAGAAGCCTCGAATCATGAGAGAGCGCAACTACCATCGACAGCTTCATTTTCATCCCCCGCGAATAATCCCGGATTCTTTTTGTCCGCTCTATTTTATATTCTCCAAGC
This sequence comes from uncultured Roseburia sp., assembly GCA_947564465.1. Lineage (GTDB taxonomy): Bacteria > Bacillota > Clostridia > Lachnospirales > Lachnospiraceae > Roseburia_C. Next base: position 2,531 of record CANOCV010000048.1, on the reverse strand, counting down.
AGATTTTTGTATTTTTCCGCATCCCAGGTGCCGTAAACCCTTCTCATAACATTTCCGATTTCTTCGGCATTTAACTCTTCCGGGAAGCATGAGCTGTCCATCACAACTCCAATGTGCTCCTTGACGTCACGCTCCGTCCCCGCAAATTCTTTCCCATCCACATGTACCTTGCCGCTGTCAGGATGAATCAGTCCCAGCATCGCTTTCATTGTCGTACTCTTCCCCGCGCCGTTTTCCCCTATAAATCCCATAATGCTTCCCTTGGGAATTACAAGATTTACATCATATAGCGTAAATGTCTCATATTTTTTACTGATATGCTCCAGTCTCAACGCCTCGCTCATTTCCTATTCTCCTTCATACATGATGCGCAGCATATCCTCCAGCTCCTCGCATTCGATATCCAGACTTTTCGCCGTATCAACCGCCTGCTGCAAGTACTCCTCAATCTCTCTCTGCCTCTGTTCCCGAAGGAAATCGAGATTCTGGCTTGCCACGAAGCTTCCTTTTCCGGTGAAAGAAACAATAAATCCCTCCCGCTCCAGCTCCTCATATGCGCGCTTTGTCGTTATTACACTGATTTTTAGTTCCTTTGCCAGAAGCCGCATAGAAGGAAGGGCGTCCCCCTCCTTCAATACTCCCGTTAAAATCAGATTTTTAATTTGTGATGTAATCTGATCATAAATCGGCTGTCCGGTAGAGTTTGTTATTATAATATTCATGATTGTCTCCGTTTCATTATAGGCCCATAATAAATATCACATTGTATATACGAAGATATATTGTATATATTTAATATATACACTTTGAACGCAATTGTCAACTCGTTTTTACACAAATAATAACCGGTATAAAAAGCGGCATACAGAATCGTTTATATTGCAAATTGTATACAATAGCTGATTTTATAAAAGAAAAAAATTGAGAGTTGTCAAATGAAGAAAGTTAAGTTACTTTTCATAGAAACATTATGTTTCTTATCCAAAGAGAAACGCATTATATCCGGGATTGAGTGTTCTGTTACATGCAATACTAAACGGCGTGCCGTATGCGTATGAGTTACAGCGATTCACGGTAACCGTAAATTTTGATATATGGTTTATAGCTATATATTCGAGTACAGTTATTGCCATTGTCAATATCATGTATAGAAAAAATAAAGAAAAAATTCCGCCTCAATCCCGGATTTCAAATGACATTTATTTTATACGCTTGTATTTACTCCATTTACATTCACATGCTCGTCCTCCGTCATCGGAATTACCAGACACTTCTGACCGTTTATTGTCTCGGATTTTATCTGATTGACCTTCTCAGGCTTTACACGCAGTATTACATCATACGTTTTCACGGTTTCGTTCTCCTCTTCCTCCATGAGCTTTTTCTCCTCAAGCTGCTGTGAAAGCGTCTCTACCTGCTGCTTTAGCTCCTGTTCCTTTTTCCTTTTTTCGTTTGCCTCAAGCGCCTTTTGATCAATTAAATTCTCCGCTGCCGGAGGTTCTTCGGAAAATTCTTCTGTATACGCACGCTCAATCTGCTCCATCTGCTCCTTTGGCACTCCGCTGTCTGTAAGCAATTTTGTCACCGTTTCCTGACTCAAAAGCAGCGGTTCGCCGTCGTCTTCATGCACGGCCTCGTGCTCCTCCACCAGTTCATTCAAATTCTCCTGAATCCCCATCAGAATTTCCTCGGTCTCCTCCGAGTCTTCCCCGCATACACGTTTGATAATACTGTGAAACGTGTTTTTCTGTTCCGTTGCAGTTCTTTTGGACGCACAGCCCAGGCCGCCCTCCATAAATTCCACATGCGGCTCTTTCGCGTTTCTTGTATAAAACAACAGGGAATGGATATCGGCGCTTCTGTCATTAAACGCCGGAAACAAAAATCCGCTGTCAGGAACCCCGACAACCCAGTCGCGAATCCTCGGTCCGATTCGGTTCTCATCCTCTCTGTATCCGAGCCCCGGCTTTGAGAGCGTTACCGGACAAATCGCGCAGAGCAGATATTCAAATACTTCTTCCGACTCGTCCAAATTGTTGTTATCCGACGTTCTTGTCATCACATCATAGGCATCATGAAAGATGAGAATCAGATAATTGCCGGCATAACTATAATTTTCTATTACCATCTCGTAGAAGCGTTCCAGCAGCTCGTCATTCTTTAGCTTGCTGTCCCGAAGTCCCATTAAAAACTGCTGCCTGCCGCCCATTTCCTCCTCAATCGGAAAGTCCAGCTGCAACAGGTTATTTCCCAGTGTACCCGACAATGTTTTTTTCGCTATTTCCAAATACTTATAAAATTCCTCATCCTCTAAATTCAAAAAAGTTTCTTTTAAGTCGGTTACCTTGTTTTTCTCTCCGTCCACATAGCAGCCGCACATTCTTGTAAATGTGCATGCCTCTTTCTTAAAACGACGCTTTAATTCCAGCACCTCTTTGTTAATCATCCGTTTTTCCTCTCTTTCGTTTATATTAATAGAACAAAAGTGCGCTTCGCACACCTTCGCGGATTAACAACTTTCAATGCGCAGC
>CANOCV010000047.1 GCA_947564465.1 uncultured Roseburia sp. | reverse complement strand
TCAGGCAATTGTAAAAAAGAATACTGCCGCCGGAAGATATCAGATTCAGGTATCGGCAGATAAAGAATTTAAGACAGATGTGCAGACTTTTAATACGAAAAAGACAAGTCAGACAGTGAAAAATTTGGAATCGAGAAAGAAATATTATGTGCGTGTCAGATACTATAAAAACGTTTCTGTAAAATATAATCATGGTCAGAGCGAGCCGGAACCCATTTACGGGAAGTGGAGTAACACAAAGACGGCGGTGTGCAAATAATAGCTATTGTATTTTAAAAATATTTCGCTTATAATAATACAAGTATGCCGGATGAAAGGAAGGCAGGATTTAGCCTATGGAAAATAGCGAAATAGAAAAAAAACTGCAAAAGAAAGAGGAAAAGCGATTATATAAACAAGAAAAACAGCGTAAAAGAGAGGCGGAGCGGGCAAGAGGGCACTATGATATCCGCTGGGACAAGTTGGATAATACGGCGCATCTGTTTCCGGTCATTGCGGGGGAAGCTATGAGCAATGTCTACCGTATCAGCGTTACGCTTGAAGAAGAGATACAGGGGGAGGTTTTGCAGAAGGCGTTGGATATTGTTCTTCCGAAGTTTGACGGCTTTAACCTGCGGCTTCGGCAGGGAGTTTTTTGGTACTATTTTGAGGAAAACGGCAAACCGGCGCCAAGGGTGCGAAAGGAGAACGGTTATCCCTGCCAGTATATTGTGCAGAATAAGAACAGAAGCTATATGTTTCGTGTCACGTATTTTGACTGCAGGATTAATTTGGAGGTCTTTCATGTTCTGACGGACGGCATGGGAGGGATTAATTTTTTGAAGGAGCTGACGTTTCAGTATTTGCGGCTGGTTCATCCTGCGCTTATGGAAAAGCTTGGGGATGCGCTTTGCAGCGACACCTCTCTAAACCGCGAGGACAGCTTTTTGAAAAATTATAAGAAGAGCTATTCTAAGGGATATAAGACGAAGAAGGCGTATCTTTTGAAGGGAGAGAAGCTTCGAACCGGAGAATTCGGCGTGATGCACGGATATATGGACATTCCGGCACTAAAGGAGGTCTGCCGCAGCTATAAGGTCAGCATCAACGAATATCTGGTGTCCGCGTTTGTATGGAGTGTGTATACCGAGTATATGCACCGGATGCCGGGAAAACGTCCGGTTCGTGTGGCGGTTCCCGTAAATCTGCGCCCGTACTTTAATTCCGTGACGACAAAGAATTTTTTTACCGTAGTCTCCGCCGAGTTTTTTCCGAAAGAAAATGAAGCGGAGTATACGTTTGAGGAAATTGTAAAAATTGTCAGTAAAAGCTTAAGGAGCCAGATTAACAGGGAGCATTTGGAAGAACTGTTTTCCTATAATGTCTCCAACGAGAAAAATCTGATTGCGAGAGCGGTTCCGCTGTTTCTGAAAAATATCGCAATGCGTTATGTTTATACCTCGGCGGCGCTTGCAAACACGTCGACCGTGACAAATATCGGAAATATCACGGTGCCGGAGGATTACAAGCCTTATGTGAAAATGTTTAGCGCATATCTGGCAATGTCGAAGGGGCAGAATTTAAAGGGGACAATCTGTTCTTACGGAGATACGCTTGTGTTTTCGTTCAGCTCGATTCTGCGTGACCCGTCGGTGCAGCGGGGATTTTTCCGCAGGCTTTCAGAGGACGGATTGGAAGTAGAAATAGAAAGTAATGGGGTGTATTATGAGTAAGTGCAGAAACTGTAATGTGCAGATCAGAGACAATACCGATGTCTGTCCGCTCTGTCACTGTGTCTTAGAGCAGGACGGGAAGGGAAAGGACACATATCCCGATATCCGTTTTATGACAAGGCGTCTGCTTTTAGTTTGCCGGATACTTTTGTTTGGAATTATCCTGTCGGGTGTGCTTTTGTTTACGATTAATTACGAAAATTACCATGGAACCTGGTGGTGCGCCATTGTGATTGCGGCGCTTCTTTATCTTTATCTGATTTTGCGCTTTGCCGTTGTAGATAATGCGGGGTATAAGGCCAAGATCATTGTTCTGACAGTCTGCGGGGTGCTGTTCGTGGTACTGGTGGATTTTGTGACCGGTTACGGCGGCTGGTCTGTCAATTATGTGATTCCGGGCGGGATACTGCTTGTAGACGTCGGAATTGTAGTTCTTATGATAGTAAATATGAGAAATTGGCAGAGCTATCTTTTATTTCAGATTTTTATGATCTTATGCAGTTTGCTGCCGGTGATTTTTTGGCGGTTTGATATTGTGACAAGCCCGGTGATGAGCCTGATTGCACTTGGTGTCTCTTCGTTTTTATTTTTAGGAACCATGATTATCGGGGACAGAAGGGCAAGAATTGAATTGAAACGGAGGTTCCATGTAAGATAAAATGGAAGCAAATGAGGTAAGTGTGCAGGGGCGTGTAATCCGCGACCTGATTGCGCATGTGACGAACGACAATCTGATTGGGAGAAAGATAAAGAACGGAGAGCTTCGAAAGAAGCTTGTGGAGCCTCCATGGAAATGTCCGGATATTTTTCGGCATGTGGATATTGCAATGGAGCATTTTACGATGGAATACCTGGAACCGAAAGAGAATCCCGATAGAAGCAGGGTGGTACTGCAGCTTCACGGGGGAGGCTATATCGGCAAGATGCGCAATGCCTACCGGACATTTGCAGGTCTTTACAGTGAGGTCGGCAAGGGAATTCCGGTACTGACTATTGATTACCGTGTCGCTCCGGAGAATCCGTATCCGGCGGCGCTTTTGGACGCGGTGACGGCATATTTGTGGCTGTTGAATAAGGGATTTTTGGGGGAGCAGATTATTGTTGCCGGAGATTCCGCAGGGGGAGGGCTGGCGATGGCGCTGTGCATGTATCTGAGAGATCATGACTATGAGATGCCCTGCGGTCTTGTTGCCATGTCTCCCTGGACTGATCTGACTGCCGGCGGAGAGTCATATGAAACGAATTACGAGCGGGACCCGTTATTTGGAAAAACGCGTGACAGTCTGATTTACAATCACGATTATATCGGAAAATGCAATCCGAGAGAGCCGTATATTTCTCCGCTGTTCGGGGAATTTTCGGATTTTCCGCCGATGCTGATTCAGGTGGGAGATTATGAGATGCTTCTAAGCGACTCCGTTTCTGCTGCGAAGAAGGCGAAGGAGGCGGGAGTGAAAGTGCGTCTGAGTATATACGAGGGAATGTTCCACGTTTTTCAGATGGCAATGCTTTTGATGCCGGAGTCGAAACGGGCGTGGATGGAAGTGGGAAAGTTTATTGATATTTTGAAAAAAGAAAAGTGATAAAAAGGGGCTGTCGCATCTATGATTTATTCCCGCGGGCAATGAGCCAAGCAGCCGCGCTAAGTGCCCTGCAGGTATGCGCGGATATTTGGCTCATTGCCGCGGGGGTATTTGACTTAATCATTCATGCGACAGCCTGTCCTTTTTTATTTTACAGAAAATTATCTGCAGTGTGATAAATGCGATACCTCCATATAGACCGGAAGGCCGTTTTTATATGTAACCTGCGGCTCTCCCTGAATCAGGGGCATCAAATATGCAATCATTTCAGGCAGCACGTCGTTTCCGGCTTCATTTATCCATTCTCTTGGAACACGTTTCGCCTCGTTTGCAATATTTTTGATTTCTGCATGTCCGTATTCCACGGTATACGGAGTATTTGAAGTGCGCTGTATTGTGACCATGGAAGCAGTGATACCTTCTTTGGCAAGCGTTACGGCAGTTTCACCCTGTGCAAAGGCTTCGTCAAGGTCCGTCTGTGATGACAGATGGGCGGCGCACCGCTGCAATACGTTGATTTCGACGGAACGTACCTTTACATTGATATTGTCTTTAATCAGATATTCGAGAGCTTTTCCGGCGCCGCTTAGCTGGCTGTGTCCAAAGGAATCCTTCTGGCTTTCACCGGCATTGATATAGCTGCCCGAGGCGTCATGGATCCCCTCGGAAATGGCAATAATAATATTGTTTTGCTTTTCAAGGAGGCTGCGGACATCGTTGAGAAACTTGTCCTTGTCAAAATTCGTCTCCGGCAGATAAATAAGGTGCGGGGCATTCGAATATTCGTTTCTGGCGAGTGCGGCCGCTGCGGTAAGCCAGCCTGCGTCACGTCCCATAATTTCCACAATCGTAACGCTTTTTACTGCGTAAATAAAGGTATCATGTGCGATTTCAAGCAGGGAGGCGGCGACATATTTGGCTGCGGAGCCAAAACCCGGCGTGTGGTCGGTGATCATCAGATCATTGTCTATCGTTTTTGGGATTCCGATAATGCGGATATCGCTGCCGATCCGCTTGGCGTAATCGGAAAGCTTTAAAACGGTATCCATAGAGTCATTTCCGCCGATATAGAAAAAGGCGCCGATATTTAGCTTTTCAAATTGCCGGAATATGTAGTTGTAGGAGGAATCGTCATCCATAAAATCAGGCAGCTTAAAGCGGCAGGAGCCTAAGTACATGGCGGGAGACTGCTTCAATGTCTCTAAATTGTCCGTATTTTTTCGTATTGTTTCGTTCAGATTTAAGAGATTATCATTTAAAATACCTAAAATGCCGTTGACGGAGCCGTAAATCGTATCGTAGATTTCAGAGACCATGACGCCGTGTATCACACCGGCAAGGCTTGCGTTAATAGCAACGGTCGGACCTCCCGACTGGGCAACCATACAATTTTTTTTATTCATAAGCTCTCCTTTGTTTCATTTTTCGTGTTTATTTTTATAATATATGATAGAATAATAAATGACAAGTAAAAGATAGAGAAGGGTACGGAATGGAAGAGAGGAAAGCAGTCGCCGGGAATGAGTGGGAAAGGGAGTTATCTCCTTGCATGTTATGTCCAAGACGCTGCGGCGCGGACAGGCTGGCGGGGGAAAAGGGAGTCTGCGGCGCGGCAAAGGCGCTCAGGGCAGCAAGAGCTGCGCTGCATATGTGGGAGGAACCGTGTATTTCGGGAGAGCGCGGCTCCGGTACGGTATTTTTTTCGGGGTGTGCGCTGCACTGTGTTTACTGCCAGAATGAAAAAATTGCAAACGGTGAGTACGGAACGGAAATTTCCGTGGAGCGCCTTGCCGAGATATTTTTAAAGCTTCAGGAGAAGGGCGCAAACAATATTAACCTGGTGACGCCGGGGCATTATATTCCGCATATTAGGCGGGCGATTGATATTGCAAGGGCGGATAAAATGGCGCTCCCGATTGTCTATAATACCGGGGGGTATGAGTCGGCGGAGACGATTCGCTCATTGGAGGGCTACGTGGATGTTTACCTGCCCGATTTAAAATATATGGATGCGGCTCTGGCGGGGAAATATTCCCATGCGCCGGACTATTTTTCTAATGCTTCGGCGGCAATAGAAGAGATGGTTCGCCAGACGGGGGAGCCGTATTTTGCAGAGGAGTCCGTTCTTTGGGAGAGTGCCAAAGCGGGGCGCAGTCTTTGGAAGGCGGCGCGCCTGATAGACTCAAACCAATATAACGCCGGACAGGAAGAAGGGACAGATATTTTGGTGAAAGGCACGGTGGTAAGACATTTGCTGCTGCCGGGATGTCTTGACGATGCGAAGAGGATTGTCAAATATCTGTTGGATACATACGGCAGAACAATTTATATCAGTCTGATGAGCCAGTATACGCCAAGGGAATTTGGTGAAAAATATGAGGAGCTTTCCAGAAAGGTGACAGAGGAGGAGTACGGCGAACTCGTAGATTACGCGATTGCCTGCGGTATTGAGAACGGATTTATACAGGAGGGAGATACGGCTGACGAATCGTTTATACCGGATTTTGACGGAAGCGGATTGTGATGAAAATAGCAATTGAAATACCAGTGGTATTTGTTGTAAGATATGAGTAACGAACAGAGCGAAAAGGAGATTGGAGGAAGTAAGATGCGGAAAACAAAGATTATCTGTACAATGGGACCGGCAACGGACGATATTGAGGTGCTTGAAAGCCTTGTCGCGGAGGGCATGGATGTGGCGAGATTTAATTTTTCACACGGAACCCACGAGGAGCAGTTTGCGAGAATGGAAAGGCTTAAGGAAGTAAGAAAGAAATACAACAGACCGGTTGCAATTCTTCTTGATACGAAGGGACCGGAGATTCGTGTCCGCGATTTTAAGGATGGGAAGATAACTGTCACATCAGGGCAGAAGTTCACTTTGACAGGAAGAGAGCTGCTCGGAGACGAAACCATTGTAAGCATTACGTATCAGACGCTGGCAGATGATATTTCCGTCGGTAAGCGTATTTTGATTGACGACGGTTTGGTTGAACTGATTGTAGATTCCGTGGATGGGATGGACATCCATTGTACCGTTCAGAATGACGGTGTAATATCGAATCATAAGGGCGTAAATGTGCCGGGGATTCACGCAAATATGCCGTACATGAGCGAGGGGGACAAGGCGGACATATTGTTTGGCATCAAGCAGGATGTGGATTTTGTTGCGGCGTCCTTCGTGCGCTGCGGTGCAGATGTGAAGCAGATTCGTACCCTTTTAGACGAGAATGGCGGAAAGGATATCAATATAATCGCCAAGATTGAAAACGGCGAGGGCGTGGAAAATATTGACGAAATTATTGAAGCCTCAGACGCAATTATGATTGCGAGAGGGGATATGGGCGTGGAGCTGCCGGAGGAGGATGTTCCGATTGTTCAGAAGCTGATTATCAAAAAAGTTTACGAGGCAGGAAAGCAGGTAATCACGGCGACGCAGATGCTCGACTCTATGATGAAGAATCCGCGTCCGACGAGAGCGGAGACAGCCGATGTTGCCAATGCGATTTATGACGGAACAAGTGCAATCATGTTGTCAGGGGAAACCGCGGCAGGTAAATTTCCGGTAAAATCTTTACAGACGATGGTGAAGATTGCCGACCGGACAGAGAGGGACATTGATTATAAGAAGCGGTTTTTTGGATATGACCGCACTGCAAGTCCTAATATTACGGATGCGATCTGTCATGCTACTTGTACGACGGCGCATGATCTGAATGCCCGTGCGATTGTGACGGTTACACGTTCCGGAGGTTCCGCGAGAATGATATCGCGTTATCGCCCGGCGTGTGATATTATCGGCGGAGCCGTGACAGAAAAGGTATGGCGCCAGCTGAATATGTCCTGGGGTATTATTCCGGTATTGCTTGAGGTAAAGCAGGACACGTTTGAGCTGTTTGAGCACGCAGTAGAGGTGTGTAAGCAGGAAGGGCTTGTAAAGCAGAATGAGGTTGTAGTAATCACCTCCGGTATACCGCTCGGAATGTCGGGAACAACGAATATGATTAAGGTTCATGTGGTAGAATAACAGATAGAGGTAGAGAATACGCAGGATGCTTCATCAGCAGGAGTTTTGCAGATGAAGTATTTTTGTTGCCGTATATCGTGTTTGGATATTAAGACAGATGGGAAGGAATGATAAAATATGGATCAGAAGAAAATGGAAGAGCTTGTGGAAAGGAATGCGTTTGCAAAATATATCGGTATGGAGCTTTTGGAGGTAAAGGATGGCTATGCAAAAGGAAGAATGAGACTCGAAAGGCGGCATACAAATGTTTATGAGGGAATGCACGGCGGCTGTGTCTATGCGCTGGCGGACACTTTAGCCGGAATTGCGGCGGCTACCTGCGGAAGATATGTGACAACCTTAAACGGAACGATGAATTATATGCTGCCAATCAGGGATACGGAATATGTCAACTGCCGGGCAAATGCCGTGCGTCTGGGCGGGCGGATTGCAGTGATTGACGTGGTAGTGGAAAATGACAAGGGCGATATATTGAGTAACGGAAGCTTTAATTACTATTGTACGGGGAAGGCGCTGGAGTAGACGGTATATGAATTTTGATGATAAGTAATATAAATTGTTTGTAATCGGGCAGACATAGCGTTACAATTATGGATATGATATGCGAGTTGATTTATGATATTAGCAGATGAGGTGATAACGATTAAGTGCTTATTTTGGAATATAAATAAGAAAAATTTAGTACAAGAATTGATACAAATGGTTATGGAAAGTAAGATTGATATTTTAATGACAGTAGAGTCTGAAAATTTAGATATTCAATACTTTCTTTCTACATTGAGAAAAAACGGCAGAAGATTTGAAAAGAAGGAAATTTTACCCAGAGGAAGAAGTATCATACTTTTAGCAGATATGGATATTTCAGTTTCAGTTTATAAGGAAGAAAAGTATTTTATTGCATATAAGGTGCAGGAGAACGGAAAGAACCGTTTGTTGGTAGTGACGCACCTTACAAGTGCAATGAGATGCAGTGAGCTGGCAAGAAATCAGAGAGCTAATGATTTGTCAAAAACAATTGAAAAAGTAGAAGAGGCTTGTAATGCAGAAGCGGAGAAGAAAGGAAAGAAAAAATATAGTACGATTATTGTAGGTGATTTTAATTTGCATCCATTTTCGGCAGGAATTATAGGAATGCATGGTTTTAATGCATTATTGGATTCGGACAGAGTATTAAAGGAAAGTCGGAAGCTAAATGGCCGCAGGATTAAATTTTATTATAATCCCATGTGGAATTTGATGGGAAAACGGAATCATGCATTAGGTACTTACTATTATGAGTCAGATCAGGATGACAATTCATTCTATTGGTATACATTTGATCAGGTTTTGCTTAGACCGGAATTAATTGATGATTTTGTTTGGGAGGAATTTGAGATTGTTGACCATATTGGGAATGATTCTTTGATTAAAAATTACAAAATTTATAGTAAAAAATATTCAGATCATTTACCTGTTAAATTTTCAATTACCTAAAGGAGGGATCAGGATGAAATTGGATTTGTGGCAATTTGATGAAAAGTCTTTGAAGAGGGCAACCGAGGAATTACCAAACAGCATTTTGCGGGAGCAGGCAGATATTTTATCAAATAAAACAGGCGGTATAATTTATGGAAAAGTAACTAACATGAATTTTCATCCAAGAGATGAGAAGATAAAATATAATTTGGCAACGGTGTTTGAGATCGTAGTTCCTATGCTTGATAACTATGCTTATACTTTGTTAGTGATTTATTCCAGACCGGAAAGTGATTATCCGGTTGCTATTACAGTAGGAAGTAATACGATTGATGATGCAGAAGAGTTTAATCCTAAATATGAGTGTTGGGACAGAGAAGAATTTGTTCAGGCGTTAAAAGATATTTTGGGTTCTGATGATGTGAATAAAAATATCAGTATACTTTATTCAAAAGCAAGCTTTTAAAAATATATTGGCTCGCTTTCTGGCATCCGTTTTTTCCATCTAGCTGAATAGTAATATAAACTTTCTTCAATTTACCATTTTCTATTTACAATTACACCGATTTTGTAGTATTTTATAAAAGACTGTACAGATAAGAAAGCGTTATCGCTTTGGTAATAATATCAGGAAAGAGGATGGATGATGAAAAAGGTTGTAAAATTTGGAGGAAGTTCGCTCGCGAGCGCGGAGCAATTTAAAAAGGTGGGCAATATTATCCGCTCTGATGCGGAGAGACGTTTTGTGGTGCCAAGCGCGCCGGGAAAAAGAAACAGCAAAGACATAAAGGTGACGGATATGCTCTATGCCTGTTATGCACTCGCAGAGGACGGAAAAAAATTTGATAAAGAGCTTGCCGATATCAAAGCGCGTTATGATGAGATTATAAACGGCCTTGAATTAAAGCTTGATCTGAGTGATGAGTTTGCCAAGATAAGCGAGAATTTCAAGGCAAAGGCGGGCAGTGATTATGCGGCTTCCCGCGGCGAGTACCTGAACGGAATTGTGATGGCGGATTATCTGGGATTTGAGTTTATTGACTCTGCGTCTGTAATTTTCTTTGACGAAAACGGTGAATTTGATGCCGATAAGACAAACCGCGTATTGAGCGTACGCCTGGCAGGTTGCGAACATGCAGTGGTTCCGGGATTTTACGGCGCGTATGAGGACGGGACAGTCAAGACCTTTTCAAGAGGCGGCTCGGACGTGACGGGTTCTATCGTTGCAAAGGCGGTGCAGGCGGATGTCTATGAGAACTGGACGGATGTATCCGGTTTCCTTGTGGCGGATCCGAGGATTATTAAAAATCCTGAGGTAATTGATACGATTACATACCGTGAACTGCGGGAGCTGGCCTATATGGGAGCCAGCGTTTTGCATGAGGATGCGATTTTCCCGGTGCGCCAGGAGGGCATACCGATTAATATAAGAAATACAAATGTGCCGGAGGATAGCGGAACATGGATTGTCGGAAGCACATGCCAGAAATCAAAATATACGATTACCGGAATTGCGGGAAAGAAAGGCTTTTGTGCCGTTAATATTGAAAAGGATATGATGAATTCAGAGGTCGGGTTTGGCAGGCGGGTTCTGCAGTCCTTTGAGGAAAATGGAATTAACTTTGAACATATGCCGTCCGGTATTGATACCATGACTGTATTTGTGCATCAGGACGAATTTATGGATAAGGAGCAAAAGGTGGTTGCGGGGATTCACAGGCTGGCAGATCCGGATTCCATTGATATTGAGGCGGATTTTGCGCTGATTGCTGTTGTCGGACGCGGCATGAAGTCTACGCGCGGAACGGCCGGACGCATTTTTTCCGCGCTTGCCCATGCCAATGTAAACGTAAAGATGATTGACCAGGGCTCTTCTGAGTTAAATATTATTATCGGTGTCAGCAACGATGATTTTGAGATGGCGATTAAGGCGATTTATGATATTTTTGTGATATCGCAGTTATAAAAGCGGGTATGTAATTGTAAACCGGCAGTTGAAAAATGCTTAAAATTTGTGATAAAATAAAAATAGCACTTCTTGTGATTTGGGAAAAGGAGGAATGTTTTTATGAAGAAACGTAGTGTGTTAACAGTGACGTTTTTAGCAATTTGTCTTTTGTTTACGAGTATTTGCTGCGTTCCCAGTACCGTATTTGCAAAAGAGATTACGACGGTTTTGCAGGCAAAGAAGCAGGCAAAGAAAAAGGTGAAGGGCTCGACGGTAGTAGAGGTGGATAAGGATTATGAGAAAGGAGTCCTTGTTTTTGAGGTTCATTTGCTGAAGGGAAAGAAAGAGTACGATCTTGTCTACCGTGCTTCTGATGCAAAATTGATTTCCTATGGATGGGAGATAAAGTCATGGTATGTAGAGGCGGGGCAAGGGAAGACAATAAGCATGAGTAAGTGCAGGAAGCTCGCGAAGAAGCAGGTGCCAAAGGGAAAAATTACCAGTATTGTAAAAAAGCGCAGCGACGGTATTGATATTTACGCGGTAAAGATGACAAAAGGGAACAAAAAATATGAGTTAAAATATCATGCGCGTACAAAAAAGCTTTTAGAATATGACTGGGAATATATTACTAAGACTGGCAGCAGTAAGAAATATATCGGCACAGATGAGGCGAAATGGATTGCCATTAAGAAGGTAGGGGGAGGAACAGTAGTAAAGGTAGAGTTTGATACGGATGACGGTGTTCCTGTTTATGAGGTGGAAGTGATAAACGGTGAATATGAGTATGATATAGAGATTCATGCAAAAACAGGGAAGATATTAGATGTCGATATGGATCATATCTAGTACAACGAAAATTAAATTATGGTAAAAGGATAAGGGGTATTCCGGTATGCATAACCGGAATATCTTTTTTTGTACTTTCATCTGCTATACAATTTAATTATACTTAAATTATACGGGTTGTTCTGTTATTATTATATCAACTATTTGAATTTTAAGTTGCTTATATAGTTTTGTGCCAATTTGAATATAAATATGAAATGTGATATAATACAAAACAGCGTTTGACATAAAACGACAAATTTGTACATTTAATTTAAATAGTACAATAGGAGCATCAGATAAAAGGAAGGGAAAACTTATGAGGAGAAGGAAAATTGTGGCTCACATCTGTGCGTTTATGCTGGCGATAAGCCTTATTGCCGTTGATGCATTGCCTGCTTTTGCGGCGGCAGCCTCAGTGGAGCCCACAGTGGACGACGTGCAAGTGACGGAAGAAGATTTTGTTGGTGAGGAGATTGGTTCTGCGGAGGATACAGAGATAGAAAGCATTTCAGAGACAGAGACGATGGGAGAGAATGAAATGGTTTCTGTTTTGGTGGAGGAGGAAAAACAAGAGACGGAGCCTGGCGAACAGGGGACGGAGTCAGGCGGACAGGAAAATAACGACGGACTGATTTATGTAGATGGTGCGCTTTATAACGGTTATTATATGGACAACGCCGGTATTTTGTATGTCGTATCCAATGGAGCGGCGGAAGCGAAAAACGGAACGGTGAGTGCAGGGACAAAATATTACAGCGCGAGTGCTGCCGGGATTATGACGTTGTCCAAGGAGACGGTGCTTGTATCGGGGACGGCTTACAGCGGGTATTATATAGATCATGAAAATAAGATGTATAGTGTAAAAGGCGGAACGCGCACCTTAAAAAGCGGAGTGCTGGGGTCGGGAACGAAGTATTACAGCGAAAGCACCGGAAAGACCTTGAATCTGTCCAAACAGACGGTATATGTGGATGGCAAAGCATATACAGGTTATTATATGGGCAGCGGAAATAAGATGTATAAGGTAAAAAAAGGAACGCGTACCTTAAAAACCGGAGTGGTGAGTGCGGGAACGAAGTATTACAGCTATAAGATTGGGAAAATGCGAAAGCTGTCAAAGAAAACGGTATATGTGAAGGGCAAAGCATATACGGGTTATTATATGGACAGCGGAAACAAGATGTATAAAGTAAAAAAAGGAACGCGTACCTTAAAAACCGGAGTGATGGGCGCGCGAA
Source organism: uncultured Roseburia sp. (assembly GCA_947564465.1). GTDB lineage: Bacteria > Bacillota > Clostridia > Lachnospirales > Lachnospiraceae > Roseburia_C. Next base: position 10,571 of record CANOCV010000047.1, on the reverse strand, counting down.
CAAAGTATTACAGTTACAAGTCAAAAAAGACACTGAAATTGTCTAAGCAGACGGTATATGTGAAAGGCAAAGTGTATACAGGTTATTACGCGGATCGCGAGAATAAGATGTACAGCGTAAAAAAAGGAGCGCGCGCCGCGGTCAATGCAACGCTTAACGCCGGAACCGAGTATTATAGTTACAAGTCGGGAAAGAAGCTGACGCTCTTAAAACAGACCGTATATGTGAACGGAAAAGAAATAGAAGGGATGAGCGCGGAGTCGTTGGCGACCCTTCAAAGAGCGCAGGCGGTTGTTGCCGGCATCACAAAAGACGGTATGACAAAGGAAGAAAAACTAAAGGTTTGTTTTGAATTTGTCAAAACGTACAGGGAAAGCAGACCGAGAATGCCGCACTATACGGGAACGGATTGGCCGGTGATTTATGCAAATGATATGTTTGTGAACGGAACCGGAAATTGCTTCAGTTACGCGGCGGCTTTTGCATATATGGCAAAGGCTGTTGGGTATGAAGAGGTGTACTGCTGCCACAGCGGCGGTCATGGATGGGCTGAGATTGACGGGTTGGTTTATGATCCGGAATGGAGCATGCATCATCATGTTCATAGCTACTATGCTCTCAGCTATGATACAAAAACGGATCAGGACTACAAGGGGGCTATCGGAGCAGGGAAAGCGTGGATGCGCGTAAAAATCTGATGAAATAATAAAATATTTTTCGTAATAAAGGAGAAAAAATGGTTTTCAGTTCATTGGTGTTTTTATGTATATTTTTTCCGGTTATATTTTGCCTGCACAGCGTGATACCTTCCATAAAAGCGAAAAATGTGCTTTTGATTATAGCGAGTCTTGTCTTTTACGCTTTTGGAGAACCGGTTTATGTGGTTTTGATGGCGGCAAGCGCTTTTCTCAATTATCTGTGCGCAATACTTATGGAGAAAGCGGACCGCAAGGCGGTATTAATTGCGGCAGTGGTAATCAATATCGGTATTTTAAGCGTATTTAAATATACCGGATTTTTAATAACAACAATCAATCATGTGCTGCGCCTAAATATAAACGTTCCGGGGATTACTTTGCCGATCGGGATATCCTTTTTCACATTTCAGGCGTTGTCCTATGTGATTGACGTATATCGGGGGCAGGTGGAGGTTCAGAAAAAATTCGGTAAAGTGTTGTTGTACATATCTTTCTTTCCGCAGCTGATTGCAGGACCGATTGTAAAATACAGGGATATTGCACGTGAGATCGACAGCCGCAGCGTGGACCCGAGGGAAGCGGCTCTCGGCCTGAGACGTTTTATTTGCGGTCTGGCAAAAAAGGTATTAATTGCGAATACCATGGCCGTGACTGCGGATCGTGTGTTTGGACAGGGATTTGATTCCTTAAATATCATCGGCGCATGGATTGGCGCAGCTGCCTACACAATGCAGATTTACTTTGATTTCAGCGGATATAGTGATATGGCAATCGGGCTTGGGCGGATGTGCGGCTTTCATTTCAAGGAGAACTTTGAGCATCCTTACGGCTCCCTTACCATTAAGGAATTCTGGCGTCGCTGGCACATTTCACTGTCATCATGGTTTAAGGAGTATGTGTATATTCCGCTTGGCGGCAATCGAAAGGGAAGGGTACGGACGGGAATCAATAAGATTACCGTGTTTTTTCTGACAGGGCTCTGGCATGGCGCCAACTGGACCTTTGTCGTATGGGGGCTGTTTCATGGGGCGTTTAGCTTTCTTGAGGAATTTGTTCCGGCCCTCAAAAAGCTGCCCCGTGTTATCTTGCATGTCTATACAATGCTTGTAGTGGCTGTGGGCTTTGTGATTTTCAGGTCAGATACGTTAAGCTTTGCGCTTGGCTTTATCGGAAAAATGTTTGCGGGCTTTGAATTTTCGGCGGCATCTATGTCTTTTGTATGCCAGGTAATGACGCCGTTTTTTATTGTAATGCTGATTGCGGCCGTGATTGGCTGCGGTCCGATTCGTTGTCTTACAGTGAGATTAAGAGCCGCATCGAAGAAGGAGGGAACACTGACTCCGGGAGAAAACTTTGTACAGATAGTCCTGTATATGGCTGCTTTTGTACTGCTTTTGTGGTGCATGATCAGACTGTCGGGAGGCTCGTATAATCCTTTTATTTATTTCAGATTTTAGGAAAATCAATTTTGTGCAAAGAGGAGAATGCGTATGAAAAAATATTTGATATTTATCATAGCCTGCGTTGCGGTCTGCCTGCTGCCATTTGCGGGAATGGCTGTATGTCCCACAACGGAGAGCACGGAAAATAAGGCAATGTCTGCTTTTCCAAGTCTAGGGATACAGGAGGGTTCTTTGAATCTGAATCTTTTTCAGGAGCTTGAAGAATACTTCAATGAGCATTTCGCGTTTCGCAATGAATTGATTTATGCGGATGCAAAAATTCAAACTTGTGTTTTTCAGGTTTCGAATGCAGACACCGTGACATACGGAAAAGACGGCTGGCTGTATTATTCATCCACTTTAGGTGATTATCTGGGATATAACAGGATGTCGGATCGGCAAATTTACAACATGGCACATAACATTTCTCTGGTTCAGGAATATGTAGAGGAAAAAGGAAGTGATTTTGTTCTGGCAATTCCTCCCAATAAAAATACATTGTATGGAGAGTATATGCCGTATTACGATTCCTATATTGTAGATCATACACACAATGTGGATCTGCTGACGCCAAAGCTTAGAGAATTTGGGGTTCTCTATGCGGATTTACCTAAGCTGTTTCGAAACGAGAATGAGATTTTGTATTTAAAGCGGGATTCCCACTGGAATACGAAGGGCGCCGTTATGGCATACAATTGTATGATGGATACTCTGGGATATGCGCATAAGAATTACGGGGACAGTTCGGTTATCCGGACCAAGGATGAGGACGGCGACCTGAATCGGATGCTTTATACCTTTTACGGAGAGAAGGAACTGAATTACAGATACGATATTGAGCAGGCGTATACCTATACCAATGATGTGAAAAGTGTCGAGGACGTATGGATTGAGACGGAGGGGGGAACCGGGAACGGCACACTGCTCATGTTTCGTGATTCCTTCGGAAATACGCTGATTCCTTTGATTGCAGATCAGTTTCAAAAAGCATGGTTTACGAAAGAGGTTCCGTATGGATTGGAAAGTCTGATGGAGCAGTATGATCCGGATACGATTGTATTTGAGAAGGTGGAACGTAATCTCTCTGAGTATATCAATATGCCGCCGATCATTTCTGCGATGAAAGAGGATGTTTCCAAGACTGCAAAGTATCTGGAATCCGATACGACAGTATCCATAGAATCTTCGGAGTATGATTTTAATTATTATAAGATCAGCGGAAGCGTGGAGGAAACGCTTTTGGAGGAGGAAACGGATATTGTGGTTCGGATTAACGATACTTACTATAAGGCATACCATATTGATTCCAATGGTTATGCAGTATATATCAAAAAGAAAAATATACAGGACTATCCGGTGGAGGTAGAGGTGCTGACAAAAGATCAGGGGATTTACAGGGTGGTTCAGAAAAAAGTGATAGATGAAGGAGAAATATTACCATGAAGATGAGGAAAAGGATAATGATACTTGGCGCGGTCACGTTTTTTTTACTTGGGCTGTGCGCCTGCCAGAAGGCGACGGTGCAGGTGAATGACGGCGGAATGATAACAGAGATAGAGGTTTCACTGCCAAGGACGGTAGAAAAGATTTTAGAGGATGCGGAAATTGTACTAAGTGACGGAGATGAGGTGAGTCCGACACTGGACACAAAGATTTCAGAGGCGCAGGAAATTGTTGTTTCCAGAAAGAATACCGTGAACTTGACAGTCGATGGAAAGACAAAGGAAGTGGTGATCGTCGGCGGAACAATCAGCGATCTCTTGAAGCAGGAGGGGATTACTCTTGGAGAAAAGCAGCGTGTAAATTATGATTTGGACGAATATCTGAAAGACGGGATGGAAGTCAAAATTTCTTATTCGTCCGACGTAAAGGTTCAGTGTGACGGAGAAACATATGCCAGGGAGACGGAGGCGGCGACAGTCGGTGATGTCTTGGCGGAATTGGAAATTACATTGGGGGAGGATGATCGCGTAACTCCCGCCGTAACAGAGAAGATTACAGACGGCATGCAGATTGTAGTAAACCGTGTGACCTTTGATACGCTCGTGGAGACAGAGCCGATTGAGTGTGAAACTACATATGAAGATGACGGCTCAATAGCAAAAGGACAACAGCAAGTCAGTGTAAAAGGCGAGAATGGTGAAAAAGAAGTGACCTATAAGGTGACTTATGTGGACGGAAACGAGGAATCCAGGGAAGCGATAAATGAAACGGTTACGAAGGAGCCGGTGAATGAAGTTGTCAAAGTGGGAACGAAAGAAGCGTCTTCCTCTGGCGGTTCTGAAAAGACTGTGATATCGAAAAAAGCATTTTATGATTGCAATGATACCAGTCATGGATATTATGAAATAACATATTCGGACGGCAGTGTAGAATATGAAGAGTTTTAAGTGGATTTAGTTTGTGTCTTTGAAAAACCTCTTTTTTGGTGAGAATTGGGGATGCCTGTAATTTTCCAAATATTTCTCATATACAAACATATATTCGATGTGTTATGATGGCACTATCACAAAAACAAGAAAGGGGTGCGAATAGTTGGAAAGCATACTGTGCGTAGACATTCCGGTGCAGATGATTTCCTGCACTGACACAAATGGAAAAATTACACCAATGAGATTTCGGCTTCGTGACAAAACCGGAGAACTCATTACCGTTACAATAGATAAAGTGTTGTCTGAAGACCAGGACAGGAATAGAGTGGGAGTAAATTTCTCATGTGCTGCCATGATTCATGGCAATAGAAAAATATTTACTCTCTGGTACAACTATTTTGCCCACGAATGGCATCTTTCCCGTCTACATGTCTGACAGCTCCATATTCTCAAACAGCTCTCCTCGGATGGAAAAGAGGCGCTCTATGGGGAGAGCTGTATTGTCTGTAAAAATAATCCGGTGTTCATATTCATCAATCCTTTTTATTCTGCCATGAATGGTCACATAGCTTCCGCCATTCTTTTTTTCATCCGGTCGAAAATATGTGACATCACATTCCGGTCTTTGTTCCAAATTTTCTCTGATGAACTGAAGCTGTTTATTCAATTGTTCTTTCCTGTCATCATCCAGCTCGATAAAGGAATCTGTCAAGCGTGCACTTTCCCGGATTGCTGCGTCATGTCCGGTAAGGGCTGCAAAAGGAGAAAATTGTGCCGCACGGTTGTAAAGCGACATCCGGGGATGCCTTTTGGATACATGGTGCGGAAGGTTGATAATGTCATCGTATTTATGTTCGTCCCGCGTATTCATGCTTTATGCCCTCCAATCTGACGATTGCGTTCTATGGTGGTCGCTCCCTCTTTTAGGTTCATGCCTTTTAGGATTGCATTTTTTCCGAATTTCTTTTTGACAGACAGCATAGCCTCCTGCAATTTCCTTTCCTTGGAAAATCGTTCTTCTTCTTCTTTCCGTTCCTGTTCCAAAGCAGCATAATCCGTAAATAAATCCAGCTGCTCGAACTGCTTTGTTTTTTTTACCTGTGTCTCATCAACCAGATGGTTTGCCGTAACGGTGACCCGTCTTATCGTAAGGTTGGGGTCGATAATTTGATCATACAAATCCATAACGGCATCCGTGATAAGTTGGGTAGAGGAAGTCCGGCGATTCAGGTTAGCGGTTCCATGTGCATGTTTGGGAGTTTTGCGGCCATAACGGTCGGTTGTGACTTCACCTTTATAGCTGTTTTTGGTTTTGGCATCGGTGAGATTGTCAATGTCGTAACCAATGGTAAGCACCATCTGGTCTGTTACCAGTTTCTTTTCCACTAAATCCAGAACCAGCAGATCTGTCATTTCACGCACAATCAATTTCCCTTTTTCGGCATCATACGGACACTGCAGCACCTGACCGGAGCTGATGCTGTTAGTCTCCGGCCGGTAGGCTTTGATGAAATCAATGGTGGTAGGTTCCCAGCCCCAGGCATGGTCAATCAGAAGTTCTGCATTGACGCCGAACATATGATAGAGCAGCTCTTCGTTGTGATAGTCCCCGTCCCCTCCTAAAGAGCAGCGTGCAATATCGCCCATGGTAAAGAGCCCTGCGGCTTCCAGCTTTTTTTGGTATCCGCGGCCGACTCTCCAAAAGTCTGTGAGAGGGCGGTGGTTCCACAACAGCTTTCGGTAGCTCATTTCGTCTAATTCTGCGATACGGACACCATGCTCGTCCGCAGCGACATGCTTTGCAACAATATCCATTGCAACCTTGCACAAGTACAGGTTTGTACCGATGCCGGCGGCAGCAGTGATTCCGGTACTGCTAAGAACATCCCGTATGATTTTTGAGGCCAATTCCTTTGGAGTCATTCCATAAGTTTTCAAATAATGTGTCACATCCATAAATACTTCGTCAATGGAGTACACATGCATGTCCTCCGGCGCTATATATTTTAAATAGGTGTTGTAGATAATGGTGCTGTATTCCAAATAAAATGCCATTCTGGGAGGAGCAATAATATAGGAAAGCTCCAGTTCCGGATGCTCTGCCAGTTCCGGTGCCGAGTAGGAGGAACCGGTAAACTGTCTGCCGGGCGCTTTGCTTCTTCGCTCCATATTCACTTCCTTTACCCGCTGGATTACTTCAAACAGCCTTGCCCTTCCGGGGATGCCGTAGGCCTTCAGAGAAGGTGATACTGCAAGGCAGATGGTTTTGTCGGTTCTTTTGGCATCTGCAACGACAAGATGTGTCGTAAGGGGGTTAAGCTGCCTTTCCACGCATTCGACAGATGCGTAGAAAGATTTTAAGTCGATAGCGATATAAACGTGATCTTCATTCATGTATGAAACCCTCCTTCCACAGCTTCCGATAAACGATAGCTTCGGCTTTCAAAAAAGTCTGCAAGGATATTATAACAGAATGTTCGTTCGGTTGCAGTATGTTTTATTTAGAAAATATTGTTATTTTATACCATAGGAAAGACCTTGTTACTGTGAAGCGCTAAATTCTATAACTTTTCTATGATACAAAAAGCCCTCCGGGCAGGATCGCCATGCGGCGGAGAATCCGGTATTTTAAATACGGCTGAATAGGTTTAGAACACTGAGAAAAAGAGTAGAAATATTGAACTATTTGTAAGTTTATGGTATAATTATCCATATTCAGAGGGGAATTGTTAGTGAGTGCAATATGGAGGATTATATTCGCAATTAAGAAAAGATAAAGCGCCACTGAGGTTGAGTATAACTTCTGTCGGCGCTTTTTTTATATCATAGGAAAGCCCTTGTTGCAGTGAAGTGCTAAAGCCTATAACTTTCCTATGATATAAAAAGCCCTCCGGGCAGGATCGCACTGCGGCGGAGAGGAAAATGCCGCATATGCGGCCCGCCGCAGGCGGAGAATCCGTCAGAGCCGGATTCTTTGTTTTAGGAAAAGTTCTATCTTTTTATGTTATATCTAAGGGGGTATTGATGATGAATTATGAGTATGATGTCGCAATTTCCTATAAGAGTGAAATCGAGGCGAAGGCTGCTAAAATCAACGATTATCTGACGAAAGAAGGGTTGAATGTATTTTTTGCGCCTGCAAGGCAGCAGGAGATGTTGTCGGAGAAAATCCATCAAATGCTATATGGGGTATACAAGAATCAGTCCCTTATGAAAGTGCTGCTGATTTCGGAGTCTTATTTGGACGGAGAGTGGACGGCGCTGGAGAAAAGGGTGTCTTTGGAGAGCACAAAGGAAGACAGGAAGAGACTGCTGATCGTAAATTATACGGATCAGATTATTTTGCCGGGGGATCTTAAAGACTTGCAGTATATGGACGGGCGCGCCTTGCAGGAGGATAAAGTAGCGTCATTGGTGACTGAGCGCATTCACAAATTCCTAAGAAAAAATGCGAAAGGAGAGAGAGAAAAAGAGATCAAAGAAGAGTTTACGGGAGAGAAGAGGAGCGCGGTAAAAAAAGTAATTATTCATAATAAGGGAGGAATTGTTGCCGGTGACAACGCCCATTTTGGAAATATTCAGTTGTAAGGAGAAGCGGGATGGATACAAAACAGGAAGATAATAGGATACCGGAAGAGAGCGAGATACCAAAAGAGAACGAGATACCAAAAGAGAGCGAGATATCAGAGGAGGGGGGAGAAGAGACAAAAGAGGAGATGCCGTTCGAAAAAATATTGGAGGACGCGGCCTGTGATGACAAAAGAAATATATATATTCAGTATCGGATTATTCACAATCATGGCGTTATGACCGGCGACGACGCTAAGATTGAAAGTATTGAGATAAAGGGCACGGAAAAGAAAAAGGAGAATCCCGGACAGGGAAATATTTTTGATGACGAAGGACAATTGAGCAGCTGGCTGACAGAGAATTATGAGGCGTATCCTATGGCGTTGATGATTGCGGCGGCCGCATTCGATTCGCTGCCCTATATGTGGGTGGTGCAGGCGGCGGATTTGCTCTATCAGTTATTTGACCGTAAGGGGGATGAGGAAGAGAAAAAATATGGAATCACGGATATCTTCAGTCGGTTTGGAGCCAAAATATGCCAGGGAGAGATGAACACTTATACCGGGAGGATGCCGATCGAAGTTGTGCAGCTGGAGGAAAGCGGTTATCAGGAAAAGATACTGAAGTATATTTGGAAAGAGTGCCCCGGGCTGCATGATACAATTATGCGATGGTTAAAGAATCATAGTATGAAAAAGCCGATGTCTATGTCAAAAAGGGCGGTACAGATGATAGGGAAGCTGGCCTGCTGGGACTATTATTATTTTTTGAATAACATGATTGGCAGAATACACAGGGAAAAAAGTATATCGACGGATATGATGATTGCACAGACCGTTCTTATTGTAAGCAGAGAAGAAGTGTATCGGGAAAATATATGCAATTTGCTGCATGTCTGGAGCAGGGAGAACAGGGTGCATTATATTTTGACGGCTTTGCTTGTGTGCGCGCAGCAGGAGGATAAAAAAGATATTTTAGAGAGCATGATTGACCGCTATGTCTGCAAATCTATGGAAGAAATACGCGAGGGAAAAGAAAGAGAATATCTGACGAATTTATATGATTTTTTTGCTTCCGGTATGAGGGCTTTTACCTTTTACAGAATATTGGTTGAAAAATTGTATGAGCAGGCACGGGATAGGATGTCCCCGCGGGAGAAAAGAGATATCTGTGAATTATTTTTAAGATTGTTTGCGGCAGATATCAGTCTGGCACGGTTGGAAGAAGGGGAAGATGCGATCCTGGTAAAATTGTGTATGGTTGATCATGATATCAGTTACAAAATACGTTTTTTATGGCAGCTTTTATGGCAGTGCAGATATTACAGACAGGTGTTTTACCGCTTGATGGGACAGTATGACAAGAGAAGGGATGCGAAAGGATCTCGGACAGGATACGGTTTAAGGAAGTTTATTGACAGGGTACTTGAGGATATTTGTACAAAAGCGATGCGAAATGACATTTGCGAGAAAATACACAGGAGGGCAAAAAGTGAGTGAATTTATAGTAAGAGAAGAGAGGTTTAAATTGGGAATAGCGGAGCGGGTGCCGATGCCAAACGACGGAGAATGCTTTTTGTTATATCAGACAGGAGCCGGAGAACAGGACAGTATGCTTATCAATTGCGGGGTAAAATATTCTTCTGCGCGGGTGAGACGAGGCCGTTATAATCAAAAGGTTACATTTTCATTAGAGAATAGAGAGCTGAGTCAGGACTATCGCATCGTGATGGTGGACAGCGATTTTTATTTTAATGTTTCGTTAAAGATCTCTTATAGCCTTCAGGACGTGAAAAAGTATTTTTTTGGAGGAAGGATGGAAGAGGAGGATATTCTGCATACCGTAAGAGATATTATAAGGACGCATGACGCAAGATGGGATGTCCGGCAGGGGTGGGAAATACAGAATGCCTTGGAGACGGCCATTGAGCAGAGCTTAAAGCGTTACGAGGGAGTAAAGTTCAGGGTGAAAGAGCTTACCGTTACACCGGATGAGAAGGCTTCAAGGATGCTGCAGTCAAACAGAGATAAGGTGGTGGAAATCCATGTTGCCGAAAACGAGACGGATCAGCAGCTTGCCTTTAATGAGCAATCCAAGAGGCTTGCCGAGAGCGAACGGGAATTAAAGTTAAAGCAAATGGAAGAAATGGCATTTATGATGAAGCATTTTGGGAACCTTGGACCAATTGTCAATGAGTATCTGAAGCAGAATGTAAACGGAATGCAATTGTATGAATATATCATGAAAGGAAAAACCGATGAGATGAGTATGCTCAATACGGCATTGTCGAATGATATTATTTCCCAGGAGGAAGCCTTTGAAAAGTTGACCGAAATATTGAAAAATAATGGATTTATGCAGACAGAGGGACTGTTGCCGGAGAATGAAAACGTGAGAATAGAGGAAAAGAAAACAGAGAAGGAGGAGGAAAAAGAGGATGAAGAAGGTCTTGATGAAAAAATTGATATAACGCCTAAAGCAGATATTTT
>CANOCV010000046.1 GCA_947564465.1 uncultured Roseburia sp. | reverse complement strand
CTTTTCGCATGTATTTGTGCAAATTGCCAGCGTTCTTCTTGTTCACAACCTTTTGCCCCCGAATCCTATGACAGAACAAAAGTGCGCTTCGCACACTCGCGCGTTTCGATTCCCTTGAAAGCGAAGCTTTTGTTCCGCGCGCGAAGCTGCGCATAAGCTTTTATATCATAGGAAAGTCATAGACTTTAACATTTCACGGCAACAAGGTTTTTCCTATGACAGAACAAAAGTGCGCTTCGCACACTTACGCGTTTCGATTCCCTTGAAAGCGCAGCTTTTGTTCCGCGCGCGAAGCTGCGCATAAGCTTTTATATCATAGGAAAGTCATAGACTTTAACACTTCATAACAATAAGGTCTTTCCTATGATATAAAAAAAGGATTGCAGCTGCAATCCTTTCTACCCCGCATATATTATACAAGGTAAGGTTTTAAAACTTCCATAATTTCATCCGTGTTTGATTCTGCATGAATCGCTAAATCAATTGGCTTGGATAAGTCAAGGCTGAAGATACCCATGATGGATTTTGCATCAATTACATATCTGCCGGAAATCAAATCGAAATCAAAATCGAACTGTGTGATGGCATTTACAAAAGCCTTTACCTTGTCAATCGAATTTAAAGAAATTTGAACTGTTTTCATATAGAGACCTCCTTGGCTACTATAAAATCTTTTTCTACATAGTAACTTTTTTTATAGGAAAAGTCAACCATTTGTGGGAAAAGTAGATAAGAAATGAGGAAAAGAATTTGAAGAGAAAAGCGGCGTTGCATAATTTGGGATGTAAAGTAAATGCTTATGAAACAGAGGCTATGCAGCAGATGTTGGAAAAGGCCGGATACGAAATTGTTCCTTTCACGGAGTATGCGGACGTATATGTGATCAATACATGTTCCGTCACCAATATAGCCGACAGGAAATCCAGGCAGATGCTGCACAGGGCAAAAAAAGAAAACCCTAAAAGCATAGTTGTGGCAGCGGGGTGTTATGTCCAGACATCGGCGCAGGAAGCCGCCAAAGATGAGGCGGTTGATATTATTATCGGAAATAACCGCAAAAATGAATTGGTAGAAATTCTCGAAAATCATATGAGAGACAGGGAAGCGCAGATGCCATTGAACGAGGCGGAGAGGAAGAGCGGTATTTATGTCAGAGACATAAATGCCGGGAGAGAAGAATATGAAAGTCTCTCTCTCTCGAAAACGTCGGAGCATACGCGGGCTTTCTTAAAGGTTCAGGACGGCTGTAATCAGTTTTGCAGTTATTGTATTATCCCGTATGCCAGGGGGCGTATCCGAAGTCCGAGGATTCGCGAGGTGGTAGGGGAACTTACGGCGCTTGAAAAAAGCGGGTGCAGGGAGGTCGTTTTGACAGGGATACATTTAAGTTCGTACGGTCTTGATCACGGAGAGGATTTGCTGGAACTGATTCTTGCGGTTCACGAGATTAAGGGGATCAAGCGTATCCGCCTTGGTTCGCTGGAGCCGAATATTGTGACGGAGGAGTTTGTAAGGACGCTCTCGGGAATGAAGAAGGTATGTCCGCATTTTCATTTGTCCTTGCAGAGCGGCTGCGATGCCACATTAGAGAGGATGAACCGAAAATACGACACACGGATTTTTGAGGAAAAATGTCGTATTCTGCGCAAATATTACAGACATCCCGCGATTACAACGGATGTGATTGTGGGATTTCCGGGTGAAACGGAGGAGGAATTTGCGCAGACAAAAGAGTTTTTGGCGGCGATACGGTTTTATGAAATGCACATTTTTAAGTATTCAAAACGCGAGGGAACAAAAGCTGCGAAAATGGAAGCGCAGGTGCCGGAGGAGATAAAGGCAAAGAGAAGCGCCATTCTTCTTGAAATGGCGAAGGAGATGTCGGAAGAGTTCAGGAAATACTATCTGGGGAAAGAGGAAACGGTTCTGCTGGAGGAGAAAATGGAGTATAACGGCAGGACATATTTTACGGGATACACGGCGGAATATATAAAAATTGCCGTGGAGACAGCGGAAAATCTGGAAAATCACATTGTGAAGGGAAAAATTTCCGACAAATTGAACAAAGAAATGTATCTTATGGTTGAAATTTCGGACAACCTATATTAAAATAAAATAAGCGATGCTTTTTCATTCAAAAGAACAAAAGAGCAAAATAAGGGCGTGACAAAATGCAGAACATAAATAACACACAATATTTTAAAGTTGAGAAGGAACCGGAGATAAGAGTCAAGGATGTCTTAAAGATTGTCTATGAGGCGCTCTCCGAGAAGGGCTATAATCCGGTGAATCAGATTGTTGGATATATTATGTCTGGAGATCCAACTTATATTACCAGTCATAATAATGCAAGAACTTTGATTATGAAGGTAGAACGTGACGAACTCGTAGAAGAAATTTTGAGGGAATATATTGTCAATAATTCCTGGAAATAGGAGCAATTATGCGTATCATGGGACTGGATTTCGGTTCTAAGACTATTGGGGTTGCCGTGAGCGACGAACTCATGATTACTGCGCAGGGGGTTGAGACCGTGCGCAGAAAGTCGGAGGGGAAGTTGCGTCAGTCACTGGCACGCATAGAGGAACTGATACGGGAATTTCAGGTGGAAAAAATTGTTTTGGGTTATCCGAAGAATATGAATAATTCCGAAGGGTTGCGTTGTGAAAAAACACTTGAGTTCAAGGAGATGCTTGAGAGGCGGACGGGGTTACCCGTTGAATTGTGGGATGAACGTCTTACTACCGTTGCGGCGGACCGCGTGGTGATGGAGGCATCCGTAAGAAGAGAAAATCGCAAAAATTATGTGGACAAGATAGCGGCGGTATTTATTTTACAGGGCTATCTTGATTCGCTGTGAAATTAAAACGTTTCGGGAGACGAGGCGGAGAAAGTATTGGCAAATGGGAGATTATATGGACAAGGTAAAATTTGTGGATCCGGACACCAAAGAGTGTGTGGAGTTTTATGTGTTGGAACAAACGACAATCGGCGGGATCAATTATCTGATAGCGACGTTGGATGAGTTGGGAGATTCGGACGCTTTTATATTAAAGGAGCTGCCGGCGGAAAATGACTCGGAGGCTGCCTACAAGATGGTGGATGACGATAAAGAATTAGAGGCAATTGCAAAGGTTTTCGCAGAATTGATGGAGGATGTGGACATACAGTTTTAGAGTATGCGTACAGTTTTCGTGTTCTGGGAACGCTTCTGGTGTACAAAAATATGAACGGATTAAATTAAAATAGTGGAGGTGCAGGTTTGAAGAAAAAATCAAACTCAAAATTGAAGATTATTCCTCTGGGCGGATTAGAGCAGATTGGAATGAATATAACTGCCTTTGAGTATGAGGACAGTATTATTGTTGTAGACTGCGGTCTGTCGTTCCCGGAGGATGATATGTACGGAATAGATCTTGTAATACCGGATATCACATATTTGCGGGATAATATTGACAAGGTTAAGGGATTTTTTATTACGCATGGGCATGAGGACCATATCGGAGCGATTCCTTATGTACTGAGAGAGATTAATGTCCCTATTTATGCGACAAAGCTGACGAACGGCATTATCGAGCATAAGCTTGAGGAACACAAAATGCTCACCAAGGTGAAGCGTAAGGTTGTAAAATACGGACAGCACATTAATCTTGGATGCTTTCGAGTGGAATTTATCCGCACAAATCACAGCATTCAGGACGCAGCCGCCTTGGCGATCTATTCTCCGGCAGGCATCGTGGTTCATACAGGTGACTTTAAGGTGGATTACACACCGGTATTTGGAGATGCGATTGATTTACAGCGGTTTGGCGAGATCGGCAAAAAAGGTGTGCTTGCGCTGATGTGTGACAGCACGAATGCGGAGCGTCCGGGATTTACCATGTCGGAAAGAACGGTCGGCAAGACATTTGACAATATCTTTTCCGACCATAAGAATACACGAATTATTATTGCAACATTTGCATCGAATGTAGACCGTGTGCAGCAGATTATGAATTCTGCAAATAAATACGGCAGAAAGGTTGTCATTGAGGGCAGAAGCATGGTGACAATCATTCAGATTGCCTCTGAGCTTGGCTATCTTGCGATACCGGAAAATACGTTGATAGATATTGAGCAGCTGAAAAATTATCCGGACGAGCAGACGGTACTGATTACGACGGGAAGTCAGGGAGAATCTATGGCGGCGTTGTCGCGGATGGCGTCCGGTATGCATAAGAAGGTTGATATCGGACCGGGAGATACCATTATCTTTAGTTCCAATCCGATTCCGGGCAATGAAAAAGCGGTGACCCGCGTGATTAACGAGCTTTCGATGAAGGGAGCCGAGGTTATTTTTCAGGATGTACATGTTTCCGGACATGCCTGCCGCGAAGATATTAAGCTGATTTATTCGCTGGTACATCCGAAGTATTCCGTTCCGATACACGGTGAATTTAAGCATCGCAAGGCGCAGGGCCAGATTGCGAATGAACTTGGAATAGAGAAGGATAACATCTTTTTGCTTCAATCGGGTGATGTTTTGGAGATGGATGAGGAGTCGGCCGAGATTACCGGCCATGTACAGACGGGCGATGTTATGGTGGACGGTCTTGGAGTTGGCGATGTGGGAAATATTGTTCTGCGTGACCGCCAGCGTCTGGCGGAAGAGGGAATTATCATTGTCGTGCTTACATTAGAGAGCGGAAGCGGAAGAGTGCTTGCAGGACCGGATATTGTATCGAGAGGTTTTGTCTATGTCAGGGGCGCCGAAAGCCTGATGGATGAGGCGAAGGCCGTGTTAGACGGGACCGTGGAATATTGTATGGATAGAAATATTACCGACTGGGGTAAAATCAAGACAGAGATTAAAGATGCATTGGGTGAATTTGTCTGGAAAGAGACGAAGAGAAGACCAATGATTATGCCGATTATAATGGAGGTATAAGATAGTAGATGAGCCAGATAGATACAGCGCTAAATGAATTGGTGCGTGCGATAAAGGAAAGTTCCGAGTATATGCGCTATCAGAAGGCGAGGGAAGATCTGCATAAGGAGCCGGAGCTTGAGCGGACTGTGCATGAATTTCGTAAGAAGAATTATCAGATACAAAACAGCGGAAATGTGAATCTCTTTGACGAGGTTGACAGACTGGAGAAGGAGAATACGGATCTTCGGCGCAAACCGGTGGTAGAGGAATATCTTTCTTCGGAGCTTGCTCTTTGCCGCATAGTCCAACGGATGAATTGGATGCTGATAGAGCAGCTTGATTTTGAGGTTGGCTTTGGAAATGAGTAAAGGAGAGCTGGTATGAGTGCTAGAAAAATTGTCATGAAGGTTGTAAGCATCAGTTTTTCTGTTCTGGTGATTGTACTGCTTGTTTATGCGCTTGCGCAGGCCGGAAAATATGCCTATCAATTTGGGTATCGCGTGTTTACGGAAACGGCAGTTGCCGAGGATGAGGATGAGGGGGAGGACGTCATCGTCTCGATTGAGGACGGAATGAGCGCCGGGGATGTCGGAGCGCTGTTGGAGGAAAAAGGGCTGATCCGTGACAAATATCTTTTTTTCCTTCAGCTAAAGCTTTCGGCGTACAGTAAAAAGATAAAGCCGGGGATTTATACATTGAATACGTCAATGCGCGCGGAAGAAATGATGCAGATCATGTCAGGCTCGGAGGAAGAGACGGAGACGGAAGAAGAACAAAGGCCGGCGTCAGAGCAGCCTGCATCGGAGACCGAGACGGAAAAAAGCACGCAGGGAACAGAAGGCGGGGATGAACAGTGATCATTGATGAGAGACTGGCAGTTTATATCGACACATTGGCACAGGAAAATACCGAACTGATTAATCAAATAGAAAAAGAGGCTTTGGAAGCGGATGTGCCGATTATTCGCAGGGAAATGCAAAGCTTCTTAAAAGTATTGCTGGCTTTGCATAAGCCAGCAAAAATTTTGGAGGTCGGTACGGCGGTTGGGTTTTCTGCAATACTGATGGCGGAGTATAATCCGGCCGACTGCCGGATTGTGACGATTGAAAATTATGAAAAGCGTATTCCGGTTGCGAAGGAGAACTTCAGGCGTGCAGGAAGGGAAGAACAGATTAACCTTATAGAGGGAGACGCCGCGGAAGTATTAAGGAATCTGGATGGGGAATTTGATTTTATATTTATGGATGCGGCGAAAGCGCAGTATATTAATTTTCTGCCTGATGTTTTAAGGCTTTTAAAGACAGGTGGAGTTCTGCTCTCGGATAATGTGCTGCAGGACGGAGAGATTATAGAATCGCGCTATATTGTAATTCGAAGAAACCGTTCCATTCACAGAAGGATGCGGGAATATCTGTATTTGCTGACGCATCATGAAGCCTTGAGGACATCCGTACTTCCGGTCGGGGACGGGATTGCGCTGAGTGTAAAATGCTAAATATAATGGAAAGCAAGATAATAAGAGAGAGGAACGACTATGAGACATCCGGAATTGCTGGTACCGGCAAGCAGCCTGGAGGTACTGAAGATCGCTGTTATATACGGCGCCGATGCGGTATACATCGGAGGCGAGGCATTCGGGCTTCGGGCAAAAGCTAAAAATTTTTCCATGAAGGAGATAGAGGAAGGGATTAAATTTGCACATGCGCATAATGTAAAGGTTTATATTACCGCAAATATTTTAGCGCATAACGAGGATTTGAGCGGTGTGCGGGAGTACTTTTCAGAGCTGCGGGAGCTGAAGCCGGATGCGCTTATTATCTCCGATCCCGGTGTATTTGCAATTGCAAAGGAGGTATGTCCGGATATTGAGCGTCATGTGAGTACCCAGGCAAATAATACCAATTACGGAACATACTGCTTTTGGTGGGAATTGGGAGCGAAACGTGTCGTGTCGGCGAGGGAGCTGTCTTTGGCAGAGATTCGCAAGATTCGGGAAAATATTCCGAAGGATATGGAGATAGAGACATTTATTCATGGCGCGATGTGCATTTCCTATTCGGGAAGATGTCTGCTCAGCAATTATTTTACGGGGCGGGATGCGAACCAGGGTGCGTGTACCCATCCGTGCCGTTGGAAATATGCGGTTGTGGAGGAGAAGCGTCCGGGAGAGTATCTTCCGGTGTATGAGAACGAGAGAGGAACCTATATTTTTAATTCGAAGGATCTGTGTATGATAGAGCACATACCGGAGCTTATAGAGGCGGGAATTGATTCGTTTAAGATTGAAGGAAGAATGAAGACGGCTCTTTATGTGGCGACGGTGGCAAGAACTTACCGCAAGGCCATTGACGATTACAGGGAATCGCCGGATTTATATAAGCGGAATATGGGCTGGTACTTAGATCAGATTTCAAACTGTACCTATCGTCAGTTTACTACCGGGTTTTTCTTTGGCAAACCTTCCGATGAAGCTCAGATATACGACAGCAACACATATGTGAGAGAATACACATATCTGGGTATTGTCGGGGACAGAAATGAGGCGGGGCTTTATCGGATAGAGCAGAGGAATAAGTTTTCCGTAGGAGAGCTTATTGAGGTTATGAAACCGAACGGAGATAACATTCCTGTTACGGTATTGAGGATTACAGACGAGGACGGAAACGATATGGAGTCTGCGCCTCATCCGCAGCAGGTGTTGTATATTGATTTAGGGCAGTCATTGGAAACTTATGATATTTTGCGAAGAGAAGAAATGGAGGAGTGACCTATGAAGGAGAAGTACGTGGCTTACGTCGGAACCTATACGCATGAGAATAGCGTGGGAATTCATTTGTATGATCTGAATGTGGCGGAAGGCAGGATGACGGAGCGAAAAGTAATCCCGATTAACAATCCGTCAGATTTGATTGTTTCAAAAAACGGAAAATTTCTGTATTCGATTGCCGACGAAGGCGTGGAAGCCTTTGAAATACAGCCGGACGGAGATTTGAAACCGATTAATAAGCAGTGGATAGGCGGTATGCGGGGCTGCTATTTGGAGGTGGATGATGAGAACCGCTATCTTTTCGTGGCGGGACATCATGACGGCAAGGTTACTATGATGCGCCTTCTGGCGGACGGAAGTATCGGCGAGATTGCAGACGGCATTTTTCATAAGGGAATGGGAAGAAGCATTGCGATGCGGAGCTCTAAGCCTCATGTTGACTGTGTGAAGCTGACGCCGGATCAAAAGTTTTTGTGCGCGGTAGATAACGGGCTTGACCATATCAAAATATATGCGTTGGACTATGAGCAGGGGAAAATGAATCTTGTGGATATTGTCAGAAGTCCGCTGGAATCGGCGCCCCATATGATACGTTTTTCCAGGAACGGGAAATTTGCATATGTGCTCTATGAGCTTTTGAATCAGGTGGATGTCTATTCTTATATTTTTACGGATAATCAGCCGCAGTTTGAAAAAATTCAGAGTATCACGACAATGGGACCAAAGGATGATGATGTGTGTGCCGCTTCCGGCATGGAAGTGTCTGCTGACGGTAAATATCTGTTTTGCAGCAATGCGGGGGTAAACTCAGCAGTGATTTATGAGATTGACCAAAACACCGGTATGCTGACTGAGATGTGTAATGAGAAAATCAGCGGCGATTATCCGAAGATGCTTGGCATTTTTCCGGATGGAGCTCATTTTATGAGCCTGAATCATGAGACGAATGAGATTACGACATTTAAAGTGGATTATGAAGATAAATATATTCTGATGGAGGGAAGGCCGATAACGGTGGATAAGCCGAACTGTGTTTATATCCATAAGCTTCCATAAGTCAGCAAGAAGAGCAAATGAGCTGTCCGGCTATGTAGCGGCAGCCCATTTGTTTTTATTATGTATGATAAAAAGTATGATAAAAATTTGTCAGGGCGTCCATTCTGGCGCTCATATTTATAAAGAGCGCATCTACAAGAGTAATTGCCGTCATCGCCTCCACAACGACAACGGCGCGCGGGACAATGATCGGATCGTGTCGGCCGTGGATATTGATGTCGATATTTTCACCGCTTTTATTGACAGTTTGCTGTGTAGACGCAACGGAAGGCGTCGGTTTAAACGCTGCACGCAGAATAATCGGGGAACCGTCGCTCATGCCGCCGAGAATACCGCCGGCATGGTTTGTCCGTTTCTCTACGTTTGCGTTTTCATTCATACGAAACGCATCATTGTTGTCAAGCCCGGTGGATGCGGCGGAAGCGAAGCCGTCGCCGATTTCAAAGCCCTTGACGGCACCAATGGAGAAAATTGACTTTGCGAGATTGGCGTCCAGTTTTTCAAAAACCGTATCTCCAAGTCCCGCCGGCAGTCCGGTGATCAGGCATTCTACGATGCCGCCGGCAGAATTGCATTTTTTCATGCATTGTTCCAGGTAGTCCTGCGCTTTTTTTGCGGCATCTTCTTCCGGCATATAGAGAGAATTTTCTGAAATTTTTGTAAGAACCGTGGAATGGCCTTTCGCCAGAAGTTCGGCCGGAGAGGCTTTGATTTCCACGGGACCGATTGCGCGGCTGTATGTAAGCAGTGAGATGCCTAGTGTGTGCAGGATTTTGGCTGCGATTGCTCCGGCGGCTACGCGTCCGATCGTTTCTCTTCCGGAGGAGCGTCCGCCTCCCCGGTAATCACGAAAACCATATTTCATATCAAACGTGTAATCCGCATGTCCTGGACGATAATAGGATGCAATTTCACTGTAATCCTTTGATTTTTGATTCCGATTATAGACAACAAGGGATATCGGTGTACCGGTGGTTTTTCCTTCAAAGGTGCCGGAGAGAATTTCTACGATATCGTCCTCTTTGCGCGGGGTGGAAAATTTTGACTGTCCCGGTTTTCGGCGGTCTAAGTATTTTTGAATATCCGTTTCGTCAAGAGTAAGTCCTGCCGGGACGCCGTCAACGACGACGCCGACGCCTTTGCCGTGAGACTCTCCCCAGGTGGTGATTTTAAATATATTTCCAAATGATGAACCTGCCATAAAATCCTCCGTATCTGTATTCGTATATTCGGCCCGAAAGCCTAAGAGTTATTATAATAGATTTTGCGGGATGTGACAACCTGTAATGGCGTGACTATTCAGCCGGAGGCTAGTACAACGAATATCTGCACGCCCCACGGTAACGATTTGCATGTTGCGCAGAGACCGTATCAGCTGTTATAATAAAAAACAGCAGTTTTTTGTATGTTATTGAGTATAAAATGAACAGTAACGATGAGCGGAGGGAAGAATATGTATGAAATTTTAACAGAATCCGGCCATGCCAAGCGCGGCGTTTTACATACGGTACACGGCGATATACAAACTCCGGTATTTATGAATGTGGGGACGGCAGCGGCAATCAAGGGAGCCGTTTCGACGGAGGATTTAAAACAGATCAAAACGCAGGTGGAGCTTTCCAATACTTACCATCTCCATGTGAGACCGGGAGATCGTCTGATAAAGGAGTTGGGCGGACTGCACAAGTTTATGGTGTGGGATAAGCCGATTTTAACGGATTCAGGCGGATTTCAAGTATTTTCACTTGCCGGACTTCGAAAGATCAAAGAAGAAGGCGTATATTTTCATTCCCATGTGGACGGCGCAAAAATATTTATGGGACCGGAGGAGAGTATGCAGATTCAGTCGAATCTTGCCTCTACAATTGCGATGGCGTTTGACGAGTGTCCCAGCAGTGTGGCGGAGCGTGCTTATGTAGAGGATTCGGTGGACAGAACCTTTCGATGGTTAAAACGCTGCAAGGCAGAATTGACAAGACTGAATGGATTGCCGGACACGATTAACAAAAAGCAGATGCTGTTTGGTATCAATCAGGGTGCGATTTTTGCGGACATCAGAGTGGAGCATGCAAAGAGGATTGCTGAGCTTGAGCTGGACGGCTATGCGATCGGCGGGCTCGCGGTCGGAGAGTCCCACGAAGAAATGTACCATATTATTGAGGAAACGGTACCGTATCTTCCGAAAAATAAGCCGACTTATCTGATGGGAGTCGGAACTCCGGCAAATATACTTGAGGCGGTAGAGCGCGGAGTCGACTTTTTTGACTGCGTTTACCCGACCAGAAACGGACGGCACGGTCATCTTTATACGAATCAGGGCAAGATCAATCTGTTTAATCAGAAATATGAAAAGGATATGCGGCCGATTGAGGAGGGATGCGCCTGCCCTGCCTGCCGTCGGTACAGCAGGGCATATATCCGTCATCTCCTGAAAGCAAAGGAGATGCTTGGAATGCGTTTGTGTGTGCTTCATAATCTCTATTTTTATAATACGATGATGGAAGAGATCAGGGATGCGCTTGACCATGGAGTGTTTGCGGAATATAAAAAGGACAAGCTTTTTCGAATGGGACAGATAGAGAGGGAAAAACAGGAGAACTTATAATTTTAAGAGGTGAAAAGTATGGCAATAAAATCAATAAAAGTTCTAAATGTTATGGCATTTCAACGCCAGTGGCGTAAAAATAACGAAGATTGCAATATTTATGATATAGAATCAGGCGATTCATTTTGTCAAATATTTGAACTGAACTTTTGTGATGGAATTAATGTATTACTTGGAGAAAATGGTGTGGGAAAGACCACATTATTAAAAATGATTTATGCCGCAACACAATGGTCTGTATCCCAGATGGATGAAAGAAAAAAGAAAAAATTTGTTGATTTTTTCTCAAGTAATTTATTGAATCAAAGTTTGCTGAAAAATTATGGTCGAAAAGATGAACATTCATACTTTGAAGTGTCTGATGGAGAACATGTATTCAAAGATGACTTATCTCATGATGTTTTGATTAACTTTGAACAGTGGTCTGGTTTGAACATTCAGTCCGTATTTATTCCGACAACAGAGATGTTATCCCATTCAAAAGGTTTTTTGGCATTGAATCAAAAATATAATCTTCCGTTTGACGGTACGCAGGTAGATATCATAGTTAACGCGTCTCTGCCAGAAGCCAGAGAATTGCCGGTATTTATGGAAAAAATCTTAGAGAGGATCAGTAAAGCAATTGATGGAACAGTTGTGGTGGAGGACGACACTTTTTATGTGATAAAGACAGACGGAAGAAAAGTAGATTTTTCTTTGGAAGCAGAGGGATTGCGTAAGTTAGGGCTGTTGTGGAAATTGATTCGCAATGGGCTTTTGGAAAAAGGAACCATACTCTTGTGGGATGAGCCAGAGGCAAATTTGAATCCCGAGTTGTTTCCGCTTGTTGTAGATATTTTGTTGGAGTTAGAGAAGGCAGGCATACAGATATTTATTGCAACACATAGTTACAATCTGGCAAAGTATTTTGAGATTAGAAGAGAAAATGAAGAGCAGGTATTATACCACAACCTGTACCGCGCATCTGCTGATGTTGCACCTGAATATAAACCTTTTGAGACAGAGAATAAGGATGAATTGGAAATCTATGGACGTTCTGCGAGTTATTTAAGTATGCTAAGAGGCAATAAGATCGTTGCAGCGGATGACAGTCTTTTGGAGGAAGCAATAGAAAAGAACATGTTTGATTAGGTGGTGAGAATACAAATGGAGAAAAAGAATAAGATTTTGTGGGATGAAAACAGACAAATGAAGTTTGATTTTTCAAGTGCTTTGGATGTATTTGAACCCCATGAGCTGGCAAATCTTTATTCGGAATATTTGTCGGATGTAGATTTTGTGGTGGAAGAGAAAGAAAAGCTGATATGTTTGGAATATAAGAACGGAAATGTGAAAAATGCGGACAATCCGGAAGCTTTTAACCAGAAACTTATTCGAGAAGAATTTTGGAAGAAGATAGCAAGAAAATTTTATGGAACACTGTTTCTTATTTGGGCATGCAACAAGAATCAGTCAGATAAATTGGTACAATACGTTTTATTGATGGAAAGTAATCCGGGTATGGATGCCGCATTAAAAAAGAGATTTACGATGAAGTTGATGCGTCAGTTACCATTCAAATATAATACCAGAAGTGAGATTCAAAGAAAGATCATTAACGAATTTTGTTTATTAGATTTGAAAGAATGGAAAGAAAAATATCCGCAGTATCCAATTTATGATGTATAAGCCACAGAAAATAATATGGGATATTTAAGGGAATGAGATGTAACAGGTCAGCTTTTGTAAACTGTTACAACGAAATCATAAAATTTCCATAAATATTGGAAAAGGGCTTGTGGGAAAGGCAGCTTTTGTGTACAATGGTAAAAGCGGTTAAAAGCGCATAAAACGATGATTGAAAAGCAGGAGGAAATTTTTCATGAATATTTTGGCAGCAGAGTCAGCAGGGTCCACTGCGGGAGCACTGGGATCTATGCTTATCCCGTTGATACTTTTGTTCGCATTTATGTATTTCTTTATGATTCGTCCGCAGCAGAAGGAGACGAAGAAAAAGAATCAGATGCTGGCGGATTTGGCCGTCGGGGATACGATACTTACCACGAGCGGTTTCTACGGAATGATTATTGATATTCAAGAGGATACTTTGATTGTGGAATTTGGCAGCAACAGAAATTGCCGTATTTCCATGCAGCGGGAGGCAGTCGCAGCTGTGGAAAAACCGGAAGATGCGGCAGAGGGCAAATAAAGAGAAGAAAGCGAATAAGTTTGACAGTTTTTTGTGATATAAAAAGGTATCAATACCTCGGGTATTGATACCTTTTTAAGTTGCCATGCATCTGGAGGAAGCTGCCGGTGGCAGGTTCCGTAAGTGTGCCCGTTGGATACACGTTTTAACGGGTAAAAGCTCCTAATCCGCCCGACAGTGGAAAGGATACAGCCGAAACCGAGGGTATTCATCGTGAGGTGGAATCCAAAGAAAGGATTAGGCAAAACTCTGGCCTACTACATTTGAAGATAAATGCAACGATTACTGGAGGAAAGTCGATAGAAATTCAAGTCATTTTTAATGTAGAAATCAAGATTCGGAAACAGAAATGCACTTTCGAGTCTTCTTTTATTCCGAAAATTAGAAAATATTATTCCTATAAGATAGATATTATTCCGAAAAAGAGGTATAATGTTTTGGAAAGTGAGGTGTACTTTTTATGTATATGACAGTAAAACAGGCTGCAGAGAAATGGGGGATTTCGGATAGACGTGTGCGCATACTATGCGCAGAAGGCAAGGTTTCTGGTGTTATTCGTGAAGGACGCCGTTGGATGATTCCGTTAGACGCAAGAAAACCAGAGGATGGACGGTTTAAAGCAGCAGAAAGCTTACTGGCAGCTATAGACAGGAAGAAAAGCGAACTGGATACCAGACGCCCGCTGACAGAGGGGGAAGTGGAACGTCTGACTGAGGAATTTATTATTGAGTATACCTATAATTCAAATGCAATTGAAGGAAATACTCTGACCTTGCGTGAGACGGATATGGTTTTGCGTGGTCTAACAATTGACAGGAAGCCGTTAAAGGACCATATGGAGGCAGTCGGGCATAAAGAGGCATTTGATTTTGTGCGGGATCTGGTAAAAGAACAGGTGCCTTTATCGGAGAGTATTATCAAGCAGATCCATTATCTTGTGCTGGCGGATAAACGGGAGGACCGGGGCGTTTACAGAAGAGTACCCGTCAGGATTATGGGTGCGAAACATGAACCAGTACAGCCACATTTGATCCGGCCTAAAATGCATCTGCTACTGGAGGATTATAGAAATAGTACAGAGCATATCATTACAAAACTTGCGCGGTTTCATATTGAATTCGAGGGGATTCACCCTTTTATTGACGGAAATGGCAGAACTGGGCGGCTGCTTGTAAATTTGGAATTGATGAAAGCCGGATATCCGCCAATTGACATTAAGTTTGCAGACCGGATCTCTTATTATGATGCATTTGATCAATATTATATAAAGCATAATCTTGATGTAATGGAAAAGCTGTTTGCGGGTTATGTGAATGCAAGACTGCACAGTTACTTGACGATGCTGGAAAAATAACTATACGAGGGAGGAATTTGCATGTTTGTCTAAGGATACTTTGGAGCATATGCTGCCCAACAGGAAAAAATTAGTACAGATAGATTTTGAGGGATAACTTTCACTTGATAGAAATTATGAATTAAAAATAGCAATAACCCCATGGGTGCAAAAAATAACAATAGCACCCAAGAAATAATTGTATCAATCCGGACACGCAATAAGGTGTGTGGTCGGCTGCTCAATTAATGGGTGACCTCCTGCCTGATTGATTGGTATTATGCAGTATAAGATTCAATTGTTTGACAAGTTCGATTAAATATTCTCTTTTTTCCTCGGGACAGGAACGATATGTTTCTAGCAACAGATAAGGAACTCCTTCGTCTGCGTCGCTTCCTTTTAGGAGATGATCCAGGCTGACACCGAACATATTGGAGACATAGATCAGTTTGTCTACGGAAAGTCCGATCAGTCCGCGCTCGACTTCGCTGTAATGTTTTACAGAGATATCCAGAATTTCCGCCATTTTTTCCTGTGTCAGATGGGATTTCAGGCGGCAGGCACGCAGACGCTCACCCATTGCGGGCTTGTAATCTTTTACATTTTTGCAGTAATAATCCATTCAAGACCTCCTTACAAGCTAAACATATATTTCAGTATAGCTTATCATTTTTCTCACAGAAATAACCTTATAAGTTAGTAAAATTACAAGCTATTAAGTTTGTTTTAGAGGTAAAAGTTTTTTGTGATTATCATATTCAGTTGAAATCTGCCGATAAATGATTTATTATATACACATTCGGACTTTTTGATAAAGCGTCGATTACTATATGTACTAGGAGGGAAATCATGAATTATCATGTTGGAGTTATTTCCGGCGACGGAATCGGACCGGAGATTGTAAATGAAGCAAAAAAAGTATTGGATAAGATCGGTGAAAAATACGGTCACACTTTTGAATATGAAGAGATCCTGATGGGCGGCTGTTCCATTGATGCGACGGGAGTTCCGCTTACGGATCATGCAATCGAGCAGGCAAAGGCGGCGGATGCGGTGCTGATGGGTTCGATTGGCGGCAACACGAGCACGTCTCCGTGGTACAGGTTAGAGCCGTCCTTAAGACCGGAGGCGGGACTGTTAAAGCTTCGCAAGTCTTTGAATTTATTTGCAAATCTGCGCCCGGCATACCTCTATGAGGAATTGAAAGCAGCGTGTCCGCTCCGCGACGAGATTATCGGGGAAGGATTTGATATGGTAATTATGCGTGAGCTTACAGGCGGTCTGTATTTCGGAGAACGAAAGACGGAGGAAGTGAACGGAAAGCTGACAGCGACGGATACGCTTACGTACAGCGAGGATGAGATCCGTCGGATTGCCGTTAAGGGATTTGACATTGCCATGAAGAGAAGAAAAAAGGTCACAAGCGTAGATAAGGCAAATGTGCTGGATTCCTCAAGGCTTTGGAGAAAGGTTGTAGAGGAAGTGGCGAAGGATTACCCGGAGGTAAGTTATGAGCATATGCTGGTCGACAACTGTGCGATGCAGCTTGTAAATAATCCGGCGCAGTTCGATGTGATTTTGACGGAAAATATGTTTGGAGATATCTTATCGGATGAGGCCAGCATGGTGACGGGCTCCATCGGGATGCTCTCCTCGGCAAGCATGAACGATACGAAATCCGGTCTGTATGAGCCAAGCCACGGTTCCGCGCCGGATATCGCGGGGCAGGATATTGCCAATCCGATTGCGACAATTTTAAGCGCGGCAATGATGCTTCGTTATTCATTTGATTTGGATAAAGAAGCCGATGCAGTGGAAGCAGCCGTAAAACAGGTATTAAAGGACGGATACCGCACGGTGGATATTATGCCGAAAGAGACAGAGAAAAAAAGCGCTTTTACGCAGGTGGGCTGCAAAAAAATGGGTGATTTAATCGCAGAAAGGGTATAGAAAGGACAAAGCAATGAAAAGTGAAAATGTAAAATGCGGTATGCAGCAGGCGCCGCACAGAAGTTTATTTAATGCACTTGGTTTTACCGAAGAAGAGATGAAAAAGCCGATGGTCGGTATTGTAAGCTCCTACAACGAGATTGTGCCGGGCCATATGAATCTGGATAAAATAGTGAACGCCGTGAAGCTTGGCGTGGCGGAGGCAGGCGGAGTCCCTGTGGTATTTCCGGCGATTGCAGTGTGCGACGGAATTGCGATGGGCCATATCGGAATGAAATATTCTCTGGTGACAAGAGATTTGATTGCGGATTCGACCGAATGTATGGCATTGGCGCATCAGTTCGACGCGCTTGTCATGGTTCCAAACTGCGACAAAAACGTGCCGGGACTTTTGATGGCAGCAGCGAGAATTAACGTGCCGACTGTATTTGTGTCGGGCGGTCCGATGCTCGCCGGACATGTAAAGGGACATAAAACAAGTCTTTCCTCCATGTTTGAAGCGGTAGGCTCTTACGCGGCAGGCACGATGACAGAGGAGGATGTGCGGGAATATGAGATGAAGGCATGTCCGACTTGCGGATCATGCTCCGGCATGTATACGGCCAATTCCATGAATTGTCTGACGGAGGTGCTTGGCATGGGTCTTGGCGGCAACGGAACGATTCCTGCGGTATATTCCGAGCGAATACGTCTTGCAAAGCACGCGGGCATGGCGGTAATGGATATGTATAATAAAAATATCCGTCCGAGAGATATCATGACAAAGGAAGCCGTCTTAAATGCGCTGACCGTGGATATGGCGCTTGGCTGTTCCACCAACAGTATGCTGCATCTTCCGGCAATCGCTCATGAGATCGGTTTTGATTTTGACATTTCCTTTGCAAACGAAATCAGCGAAAAGACGCCGAATCTCTGTCATCTTGCGCCGGCAGGACCGACATATATGGAAGATTTAAATGAAGCCGGCGGCGTGTATGCGGTTATGAAAGAACTGGCCGATGCCGGTCTTATCAATACGGACTGTATGACGGTCACCGGAAAAACGGTTGGAGAGAATATAAAGAATGCGGTAAATAAAAATCCGCAGGTGATCCGGCCGCTTGATAATCCGTACAGCAAGACAGGCGGGCTTGCCGTATTGAGCGGCAATCTGGCGCCAAACGGCAGCGTAGTGAAGCGTTCCGCGGTCGTAGAGGAGATGATGGTACATGAAGGTCCGGCGAGGGTATTTGACTGTGAGGAGGATGCAATCGCGGCAATCAAGGGCGGCAAAATTGTGGCAGGCGACGTCGTTGTAATCCGCTATGAAGGACCGAAGGGCGGACCGGGTATGCGTGAGATGTTAAATCCGACATCGGCGATAGCCGGAATGGGGCTTGGCTCCTCGGTAGCGCTGATTACAGACGGCCGATTCTCGGGCGCAAGCCGCGGCGCATCTATCGGACACGTTTCGCCGGAGGCGGCGGTAGGCGGGCCGATTGCGCTGATAGAAGAGGGAGATATCATTCAGATTGATATTCCGAATATGAAATTAAACGTCAACCTTACCGAGGAAGAGCTGAATGCGAGAGCGGCAAAGTGGCAGCCAAGAGAGCCGAAAGTGACGACGGGCTATCTGGCACGCTATGCGTCTATGGTAACTTCCGGCAACAGGGGGGCAATCTTAGAGATTCCGAAGGCAGAAAAATAAACAGGGCAGCCTGTGTTGTAAAAAGGATTTAGAAAGAGAGGACATATCATGCTTTTAACGGGTGCGGAAATTGTGATAGAGTGTTTAAAAGAGCAGGGTGTGGATACTGTATTCGGCTATCCGGGCGGTGCAATTTTAAATGTATACGATGAACTATACAAACATAGAGATGAAATAAAGCATGTGCTTACTTCACACGAACAGGGAGCCAGCCATGCGGCGGACGGATATGCCAGAAGCACGGGAAAGGTCGGCGTTTGTTTTGCGACGAGCGGACCGGGAGCGACAAACCTGGTGACAGGAATTGCGACCGCGTATATGGATTCCGTTCCGATAGTGGCGATTACATGTAACGTAGGTGTTGCGCTTCTTGGAAAGGACAGCTTTCAGGAAATTGATATCGCGGGAATTACGATGCCGATCACAAAGCATAATTTCATTGTAAAGGATGTAAAAGATCTGGCGGCTACGATACGCCGGGCGTTTGATATTGCAAGAAAGGGCAGGCCCGGCCCGGTTCTTGTGGATATTCCAAAGGATGTCACCGCAAATAAGACAGAGTATAAGCCGCAGAAGGTGGCGCACACGCCGTTATTGCCGAAGATTTCTGACAAAGAGATTGACAAAGCGGTTTCCATGATTAAAAAATCAAAGAAACCATATGTTTTCGTCGGAGGCGGAGCCGTAATTTCGGGTGCGAGCAAAGAGCTTATGGAGTTTGTAGAGAAAGTAGATGCGCCTGTCTGCGATACACTGATGGGCAAAGGCGCTTTTGACGGAACCAATGCGCGCTATACCGGAATGCTTGGGATGCACGGAACAAAAACCTCTAATTACGGTGTCAGTGAATGTGATCTTTTGATTGCGGTGGGCGTGCGCTTCAGCGACCGTGTTTTGAGCAATGCGAAGCGGTTTGCGAAGCAGGCGAAGATACTGCAGCTTGACATAGATCCGGCCGAGATTAATAAGAATATCGTTGTAAGCGCAAGCGTAATCGGCGATATCAAGGATATTCTTAACCATTTAAATCCTATGTTGGAACAGATGGACCACGGTGAGTGGATGTCTGCTATTACGGCCTACAAGGACAAATATCCTCTGTCATATGCACCGGAAGGATTGAGCGGTCCTTATGTAATTGAAGAAATTTACCGACAGACAAAGGGGGATGCCCTGATTGTCACGGAGGTGGGACAGCACCAGATGTGGGCGGCGCAGTATTACCGGTATTCCAAGCCGCGGACATTTTTCACTTCAGGCGGCCTTGGGACAATGGGATACGGCCTCGGCGCGGCAATCGGCGCGCAGTGTGCAAATCCTGACAGGCAGGTAATCAATATCGCCGGAGACGGCTGTTTTCGGATGAACATGAACGAGATTGCAACGGCTGTCAGACAAAAGCTGCCTTTGATAGAGGTAATTGTCAATAATCATGTGCTTGGAATGGTGCGCCAGTGGCAGACACTGTTTTATGATAAACATTACTCCGCAACGGTACTTGATGACGGCGTTGATTTTGTCAAGCTTGCGGAGGCCATGGGAGCCGTCGGCTACCGTGCGACCACAAGAGAAGAGTTTGCAGACGCATTAAAGAGGGCAATGGAAAGCGAAATACCGGTTGTAATTGACTGTATCATTGACTGTGACGACAAGGTGTGGCCGATGGTGGCTCCGGGTGCGGCAATATCTGAGATTCTTGACGGCAGCGAGTAAATCGTCTTGACAGAAGGCGTTTAAAGTGGCAAGATGTAATGAAGTGAGAAAATAAAGAGAACGAGGAGGAAGAAAATGAGCAGAGTATACAATTTTTCTGCAGGGCCGGCAGTATTACCGGAGGAAGTGTTAAAAGAAGCAGCGGATGAGATGCTGGATTATAAGGGATGCGGAATGTCCGTTATGGAGATGAGCCACCGTTCCAAAGTGTATGATAACATTATCAAAGAGGCTGAGGCTGATTTGAGGGATCTGATGAATATTCCGGATAATTACAAGGTGCTGTTCTTACAGGGTGGTGCGAGCCAGCAGTTTGCTGCAATTCCGATGAACCTGATGAAAAATAAGAAGGCGGCATATATTGTGACCGGTCAGTGGGCAAAGAAGGCATATCAGGAGGCAAAGATTTATGGGGAGGCGGTAGAAGTAGCGTCCTCCGCAGACAAGACATTTTCCTATATACCGGATTGTTCCGATCTTGATATACCGGAAGATGCGGATTATGTGTATATCTGTGAGAATAATACGATTTACGGAACAAAATATAAGACGCTTCCGAATACAAAAGGACATATTCTTGTTTCCGACGTATCCTCCTGCTTTTTGTCAGAGCCGGTGGACGTCACAAAATACGGTGTGATTTACGGCGGCGTTCAAAAGAATATCGGACCGGCAGGCGTTGTGATCGCAATTATCCGTGAGGATTTGATTACGGACGACGTACTTCCGGGAACGCCTACCATGTTAAAATATAAGACACAGGCAGACAACGATTCTTTATACAATACACCTCCATGCTACGGTATCTATATTTGCGGCAAGGTGTTCAAGTGGTTAAAGAAAATGGGCGGACTCGAGGCGATGAAGAAGCACAATGAGGAGAAGGCAAAGATACTTTACGATTTCCTGGATGAGAGCAAGATGTTTAAGGGAACTGTCGCAAAGGAGGATCGTTCTCTGATGAACGTACCGTTTGTGACGGGGAATGACGAGCTGGATGCAAAGTTCGTAAAGGAAGCTGCAGAGGCAGGTTTTGTAAACTTAAAAGGCCACAGAACCGTAGGCGGTATGCGCGCGTCTATTTACAATGCAATGCCGAAGGAGGGTGTTGAGAAATTAGTTGCATTCATGAAAAAATTCGAGGAGGAGAATGCCTGATGTTTAATTATACATGTTTAAATCCGATTGCAGATGTGGGATTGAATTTGTTGACAGACGACTATAAAAAGGTAGATGATTTAGCGGATGCGCAGGCAGTGCTTGTGCGTAGCGCCGCTATGCACGATCTTGAACTGCCGGAGAATTTGTATGCAGTTGCGAGAGCCGGAGCGGGCGTCAATAATATTCCGCTTGAGAAATGCGCCGATCAGGGAATCGTTGTGTTTAATACGCCGGGCGCTAATGCCAACGGCGTCAAGGAACTCGTATTTGCGGGTATGCTTTTGGCCTCCCGCGACATCACGGGCGGCATTGACTGGGTAAAGGGCCAGGTCGGTGTTGAGACGGTTGCGAAGGATGCGGAAAAGGCGAAAAAGGCTTTTGCGGGTACCGAGATTTCCGGCAAGAAATTGGGCGTGATCGGGCTTGGCGCAATCGGCGTGTTAGTAGCCAATGCGGCGACACATATGGGAATGGAAGTTTATGGATACGATCCGTATATTTCTGTCAACGCGGCGTGGAATTTATCAAGAAGCGTAAAGCACGTCAGCGCAGTGGAGGATATTTACCGCGAGTGTGATTTTATTACGGTTCATGTGCCGCTTCTTGATTCTACAAAGAAGATGATCAACAAAGATGCTATTGAGATGATGAAGGATACGGTTGTTGTCCTGAACTTTGCGAGAGATCTTCTTGTAGATGAGGAGGCAATGGTAGAAGCGTTAAAGGAGAAAAAGGTGCGCAAATATGTCTCCGATTTCCCGAATCCGACGACGGTTGGCGCCGAGGGCGTGATTTTAACACCGCATATCGGAGCTTCCACAGAGGAATCCGAGGACAACTGTGCGATTATGGCGGTCAGAGAAATTCGTGATTTTATGGAAAACGGTAACATTACGCATTCTGTAAATTTCCCGGATTGCAATATGGCCGGATGTACGGGGGCAGGCCGGATTTTAATCCTGCACAAAAACATCAAGGGTATGATCAGCCAGTATACGACTGTTTTTGGAGATGCGGGAATTAATATTTCCGATATGACAAATAAGAGCAAGGGTGATTATGCCTGTGCATTGATTGATGTGGATGCACCGGTGACAGACGAAGTCGTTACAAAATTAAATGGAATAGAAGGCGTGTTGAAGGTTCGTGTCGTTAAATAACACGTTTTTTGAAATACTTGCGAAGGCTGCCCGGAGATAATCCGCGACAGCCTTCGTGACAGTTAAGCGTAAAATGTACAAGAAGGAGAAATGATATGGCAGACATCAGACCATTTTTATGTATCAGACCAAAAGAGGGAGAGGCCGATCAAATTGCGGCATTGCCCTATGATGTTTATAATCGCGAGGAGGCAAAAGAGGCAGTTGCGGGAAAGCCGCTTTCTTTTTTGAATATTGACAGAGCGGAAACACAGTTTGAGGATTCGGTAGACATGTATGCGCCGCAGGTTTATCAAAAAGCGCATGATCTGCTCTGGAACATGGTAGAGCAGGGACATTTTGTGAAAGAAAAAAAGCCTTGCTATTATGTGTATGAGCTGACGATGGGGAATAGAGTGCAGACCGGAATTGCAGCCTGCGCCTCTATTGATGATTATCAGAAGGAAGTGATTAAAAAGCATGAAAATACAAGAGCGGATAAGGAGCAGGACCGCATCAACCATGTCAATATCTGTGATGCACAGACAGGTCCTATTTTTCTTGCATACCGCTCGGATGAAGTGATTAACCGGGTTGTGAATGATGCGAAAAAACGGGAAGCGCTCTATGATTTTACCGCGGACGACGGTGTGCGCCATCGTGTCTTTCTCATAGAAGAAGAGGGGGAAATTTCGGCGGTAAAGGATGCGTTTGCCAAAATACAGGAAATCTACATTGCAGACGGGCATCACCGGGCGGCTTCCGCTGTCAAGGTTGGCCTTATGCGCAGAGAAGAGAATTCGGGATATACGGGCGAAGAGGAGTTTAACTATTTTCTGTCCGTGCTGTTTCCGCACGATCAGCTTATGATTATGGATTATAACCGCGTCGTGAAAGATTTAAACGGAATGACGCAGGAAGAGTTCCTTTCAAAAATGCGTGAAATGTTTGT
>CANOCV010000045.1 GCA_947564465.1 uncultured Roseburia sp. | reverse complement strand
GTGCTGACCAAATACGGGCAAAATATTTTTATTTATTTGACCCCAACATCATCATCATTAGGAAAGATTTTGCTATGTAATAGTCCTAAGGAATCCCCCAGGCAAGCCTGGTACCCCTTAGGACAAGTCCGCGCACTTTTGTTCTATATGAGAATCTCGCAGAGCGAGATTCTTTTTTTGTGTCGAAATTTTGTGATGATTTGCGGGAATATGCAACATTATTTTGACAAAAAAAGCAGACAGATTCCTATATAATGAAGCCTGTGAAAAACATTCATGTTTTGCGGACGCAAGGAAGGCGTACTGAGACTTTGTGCCGTGACGGGAGGTGGAATGTGCAGTATGAATTATACATAGATGTGTTTGCGTTTTCTAATTTCTGTATGGATTTTCTCGCGCTGTTTCTGACAAATGTTTTTTTGGGAAGGAATTGTCCGGTAAAAAAGCTGTTTTTACCGTCATTCCTTGGAACAATATCTGCAGTTTTTTTGTTTCTTTTTTTGTCGGATTATAGTCTGTATACATTGATTTTACATTTTTTGGTAAATCCCGTGATGGTATATTTTTCTTTCAGGGAAAATAACAGACGGCGTTTCCTGGAGGATTGGGGTGTCACCTATCTTGTTGTACTGCTGGTGGGCGGTGTTATGCAGTGGGTCGGTCAGACTTTGTTTGAAGGCAGGTATTTTTTGCTGTCCGTACTGCTGACGCTGTTGATTAGCCTTTTTGCAGCCTTTGTGTGGGAGCGGCAGACGACAGTCGGAAAAAGAATTTATGAGGTAAAACTTTTTCTTGCGGGCAGAGAATACCAGATGCGCGCCTATTATGATACGGGAAATCTGCTGATGGACCCGTATTTTCATGAGCCGGTCAGTATTGCGGCGTCCCCTAAGCTTCGTGAGGCAGTAAAGGAGCTGCCGGGACGGTTGATCGTATATTCCAGTCTTGGAGAGCCAAGCGGTCTGATTTGGGTTTATACACTGGAGAGAATGTTGATATACAAAAAGAAGAGTGTGGTTCTGGTGGAACCGGCAGTCATTGGGATTGCGGATGGGAAATTATCCCTGCGGGGCGATTATCAGATGATATTAAACGGAAAATTGCTCTGAAAAATGCGATGCTTTGTAAGGAAAGGAAGAGAATTATGTATATAAAAGTAAACGTACCCCGACATTTTCAGTTTCGAATGATACCAAATATTGTGCAGATGATGTTTCATAATCCCAGAGAGGTGCACTATATCGGAGGCGCGGAGGTACTGCCGCCGCCGTTGACCGCAGAAGAGGAGGCGGAGTGTATCAGGCAGCTTGCGGGTGAGGAAAAGGAGGAGGGGAAGAGAAGGCTGATTGAGCACAATCTGCGGCTTGTGGTTTACATTGCAAAAAAATTTGACAATACGGGAGTCGGCGTGGAGGATTTGATATCGATCGGAACGATAGGATTAATCAAGGCAATCAATACCTTTAATCCCGATAAAAAGATTAAACTGGCCACGTATGCATCGCGCTGCATTGAAAATGAGATCTTGATGTATCTGCGCAGGAACAGCAAGACAAGGTTAGAGGTGTCGATCGACGAACCGCTCAACGTGGATTGGGACGGGAACGAGCTTTTGCTTTCCGATATTCTTGGGACGGATGAGGATGTGATATACCGGGATATTGAAAGCGAGGTTGAAA
Organism: uncultured Roseburia sp.; assembly: GCA_947564465.1. Taxonomy (GTDB): domain Bacteria; phylum Bacillota; class Clostridia; order Lachnospirales; family Lachnospiraceae; genus Roseburia_C. The sequence goes on along the minus strand of CANOCV010000045.1, from coordinate 23,700 downwards.
AGAAGCTTTTAAATAAAGCGATTGAGCATCTTTCCGGCAGGGAAAAGACAATTGTTGAACTTAGGTTTGGACTTAATTCCGGTGACGGCAATGAGCTGACACAGAAGGAGGTGGCAGACCTGTTGGGAATTTCCCAGTCCTACATATCAAGGCTTGAAAAGAAAATTATGAAACGCTTAAAAAAAGAAATTGTACGATTTGAATAAAAAATATTATAAAATTTGCAAATATATAGTGATATTGTCTCTCATATAAGATATAATTAAAGTACCCACAGCAGGAACTGCTGAAATAGAAAACGACAGAAAAAGTGAAAGTTTGCGATGTCAGAGGGAGATGGTATTATGCTATTGGAATTTTTAGGGGCAGCACATGAGGTGACCGGAAGCTGTCATTTCCTGCAATTTGGCAGTCGTCATTTATTGGTGGACTGCGGAATGGAGCAGGGACCGGATTTATATGTGAATCAGGAAATACCCGTAAATGCGGCGGATATTGATTATGTGTTTATTACACATGCACATATTGACCATTCCGGTCTGCTTCCGCTTCTTTATGCCAGAGGCTTTCGGGGGCAAATCTTTGCAACCACTGCGACAAGTGAGCTGTGTAATATTATGTTAAAGGACAGCGCGCATATTCAGATGTTTGAGGCCGAATGGCGAAACCGCAAGGCGAGACGTGCCGGTAAGCCGGAGGTCGTATCGCTCTATGATATGAATGATGCCGAGGGAGTGCTGCAGTATTTTGTTCCGTGTGATTACAATCATATTGTGGATGTCTGCGACGGGCTTCGGGTACGCTTCGTGGATGCGGGACATCTGCTTGGCTCCTCAAGTATTGAATTTTGGTTCAAGGAGGATGAGGAAGAGGAGGTTAAAGTTGTATTTTCCGGCGATATCGGGAACGGAAACCGACCGATGATCAGAGATCCGCAGTATATTGAGGAGGCTGATTATGTGGTAATGGAGTCCACTTACGGCGATAAGATTCATGCGGCCGCGCCGGATTATGCCAGTGAGCTCGCCAAGGTCATTAAGAGGACCTTTATACGCGGCGGAAATCTTGTCATTCCGGCATTTTCGGTCGGCAGAACGCAGGAGATGCTTTTCTTTTTAAGGAGAATCAAAACGGAACATCTTCTGCCGGAGTTTCAAAATTTTGAGGTGTATATCGACAGTCCGCTCTCTGTGGAGGCAACGAATATTTTTCATAAGAATGTGGAGGATTGTTTTAGAGAGAAGGCAAAAGAGCTGGTGAGGCAGGGAATCAATCCGATCTCGTTTCCGGGTTTAAAAACGGCGGTCAGCAGCGAAGAGTCGAAGATGATCAATTTTGTAAAACATCCTATTGTAATCATATCGGCTTCAGGCATGTGCGAGGCAGGGCGTATCAGACATCATCTGAAGCATAACCTGTGGCGGCCGGAGTCTACGATTTTATTTGTGGGTTATCAGGTGCCGGGAACGCTTGGCAATTCGCTCTTAAACGGAGTAAAAACGGTGAAGCTGTTTGGTGAGACGATTGAGGTGCGGGCGCAGATTGAGAACCTTCCGGGTATCAGCGGTCATGCGGACAGGGATAAGCTTACGGCATGGGCGGCGGCATTCAAAAAAAAGCCGAAAAGAATATTTGTTGTGCATGGCGATGATAAGGTGTGTGATGAGTTTGCAAAACACTTAGAGGAAGAGCTTGGTGTAGAAGCGACAGCTCCGTATAGCGGGGATATCTATGATCTGACAGAGAATGTCTGCATCAAAGAGGGCAGCAGGGAGATTGTCAAGAAGCGGGAAAAGATTACAAGGGCGGCTACGAACGTGTTTGCAAGGCTGGTGGCTGCGGGGCAGAGGCTGCTTAGCGTTATCAATAAAAATGAGGGGATACCGAATAAGGAGCTTGCCAAATTCGCAGACCAGATTAATGCGCTTTGCGATAAGTGGGAGCGGTAGCTTATTTTTTTAAAGAGAGATAGCTGCGCATGTTTTTTAGAGCGGATTTCTCAAGCCGGCTTACCTGTGCCTGAGATATATGGATTTCATCGGCGACCTCCATCTGGGTTTTGCCCTGAAAGAAACGTAGTTTGATAATGTAATTCTCGCGTTCATTCAGGCGGTCCATAGCGTCGGAGAGAGAGAGCTCCTCAATCCAGGTGTCTTCTTTGTTCTTTTTGTCGCTGATTTGATCCATAACGTAGAGGGTATCGCCCCCGTCGGTATAGATTGGGTCATAGAGGCTGACCGGGCTTTGTATTGCGTCAAGGGCATAAACAATTTCTTCCTTCGGAATGCCGGCTTCGGCGGCGATTTCGTCTAAAGTCGGCTCCTGAAGGGAATTTTTTTGTAAGATTTCCCGGGCGTGTATGGCCTTGTAGGCGGTATCGCGCAGGGAGCGGCTCACACGGATACTGTTGTTGTCACGGAGATAGCGTCGGATTTCTCCGATGATCATGGGCACGGCATAGGTGGAAAATTTTACGCCCAGGGTGTTGTCAAAGTTATCAATGGATTTAATCAGCCCAATGCATCCGATCTGGAAAAGATCGTCGATGTTTTCGTGGTTGCCGGCAAAACGTTTTATGACGCTTAAGACAAGGCGGAGATTTCCTTTGATGTATGTCTCTCTGGCCGCGATATCGCCTTGTTTTATCCTGCGGAACAGTTCATCTTTTTCTTCTTCTTTCAGTATAGGAAGCTTCGCAGTATTCACACCGCAGATTTCTACTTTGTAAACAGACATGATGCCTACCTCCGGGATGTTGATATTATCATCATGCGCAAAAGAAGCATGTTTTATGCAGATGAATTATTGATTTTTGAATCGGAACTCTCTATAATAGAAGACATAGAAAATACATATGCAGAGGTGCCAAATGAAGGATAAAATAGACGAAAGAAATTTCAAAGAAAAAGTGGCAAGAAGTGTTATTAAAAGATATAATGTCAATTATATTTCCCAGGAAGAACTGGACAGACAGCGTGCCGAGGAAGAACGGGAGAAGGCACGGGAGATTATGCAAAAGCTTAAGGCAGAGGAGGCTGCCAAGGAATCAGAGAAGCTGCGCGAGATTGAGCGCATGCGCCTTGAGGTGGAAAAGAGACAGCGGGAGGAAGAGGCTCTTGCTCAGCCGAAGGAGGATTTTGCGGCAGGTGTGACGGAAGGGCAGGTAGAGCAGCTGCTGTCTGACAAAGAAGGAGAAGAATGAGCGGTATCGTTTTGTAGTATCGTAGTAGAAAGACGGACGCCGCCCCGCAGCCAAATATCATTTTGCGGACGAGGATAACGCTCCGCCGGACTAACCGCTGATTGTCTTTAAAATGATATTTGACTGCGGGGCGTTGTTTTTTTCAATATACGCCGGTTATATTCGAACACTTTTAGGTGTCTGTCTTTTTAATATAATTGAATAGTAATATATTTTGGTAACAGAGCAGCTTGTCATAACCGTTGCATATTTTGTCACAAATTCCCGAATAAGCATTGAATTTTTCAGAACTTTCCGTTATGATAAAGAAGTTATATTGATGTAAACTAGAAAATTTGGAGGTAAGGTATGTATCCTATCATAAAAAAGGAGAAACTGGCGGATAAGATTTATCTTATGGATGTGAAGGCGCCGCGCGTTGCCAAATCCTGTGAGCCGGGACAGTTTATCATTGTAAAAATCGACGAGGAGGGTGAGCGTATTCCGCTTACAATCTGCGATTATGACAGAGAGGAAGGAACGATTACCATTGTATTTCAGACGGTCGGGGCTTCTACGGAGCGTATGGCATGGCTGAATGAGGGAGATGCGTTTCGGGATTTTGTGGGTCCGTTAGGATGTGCTTCCGATCTGATTGAGACAGATATAGAAGAATTAAAGAAAAAGAAGATTGTATTTATCGCCGGGGGTGTGGGTACGGCTCCCGTATATCCGCAGGTGAAGTGGCTGCATGAGCATGGTGTATCCTGTGATGTGATTATGGGTTCTAAGACAAAGGACTTGTTGATTTTGGAGGAGGAGATGCGCAAGGTTGCGGGAAATCTCTATGTCACGACGGATGACGGCTCTTATGGCTTTCATGGAATGGGGACGAATCAGCTGAAAGAGCTTGTGGAGCAGGGAAATACATATGATTTATGTATTGCCATCGGACCGATGATCATGATGAAGTTCGTCTGTCTTTTGACGAAGGAGCTGGGAATCCCTACGGTTGTTTCGATGAATCCGATTATGGTGGATGGAACGGGAATGTGCGGCGCATGCCGTCTGACCGTTGGCGATGAAGTGAAATTTGCATGTGTGGACGGCCCGGAGTTTGACGGACATCTGGTGGATTTTGACCAGGCAATGAAGCGTCAGCAGATCTATAAGACAGAAGAAGGACGTGCAATGTTAAAGGAATTAGAAGGCGCTACCCATCATGGCGGGTGCGGACACTGCGGAGGTGACAAATAATGGATGTAATGAAGAAAGTACCGGTTCGTGAACAGGAACCGAAGGTTCGTGCCGCGAATTTTGAAGAGGTATGTTTGGGATATAATGAGAAAGAGGCGATGGAGGAAGCGGGGCGCTGCCTGAATTGTAAGAATGCACAGTGTGTCAAGGGATGTCCGGTGTCAATTGATATTCCGGGATTTATTGCGCAGACCAAGGAGGGTAATTTTGAGGAGGCATATCAGATTATCAGCAAATCCTCTGCGCTTCCGGCGGTCTGCGGCCGTGTTTGTCCGCAGGAGAGCCAATGTGAGGGTAAGTGTATCCGCGGAATCAAGGGAGAGCCTGTTTCCATCGGCAAATTAGAGCGTTTTGCGGCTGACTGGGCAAGAGAGAACGGGGTAAAGCCGAACAAAGCGGAGAGTATGAATGGCCATAAGGTTGCCGTGATCGGCTCCGGCCCTGCGGGACTCACCTGTGCAGGGGATCTTGCGAAAATGGGATATGATGTTACGATTTTTGAGGCGCTGCATGAGGCAGGCGGCGTGTTGAGCTACGGTATACCGGAGTTTCGACTTCCAAAGCAGTCGGTTGTTGCAGCGGAGGTAGAGAATGTAAAGGCGCTTGGCGTTAAGATCGAGACAAATGTCGTGATCGGCAAGTCGACGACGATTGACGAGCTGATTGAGGAGGAAGGATTTGAAGCCGTCTTTATCGGTTCCGGCGCCGGACTTCCGAGGTTCATGGGAATTCCTGGCGAGCAGGCAAACGGCGTGTTCTCTGCGAATGAGTTTCTGACAAGGAACAATTTGATGAAAGCCTTTGAGGAATCATATGATACGCCGATTATGAAAGGCAAGAAGGTTGCGGTTGTCGGCGGCGGCAATGTTGCAATGGACGCTGCGAGGACGGCGCTCCGTCTTGGCGCTGAGGTACACATTGTGTACAGAAGAAGCGAGGCAGAGCTTCCGGCGCGTGTGGAGGAAGTGCATCATGCGAAGGAGGAGGGCATTATCTTTGACCTTTTAACGAACCCGAAGGAGATTCTGGTGGATGAGAACGGTTGGGTAAAGGGTATGACGTGTATTCGCATGGAGCTTGGCGAACCGGATGAGTCGGGAAGAAGAAGTCCGGTGGAGGTTGCGGGTTCCGAGTTTGATTTGGAGCTGGATACCGTTATTATGTCTCTTGGAACGTCACCGAATCCGTTGATTTCTTCTACCACAAAGGGATTAGAGATTAATCGCCGCAAGTGCATTGTGGCCAGTGAGGAGACCGGAGCGACCAGCAAGGGCGGCGTGTATGCCGGCGGCGACGCTGTGACGGGAGCCGCAACTGTAATTCTTGCGATGGGCGCAGGAAAAGCGGCTGCAAAAGGAATTGATGAATATTTGAGAGAAAAATAAGCAGAGATAATGATAGGCAGTAAGAAAGCAGGCAAGTTTTGCCTGCTTTCTTATATCATAGGATTCGGGTGTTAAAAGGTTGTGAAAAAAGTTTTTATTGATGCGTGAGACATTGACATCCCCGACTTCAAGATTTAGTATTCTCATCGCTTTAGAAAATATTTTGGATCATCATTGGAAGCGTCTATCTCGATAAGACAGAACAACGAGTCGGCAGTGTCATAGCTTTGCATTACCTTTATAGCCTCGACATCTTCATCCGATAAGGAATCATACCAATGATAAGAAGGTTTTTGTTTTTTGTGATTTGCATTTAAAAATTCTCCTGATGTTAAATGGTTTAGGTAAGATTTAGTTTTTTGTTGCTGATATAAACGCACGTAATGTAGTAGATGACAATAAGTACTACGCTTTGGATCATGCTGCTTGCGAATATGTCGCCAATGATAGAAACATCATCGTATGTGCTCTGGTAGGCATAGGAAAGAGAGTTTGTCATAATCTGCATACTCCGATGCATGTTAAGGATCAGATTTACAATCTGCAGCACAATGTAGATAATGATATAGGTTACAATAGAGGCGGCTACTTTGTATTTGTTGAACAGCTGTCCGATAGAAATACTGCAGTAAATCATCAGTAAACCGGAAAGACAGGATACCAGCATGTAGAGCAGGCATTTTCCGATTAGTGCGGGAACGGACTTGTCAAAAAACATTTCCAGTTCATACAATACATAGTTCCATTCGGAGGAAGTAAGTTCACCGGCGCTCTGGAGTACCGTGCAAAACAGGGCGATAACAGAAATCACCGCGAGTATCATTGTCAAAAATGCCCAGAAAACCGATACGAGAAGCTTTACGTTAAAGACAGAAAAGGTCGATACCGGAAGCGTGTGGGTCAGGTACCCTTCGTCGGAGTACATCGTGCGGTAAAATCGTATCATAAGATAAATATAAGTCACGATAAACAGTGCAATTATGGCAAGAACATAGAAAAATACCATGGAGGCGGCAAGAAATCCCATAGCAACGCCCTCGAAATCGAAAACTTTAAGTCCCAGTATAATCATGCCGATAATTGTGACGCCAATTAACGCAAGGTTTAAAGGCAGTAAAATTTTTGCCGTGTCCTTAAATTCGTGTTTGAATAGTTTGCCTAGCATTTGAATACCTCCCTGAATAAAGCATCGACAGACTTGCCGTTCTGTTCCCTGATCTCTTCTACGGTAGAAGAGAGGCGTATGTGTCCGTTGTGAATAAATATTACCTGATCTAAGATATTTTCGATATCTGCAATCAGATGTGTGGAGATTAAAATCGTAGCATTCTCATCATAGTTGGAAAGAATCGTATTTAAGATATAATCTCTGGCGGCAGGGTCAACGCCTGCGATCGGTTCGTCAAGGACATATAAATCTGCATGGCGGCTCATTACAAGAATTAACTGAACCTTTTCCTTCGTTCCCTTGGACATCGTTTTCAATTTGTCGGTCGGATTGATGGAGAGTTTTGCCAGCATATCGTAGGCCCGTTTGGTGTCAAAATCAGAATAAAAATCTTCAAAGTAATCAATGATATCGCGTATCCGCATATTCTTATTCAGATACGTGTGGTCAGGAAGATAGGAGATTACTTTTTTGCTCTCTACGCCGATTGGCTTGCCGTGTACGGTGGCTTCGCCCGAGGTCGGTGTTAAAAGTCCGTTGATAATCTTAATCAATGTGGTTTTGCCGCTCCCGTTCGGACCGAGAAGTCCCACAATATGTCCGCCTTCCAATGAAATGTTAATCTGATCCAGCGCGGTAAAATTGCCATAGCGCTTCGTTAAGTTTTTGCATTCTAAAATTGTGCTCATTCCTGCTCTCCTTTGATGATTTTTTCAATCATAGTCAAAATTTCTGTTTTTTGAAATCCCAGCTTTGTCATGCTTTCAAAAAATTCGGAGATCTTTTCTTCTGCAAGAGAAGCCTTCAAATTTTCAATCATTTCCGTATCCTCCGTTATAAATCTTCCGCTTGTTCTGTGTGAATAGACAAGACCGGAGCGTTCTAATTCCGATAATGCTTTCTGCATTGTATTAGGGTTTACAGCAGCGATGCCGGCAAGCTCGCGTACGGATGGAAGCTTTTCCCCGGGATGGTAGATACCGGAGATAATATCAAGCTGTATCCGTTCTACAATCTGTATAAAAATAGGTCTGTCAGAATCCAGATTCCATGGCATTGAATCACCTCTTTCTTTTTGTTTGCAGTATCATATGATATGCGTTTTCTGAATAATTGTACTAGATTATTAATACAATAATGCAATCAAAAGAAAAAGTCAAGCAGAATTTAAAAAAGACAATTTATTAGCCTGTCATTATCCTGCGGATTCATAAAACAGAATCGGATATATTTATTGTCAAGAAACGGAAAAGTCGAGCAGTCCCGAATCATCATGCCCTTTTTGATGGCAGTATCGAACATATCCTGTGAGGTAATATCTTCTTTAAGCAGACGTACCAGCATGAAATTGCCGGAAGGCGGATAGACCTTCAGGTCGGGAAGCTTAGACAGCTGACGGTATATGCGGTTTCGTTCACCGGCAATTAATTCCTTTGTCCTTGTGATATAGTCGGTATCGCGAAACATAATTTCACCGGCAATTACGGCAAGAGAATTGATAGTCCATGGATTTTTGCGCGTATTGATCGCTTTGATAAGATCATGGTTGCCGGTAATGGCGTAGCCCAGGCGCAGGCCCGGTGCGGCGAAAAATTTGGAGGTGCCCCGCAGGATAATAATATTATTGTAGTAGTTTGTGAGAGGAACGGAGGTAATTGTCTCCATATGATCTGCAAATTCTACATAAGTTTCATCTACCATAACAAAAATGTCATGCTGTTTGCAGACATCTAAGATGCGGCGCATTTCCTTGTTGGTGATACAGGAGGATGTCGGATTGTTGGGATTACAGATTACAACCAGGTCAATATTTTCATTGAGCCGTCCGGTAAAATCCTCCACATTCAGTTTGAAATTCTCATTTTCCTGCAGAGGGTAGTAAAGCGTCGTGCCGCCGCCTAAGGAGATTTCGCGTTCGTATTCCGAGTAGGTTGGTCCGACAATCAGAGCCTTTTTTGGGTGTTCCAGCTGGATAAACAGGGAGATCAGCTCAGTGGAGCCGTTTCCGACAATGATATTTTCGGCCTCTGTGTGGGCGTAATCCGCCATGCAGCGGCGCAGTGCGGCGTATTCCCGGTCAGGATAGGTTGTAATTGCATCAATATGTTCAGCCAGTGTCTCCCGAAGCTTTGGGGATACCCCCAGCGGGTTGACATTGGCGGAGAAGCTGATAATGTCTTTCTTTTTGATTCCGTATATCTGTTCGATTTTTTCTAAATCACTTCCGTGAAAATGGTCGCTGTGCTTTATCATACTTACCTCCAATTGAATAGTAACCGTTAAGATCCCGCAAAAAAATGTGTTTAAAGACAAAAGTTGCAGGAATCATTCAAATAGTTTATAATCTATTATAACTGTAATGAAAGAAAAAGCAACCGGGGAAGTGAAATTACCGGTTGGAAGCAGGTGTGATTTTGCGTAAACGGATTCAAAAACTGGCATTGGGACAATTTGAACATGAAGAGCCCGTTCTCACATTTTCTACGGATAAGATAGAAATTGCGGTATCGGAGGGGCAGGATTATACAGGGGATTTTGTAATAGAGAGTCAGAACGGCGTGAGTATAAAAGGGCTTGTATATTCCTCGAATCCCCACATGGAATGTCTGACACCGCAGTTTAAGGGAGAGGAAATAACGATTCGGTATCAATTTCATAGTGAAGGATTTGTGGAAGGAGATATTCAAAAGGGAGAATTTTTTATTATTTGCAATCAGGGAGAATATAACCTTTCTTTTGTTGCGTCCGTCTGTCGGCATTATGCGGATTCCTCAACAGGCAGGATAAAGACGCTGTATGATTTTGCCAAGCTGGCGGGCCAGGATTATGAGGAAGCGTTTAGGCTGTTTACATCGGCGGGTTTTCATTATCTGTTTCAGGAAAATGAGAAAATGGAGCGTCTCTATTATGAAGCGTTTTCGATGCCGCCCGTCTCAATGACGAATATGGAAGAGTTTCTCGTCACGATCCATAAAAAGGAGGCCGTACGGTTTAGCTTGAAGGATATGCGGTATGAGTTCTGCGATATCACCGCGAATTTGCAGGAGAGTGTCGAGGTACGCAAGAATCATTGGGGATTTCTTGAGATAAATGTCGCCTCTGAAGACGCGTTTTTGGTACCGGAGAAAGAGAAGCTTACGGTGGGGGACTTTGTTGGAAGCATCTGTCATGCCAAGTATCGGATTGATGCAGGAAAGCTTCATGCCGGGAAAAATTTCGGAAAATTGATTTTTGAAAATTCGTATCAGAGGGAAGAGGTAGAGATTGTTGCCATTAAGGGACGGGCAGCCGAAACGCCGCGGGATTATTTAAAGATACAGAGGGCGAGAAAGGAGCTGACCGGGCTTTACATTGATTATCGGTTAAAAAAAATCGGGAATGCAATGTGGGCGTTAGAGTCGATCGGGCATTTAAACCAGCTGTTATTGCTTGACGGGGGGAAAAACTGGTACAAGCTAATGAAAGCGCAGGCGTATCTCGTCAGTGGGCAGAAGCAGGAGGCAGAGTGGATTTTAACCGAATATAAGAGGGAAGCGAACGATAAGACAACGCCGGAATACGGGTATTATCTTTACCTGTGCACTCTCCATGAGAGGGAGCCCTCCTATGTGAACCGTCTTGCGGGCGAGATTGAGGAAATCTACCGCAGACATGAGGAAAGCGACCTTTTATTTTGGGTTCGTCTGTTTGTCAGAAAAGAATACTGTGAAGACGCTGCGCTTAAGCTGCGGGTAATTGAACAGAGAGTGGCGGAAGGGAGCAGCAGTCCGTTTTTGTTCTTGGAGGCGTATTATGTTTTCTGGCAGAATCCGTATCTTTTGACAAAGTTAAAGGGATTTGAGATAAAGGTGCTGCATTGGGCGGCGAAAAAGGATATGCTGACAGGGGATTTGGCGGTAAATATCGTCGGGCTTGCGGGCAGCGTGAGGACATATCGTCCCCTGCTTTATAGGGTCTTAACGTCCTTCTATGAAAAATATAAGCTGACCGAGCTTTTGTCTGCAATCTGTTCCTATCTTGTCCGTTCCCAGAGGTTTGCGCCGAAATACCATAGCTGGTACGAGCTTGGGATTGAGGAGGATTTGCGCATTACGGGCTTAAATGAGGCATATTTGATGTCTATGGATCTTTCAAATACGAAGAAGCTTCCAAGAATGGTGCAGATGTATTTTCGGTATAATACGTCAGTTCCGTATAAGCAAAAGGCGGCGCTGCTTGTTAATATTATTGCGGGGAAGGACAAAGAGCCTTCCGTTTACCAGAGCTATCACAAGGTGATGGAGGAATTTGCGATAGAGCAGATTATGGAGGAGCATATGGATGACAATCTGGCCGTTATCTATGGGGAAATGCTAGAGCGTGGCATGATTGAAAAGTCAATGGTTTCGGCGCTTTCTAAGATCCTCTATACGCATAAGCTGACCGTTTTTTCCGGTGCGTCCGCCGTCTATGTCATTCATCGTCAGCTTAAAGATATCCAGGTGGTTCCGGTGGTTCGGGGTGTGGCTTACTTTCAGCTTTATTCAAAGGACTATGTGATTGTGCTTGAGGATACGACGGGGAGGAAATATGCGGCAGGCATGTCCTATCAGCTGGAGCGTTTGCTGAATCCGGGAATGTATCTGCGCAAATGCCTGGAATATACGCCGTATGAGCTGCCCTTCCTTTTGCATTATTTTTCCGGAAGGGAAAAGAGTACGATGTTTATGCCGGAGGAGAAGGAGTACTTAATCCGTTTTTTTGAGAACGAAGGGCTTAGAGAGTCTTACCGGGCAAAGCTTTATCCGGAGGTGATACGATTCTTAGAACGAATCGGAGAGAGGGAGCTTGCCGAGCCATATTTAAGACAGGCGCCCATTCGGCTTTGCACAAGAGAGGCAAGAACCTATCTGATGGAGGAGTTGATTGAGTATCGCGAGTATGACAAGGCGTACGAGTACATCAGGGAATATGGTGTGGGACAGCTTTCCGCCGCAAAGCTGGTAAGTCTGTGCAGCCATGAGATAGAGGCGTATGAAATGGAGGAGGACGACTTTTTGATTAACCTGACCTCCTACGTTTTTTTGAACGGCAAATACAACAATGTTGTGCTAACTTATCTGGAAAAATATTACGGCGGAACTACAAAGAGTTTAAAGAGGCTCTGGCGAGCCTGTAATGCGTTTGAAGTAGACAGCTTTGAATTGGAAGAGCGGCTTTTGGTACAGATGCTTTACACGACGGAATTTGTGGATAATGTGGAGGAAATTTATGAGAGTTATTGTGCGCACGGAGGGATAACGCTTGTGCGGGAGGCATATCTGTCCTACTTTTCGTACATTTATCTGGTAAAGCAGACGGTCGTACCAAACCATATTTTTCCGGAAATTATGCAGCGTATCGGCGAGGGAAAGGTGGTGCCGGATGTCTGCCGTCTTGCGTTACTGAACTATTTTGCGGAAGAGGGCGATTGGTTCGAAGATAAAATTAAAATTGCCATAGGGCTTTTGGAGGAGTATGTAAAGCCCGGGATGTATTTCGCTTTTTACCAGAAATTTCCGGATAAGATAAAACGTTATTTTCAGATTTATGATAAGATTTTTATTGAGTATCGTACGAGCTCCAAAAGACGGGTGCTTTTGCATTACCGGACGGATGATGACGAGCTGTTTGCAGCGGAAGAGATGCCCGAGGTATTTGAAGGCATCTATGTGAAAGCATTCACGATTTTTTTCGGTGAAAGCATTGAATATTATATTATAGAGGATGGGGACGACGGACAAAAGATCGTGGAAAGCGAACAGATTATAGGGAACGAGGCCGGCGGGCGCGGAGAAGGAGACCGCTACGAGCTGCTGAATACGATGCTGTTTGTGCGGGCGCTTGGAGATTCTGAGCGTTTGGAGCGGCTTATGGTTTCCTATGAGAGACAGGAGAGAAAAAATAAACTGTTGTTTCGCATCATCTAAAGCGCTATGGCAGTGTAAGGGAGGTGAAGCATGGAGAAAAGAAAGCTATATGCGGGTCTGGATATAGGAGCCAGGTATGCGATGATCAGCTATTTTACCCCGGGGATGAGCGAGCCGGAGACGGTAAGCCGTATTGCGGGCGGTGAGATTTACCAGATTCCCCAGCTTCTCTATAAAAGAGAGGGAATTGGGCAGTGGTTTTACGGCGAGGAAGCGGCGGAGGCGGCAAAAAGATATTCGGATGTTCCGCTGGATCGGCTTTATCTGCGGGCCAAGAGCGGAGAGAGTGTTGTATTAGACGGGCAGAGCTATACGTATGTGGAATTATTTGCGCTCTTTATCCGTAAGATGCTGATGCTTGCGGCAAAGTTAAATCCCAATGTGAAGATTGAGCAGCTTGTACTGACAACGGATTCCTTAAATCGTGAAAATATGAAATTGTTTGCGGCAGTGATGGAGAAGCTGGATATTGCGCCGGGACATTTCACGGTAATTGATTACCCGGAGAGTTTTTATTATTATGCGCTAAGTCAGAAGCAGGAGCTGTGGATTCATAATGCGGCGCTGTTTGATTATGGCAAGAACGGGATTATGTATTTTTATACGGAGCGCAAGCCCAAAACGACGCCGCAGCTTGTGTCCGTTCTGGAGCGGGATTTGGGTGCGCTTGAGGGGAACAAGGATACGGCATTTCTTGCCATGCTGCCTAAAGTGTTTGGAAAGCAGGTTTTTTCTGCCGTGTATCTGACCGGGGATGGGTTTGACGGGGAATGGATGCAGCAGTCTTTAAAGTATCTTTGTCAGAACAGGCGTGTTTTTCTCGGAAAAAATCTTTACACAAAGGGAGCCTGCTATGCGGCAATGGCAGCGGGAGAAATCAAACCATGGAAGTTCGTTTACATGGGTGAAAATGAGATGAAGTTTAATGTCAGCTTAAAGGTGCGGGATACGGACGGACTGGCATTTTATACACTGATTACAGCCGGAGACAATTGGTACGAGGCGGTGGGGGAATGTGAGATACTACTGGCCGGGACACGCGAAATTGATTTTTGGCTGCAGGCGGCAGACAGCAGGGAGGCAAAAATTAATACTTTGGAGCTTACGGATTTGCCGGATCGGCCCGATAAAATGACAAGGCTTCGAATTAAGGCAAAGCCGTTATCGGATTCCTCGGTAAAAATTGTTATAAAGGATCTTGGATTCGGGGAGCTTGTGAAAAGCTCTGATAAGAGCTGGGAATACACGATGGAGTTTTAAGGAAGTGAAATGATGGGTGAATTGATTTTATGCCGCGGCGGTATTGCCGCACTGCCGTATTATATAGAAGATGCCGATTTGAATATTTATTCACTGGAGGAACTCTGTTATTATATAGAAAATTTTCCTGACAGGCTGGACGAGGCCTTTTGGAATGAGGAGCTTTGCCAGTGGCTTGCGGGTGAGCTTTCTTTGGGAGAACTTTCCGAACAGATTCGCGCCGCGAAGCAGGAGTCGGCGTCGATGGCGGATTTTGTCCGTCTGGTTATGGCAAAGAGCGCTTATTTTGAACCTGAAGCAAAGAGAGAGATTATAAGGCAGCTGTCGGAACTTGAGAATAAGGATGAATTTGAGCGCGGTAAGTTAAAGGCTGACCGTTATTTGAAAAATCATCGGTATGCGGAGAGTATTTTAGAGTACAGAAAATTACTGCACAAGTTCGGGGAGGAAGCCTCCCGTACGGTGGAAATCGGAAATATTTGGCATAATATGGGTGTGGCGGCCGCAAGGATGTTTCTCTACGAGCAGGCTATGGAATACTTTGAAAAAGCGTACGGGTATAATAACAATCCGGAGTCTATGAGAGAAATGTATTATGCAAGGCAGTGCATTCCGGGGGAAGAAAAGGAAGGCGGTCTGCCAAAGGAATGGAAGGATCAGGTTATGCAGGCATTGCAGCAGGCGGAGGATGCGGTAGGGGAGATCGCAGTTCCAAAGGAGAAACAGATTGAAGAATGGAAGAAGCGCTACCGGGTATACAGCAGGCAGTAAGCCCCGTATGTGCAGTGATGGAGAAGAAAATGAAATTATTCAGACGAAGAAGAAAAAAAGAGAAAAAAAGCATTGATGATATTTTAGAACAGGTGTCGGAGGATCTGCTTACGCCGGAGGATCTGCAGGATGACAGAAAGGTGCACCATTATGTGTTAAACCACTGTGAGCTTCTCATTGATACGGCAAAAGAGCTGGAGGAACAAAAATCGGAATATCGCGTGGTCACGTCCTATCTGAAGGATATACAGATGATTGAGGATATGCCGGAGAAGGAGTCGGGGATTTTAAGGGATGCGGCTTCCAATATCGTTGCGCTTAATGAGTCGAGGGATTACTATCTGCAGACGACCAAAAAGATCAACGATCTCCAGTATGCGCAGATGGAACAGGACGAGGAGGAAGTGATCAGGGCAATACAGACCCTGCAATCCAATGAAATGTACCAGGCGGCAGTCAAGCGTGACATGCAGTATCTGGAGGGCGAGAAGACGGAATGGATTTATTACAGACAGGAGCTTGCGAATGAGCAGAAGCTGATGCGCCGTCTCGCCTATGTTTTGTTCGGAATGTTTTTGATGCTGATGTCGGTTATTCTTGTTTTGCGGATGGGATTTTTTATGGATATCACATACCTGTTTATTACGCTTATCGCAGCGGGAGCGCTCGGCGGAGCGTCTATTTTTGTGCGGATGCAGAATAACAGAGTCGATATGAAAAAGGCCGAGGCAAATACAAACCGTGCGATTGTGCTGCTGAACAAAGCGAAAATTAAATATGTAAATTCCACAAATGCGATTGACTATACATGTGAAAAATATCATGTAAAAAATTCTTACGAGCTGAATTATATTTGGGAACAGTATATGGATGTAAAGCGTGAAAAGGAGAAATTCGAGCGGACAAGCGATGACCTTGATTACTTCAACAGCAGGCTGGTGCACTTGCTAAAGCAATTTCAGCTATACGATGCCAAGGTATGGGCAAGTCAGGCACAGGCAATTGTGGACAAGCGCGAAATGGTAGAGATTAAGCACAATCTTTTGGAGAGGAGAAAGAAGCTGCGCGGACGCATTGAATACAATATGGATGTGGTGCTTGAACAAAAGGAAGAGATTGAAAAGCTGATGAAGGAAGTCGGAGTGGATATTCCGGAGGTGAGAGAGATTATAGCTTCCGTCAATAAGCTGTGCGGATTGGAAAGTTAGCGGGAGGTTTTTGTGGACGAGACAATATTGTTATGGATTCAGGAGCATATTAGGAATCCCTATTTAGATCAGGCCGTGATATTTATTACTCATCTGGGAGATGCAGGGTGGTTCTGGATTGTGTTGGCGTTTATTCTGTTGTTGTTCGTAAAGACCAGGAGAGCCGGCGCCGTTTCTGCGATTGCCCTTTTGTGTTCTCTGATTATCAATAACGGAATTTTGAAAAATGCAGTAGCCCGCGTGCGTCCCTATGAGCAGATAGAGGAATTGACGTTGATGATTGAAAAGCAGGTGGATTTTTCTTTTCCGTCGGGGCATTCGGCGGCTTCGTTTGCGGCGGCGACGGCAATATACTTAAATCTTCCAAAGCGTTATGGAATACCGGCGCTGCTTCTTGCCGCGCTGATCGCGCTATCAAGGCTCTATGTAGGCGTTCATTATCCGACGGATGTTTTGTTTGGAGTGATAAGCGGGATTGGCTGTGCGTTGCTGGCGCAGCTGATTTATAAATTTATTCACGGAAAGTGTCAAGAAAAAACACTTGACACATGAAATGTTTTACGGTATGATACCTTTTGTTGGTGTCAAGAAAAAACACTTGACACTTCTGAGGGTATATTTCAGGGTTACAGAGGTGTAACATGGAAGAGAAAGTAGAGCAGGCATATCTGTATGATTTTTATGGAGAATTGCTGAATGAGCATCAGAGAAGAATCTACGAGGATTTTATATTCCATGATTTATCTCTTGGTGAGATTGCCTCCTGTGAGGGGATCAGCAGACAGGGAGTTCATGATCTGATTAAGCGCTGTAATAAGCTGCTGGCGGGGTATGAATCTAAGCTGCATCTGGTAAAAAAATTTTTGGATGCGAAACGGAATGTTGAGAAAATACATTCACTGGTTAAGGAATTTAAAAAGAGCCAAAATGAAGCCCTGATAGAAGAAATCGAGCAGATTTCGAATCAGATAATAGAGGAGTTGTAGCATGGCATTTGACAGTTTATCGGAAAAACTTCAAAATGTGTTCAAAAGCTTAAGAAGCAAGGGACGTCTGACGGAGGATGATGTAAAGACAGCCTTAAAGGAAGTTAAGATGGCATTGCTCGAGGCAGATGTTAATTTTAAGGTTGTGAAGCAATTTGTGAAATCTGTGCAGGAGCGTGCGATTGGCCAGGATGTTATGACCGGTCTGAATCCGGGGCAGATGGTAATCAAGATTGTCAATGAAGAGATGGTTGCCTTGATGGGCTCCGAGACGACGGAGATTGCGCTGCGTCCGGGACAGGAGATTACAGTCATTATGATGGCCGGACTTCAGGGAGCCGGTAAGACCACCACTACGGCCAAAATTGCGGGAAAGCTTAAGCAAAAGGGGAAGAAGCCTCTGCTTGTGGCGTGTGACATATACCGCCCGGCGGCAATCGAACAGTTGAAGATCAACGGAGAAAAGCAGGGCGTAGAAGTATTTTCGATGGGCGATAAGCATAAGCCGGTGAATATAGCAAAAGCATCCTTAGAGTACGCGGGGAAAAACGGCTTTAATGCGGTGATTCTTGACACTGCAGGACGTCTTCACATTGATGAGGACATGATGCAGGAATTGATTGAGATAAAAGAGAACGTGGATGTATCACAGACGATTCTCGTGGTAGACGCCATGACCGGGCAGGACGCGGTAAATGTGGCGGGAAGCTTTGATGAGAAAATCGGAATTGACGGGGTTGTACTGACAAAGCTCGACGGTGATACAAGAGGCGGAGCGGCGCTCTCCATACGCGCTGTGACCGGAAAGCCGATTCTCTATGTAGGTATGGGGGAAAAGCTGTCGGACTTGGAACAGTTTTATCCGGACCGTATGGCGTCCAGAATCCTTGGTATGGGGGATGTTCTTACCCTGATTGAAAAGGCCCAGGAGGAGATTGACGAGGATAAGGCCAGAGAGATGGAGCAGCGCCTGAAAAAGGCGGAATTTAATTTTAACGATTATCTGGAATCCATGAGTCAGGTGAAAAAGCTTGGCGGGCTGGGCAGCATTCTTGGTATGATGCCCGGAATGGGCGTCAGTAAGATGCCCGATATCGACGAGGACGCGGCGGAAAAGAACATGGCGAGAACAGAGGCGATTATTTATTCCATGACGCCGAAGGAGAGAAGCAATCCCGCGCTGCTTAATCCAAGCAGAAAGCGCAGAATTGCAAACGGCGCCGGGGTGGATATCAGCGAGGTGAACCGTCTGGTCAAATCGTTTGAGCAGATGAAGAAAATGATGAAGCAAATGCCCGGAATGATGGGCGGTAAGGCCGGTAAAAGAGGGAGATTTAAGCTTCCTTTTTAACATAAAACAAAAATAAGAAAAAGAGGTGAAAGAAATGGCAGTAAAAATCAGATTAAGAAGATTAGGACAGAAGAAGGCTCCTTTCTATAGAATCGTTGTAGCAGATTCCAGATCTCCGAGAGACGGAAAATGCATCGAGGAGATTGGAACCTATGATCCGACCAAAAATCCCAGCGAATACCATGTAAATGAAGAATTGGCAAAGAAATGGTTATCAAACGGAGCACAGCCGACAGAGACTGTTAACAGAATTTTCAAGGCAACCGGAATCGTAAAATAATTCCACGGTTGCAATTGGATGAGTAAGGTGGGCGTATGAAGGAATTAGTGGAAGTGATTGCAAAATCACTTGTGGATTACCCGGACGAAGTCGTTGTGACAGAGACCGAAAATGAAAAGACCATAATTTTGGAACTGCGTGTAGCGCAGTCTGATATGGGCAAGGTGATCGGCAAGCAGGGACGAATTGCAAAAGCAATCCGTTCCGTAGTGAAAGCAGCAGCCTCAAAAGAAAGCAAAAAAGTGATCGTAGAGATTGTGCAGTAAACGCTACGAGCAGTGAAAGAAAAGGATAGCACCGTGTATTTTATGCGGTGCTGTTTATATTATAGGAAAGATTCTGCTGCATTAAAATACAAAGGTTTTGTGATTTCCAATCAGATATAAAGGAGTGTATATGGAAGAGTTATTGCAGGTAGGTGTAATTACAACGACACATGGAATCCGGGGAGAGGTGAAGGTATACCCGACTACTGATGATGCGATGCGCTTTAAGAAGCTAAAGCAGGTGATCCTGGATACCGGAAAAGAGCATATACAGCTTACAATTACGCAGGTTAAATTTTTTAAGAAGCTTGTGATTTTAAAATTTCAGGGAATTGACAGTATCAATGATATTGAGATGTATAAGGGGAAAAGCCTTTATGTGACAAGGGAAAATGCCGTCAAATTAAAAAAGAACGAATTTTTTATTGCCGATTTAATCGGACTTGCCGTGGAAACAGAGGATGGAGAGCATTTAGGGGAGCTTAGTGATGTGTTGCAGACAGGCGCCAATGATGTGTACGTCGTGAAGAAAGAGGGGCTGCCGGAGCTTTTGATTCCGGCAATCAAAGATTGTATTTTGAATGTAGACATAGAAAGCGGCACAATGAGGGTGCGTCTTTTGGACGGTTTGCGGGAACTCAATACGAAATAAGTGGCATAACAGGGATTGGAGAGCGAAAATGAGATTTCATATATTGACACTGTTTCCTGAAATGGTGATGCAGGGGCTTACGACAAGTATTATCGGGAGAGCCGTGGAGAGAGGTCTGATTGAGGTAGAAGCGGTCAATATTCGGGATTATACGATAGAAAAGCATAAAAAAGTGGATGATTACCCTTATGGAGGAGGGGCCGGTATGGTGATGCAGGCGCAGCCGGTCTATGATGCATGGAGATCCGTGGTAGAAAGAATTGGGTATAGTCCGCGGACCGTATATTTGACGCCGCAGGGTTCCACGTTTCATCAGAAAATGGCAAAAGAATTTGCGCTTGAGGA
The DNA here is from genome assembly GCA_947564465.1 of uncultured Roseburia sp. Lineage (GTDB taxonomy): Bacteria > Bacillota > Clostridia > Lachnospirales > Lachnospiraceae > Roseburia_C. The sequence goes on along the minus strand of CANOCV010000045.1, from coordinate 3,642 downwards.
GGATATGATTCTGCTCTGCGGCCATTATGAGGGAATTGACGAGCGGGTGTTGGAGGAGATTGTGACAGATTATGTGTCAATCGGGGATTATGTACTCACGGGCGGCGAGCTGGCGGCGATGGTTGTAGCAGACGCCGTTTCGCGGATGGTTCCGGGAGTTCTTTCGAACAGGGAATCCGGAATGACGGAATCCTTTGAGGGAAATCTGTTAGAGTATCCGCAGTATAGCAGACCGGAGGAATGGAACGGAAAAAAAGTTCCCGCCGTACTTCTCTCGGGCAATCACGCAAAGGTGGACGAGTGGAGAAGACAACAGTCCATTTTGCGGACAAAAGAACGCAGGCCGGATCTGCTGGAGAGGGCCGGTTTGACAGAAAAAGAAAAAGCCATTTTGATAATTGTAGACAAAAAGAGCGGAAAATGATAGAATAAAGTCTGATAGATTCCGGAAGATAGCGGGCCGGAATCATGCAGGGAGGATATACAGGTGTCAGGCTTATTGGATAGAATGTTTGGAAAAGTTTCCTATCAGGAGCATAAAAGAAATGCGCCGCAGATAAAAAGAGAAACAGGGGAACAGGAAAGGACGTCAGCACAGGTGGATAAGGAAGATTTCTTATTAAAACAGATCGATGAATTTCGAGAGAAGGCAAAGCAGCTTCAGCTTTTGCTGCTGACAAAAGAGAACAAGGTCGCGCAATTGCAGAATATTGTGAATGAGCGGGAAGTAGAGGCAAAGCAGCTTGAGAATGTGTTGAACGAAAGAAAAGAGGCGGCGGAGGTGCTTCTGACCGGTGTGGAATCTCAGATGAATGTGATGATATCGGAGGTCGAGGACAAGCTCAATAACCTTGCCCAAAAGATAGCAAGCGATGTAAATAATTCCAATGAGCGCACGGCAGAGCAGACAGCGGAGATGAAGCAGACGCTAGAGGAGATCGCCAATCAGCTTGATACGATGAAGTTGGAACTTGCGGAAAAGATACATACTGAGGATGTCAAATGCTATCGAAATATGGCGGATTTGATTGAAGAACTGGCGAATAGGATAGAAGAGAATGATAAGCTTGAAAAGGGAATGCGCTCTGTGAAGGGATATGTAAGGTTTCTGTCGTGTTTTGCGGTTATTAATTTTCTTGCATTACTGGGATTGATTTTGTACAGCCTGGGTATATTTCATTTTTAAGAACATAAGATATGGTAAAGCAGCGGCGTCCGGTGGAAGCGATTTCATGGGCGCCGTTTGAGATAGGGCAAAATGAAATAGAGGAGAGAATATGGTGGAGGAACAGGAATTAAAAAAGGTGTGGGTTCTTGGACATAAAAATCCGGATACGGATTCTATCTGTGCGGCTGTGGCATATGCCGATTTAAAAGGCCAGACAGAACCGGACACGGTATTTGAGGCAAAGCGCGCGGGACATATCAATGAGGAGACGTCCTTTGTCCTTGAGCATTTTCAGGTGGAGGCTCCGGAGCTTGTGACGGATGCCGGTGCGCAGATTAAGGATATTGCATACAGAAAAACGGAGGGCGTCAGCAGTCATATATCTATCAAGCGTGCGTGGGAGATGATGAAAAGCCTGGATGTTGTTTCGCTCCCGATTACCAGGGAGGATCATACGCTGGAGGGTTTGATTGTCACCGGCGATATTGCAAAATCCTATATGGATGTTCTGGACAACCATATTCTTGCGACAGCCAGAACACAGTTTAAAAATATTATAGAGACTTTAAACGGCAGGCTGGTAACCGGGAATGAACACGGATATTTTGTACGTGGAAAAGTGGTTGTCGCCGCGGCATCGCCGGACGCGATGGAGGAATATATTGAAGACAATGATTTGGTGATACTTGGGGATCGTTATGAATCTCAATTCTGTGCGCTGGAGATGAATGCGAGCTGTATCATTGTCTGTTCCGGTGCGAAGATTACGAAGACGATTATCCGGCTTGCGAAGGAAAAGGATTGTATGATTATCAGTACGCCGTATGACACGTTCACGGTGGCGCGTCTGATTAACCAGAGCATGCCGATTAAATATATTATGAAAAAGGAGCATCTTATCACATTTCAGTTGGATGATTATGTAGATGATGTCAAAGAAGTGATGTCAAAGGTACGTCACCGGGATTTTCCGGTACTTACGGAGGACGGGCATTATGCGGGAATGATCTCACGGCGTAATCTGCTTAGTATGCAGAAAAAACAGGTGATTTTAGTGGATCACAATGAGAAGTCGCAGGCCATAAACGGAATTGACGGCGCAGAGATCCTTGAAATCATTGATCATCACAGACTGGGCAGTTTAGAGACGATGTCTCCGGTCTTTTTTCGAAATCAGCCTTTGGGATGTACCTCGACAATTATTTATCAGATGTATCAGGAGAAGGGAGCGAAGATTACCCCCAAAATTGCAGGGCTTTTGCTTGCGGCAATCATATCGGATACATTGATGTTTCGGTCTCCGACCTGTACGAAGGTTGACGTTCAGGCTGCAAATGAGCTGGCAGAGATTGCCGGGGAGGAGATTGAAGTATTTGCCAAAGCGATGTTTGAGGCGGGAAGTGATTTTAAAAATAAAACGGTTCAGGAAATTTTCTATCAGGATTTTAAGATATTTCATGTGGATAAGACGAGTTTCGGTGTGGCGCAGCTTAGCTCTATGAGCCAGCCGGAATTGAAGCAGATAAAAGAGAAGCTGAGCGGTTATTTGGATACGGCTCTGAACGAACAGAAGCTTGATATGGTGTTCGTACTGCTGACAGATATTCTTGAGGAGGCGTCGGAAATCATTTTTGCGGGAGGGGAAGCGGAAGAGATCTTGAGAGTTTGCTTTGAGGATGCAGGAGCTTGCGGCCGCTATTATCTTCCGGGGGTGGTTTCACGGAAAAAGCAGCTGATTCCCACATTGATTGCGGGAATTCAACAGAGAAATAACGAGTAGGAGGAAAAGAAATGGCAAAGCAGCACTGGAAACCGGGGAATATGCTCTATCCTCTGCCGGCAGTTATGGTAAGCTGCCAAAGAGGGGAAGAGAGACCGAATATTATAACGGTCGCATGGGCCGGAACAGTTTGCTCCGATCCGGTGATGCTGTCAATTTCCGTTAGAAAAGAACGATATTCCCATGATATTATCAAGGAAACCGGTGAATTTGTAGTCAATCTTGTGACAAGAGAGCTTGTATATGCCACGGATTTTTGCGGGGTGCGCTCCGGCAGGGATGTGGACAAGTTTGGGGAGATGAAGCTTACACCGCTTGCAATGCAGCAGGTGAGTGCACCGGGAATTGCGGAAAGTCCGCTTAATATTGAGTGCAGGGTGACGGAGGTAAAGGAGCTTGGCAGCCATGACATGTTTTTGGCAAGGGCTGTGGGTGTCACCGTAGACGAAAAATATATGGATGCCAGCGGTAAATTTTGTCTGAATCAGTCCGGACTGGTCACATATTCTCATGGAGAATATTTCGAGCTGGGAGAGAAGCTGGGAAAGTTTGGATATTCGGTTAGAAAGAAGACTGGCCGAAAGAAAAGGAGATAGGAGGGCGGCATGATTTGTCATGCCCCTTTTATAACATCATAGGATGATGTTGGGGTCAAATAGACCCTCTTTAGCACCTTGAAAATTACACACATTAT
>CANOCV010000044.1 GCA_947564465.1 uncultured Roseburia sp. | reverse complement strand
CGACCGCCATAGACCAAGAGATAACCAATTATGAAAAACAGCTCCGTCAAGATTACGCCATCAAATCGAAGCTGATTGAGGAAATTGATAACCTCAATCCCGATGACAGACATTATATTAGAAGAAAGGCAGACCTTGATGACAGGCTTTATCGGATGTATGATAAGATAGAAGAACTGGAATCGCAGTTGATTGATGCGAGGGCGAAAAAAACATCTATTGAAGCAGAGAAAATCACAGGGGATAATATTTACAAGGTATTGATTTGTTTTGACAAGCTGTATTTCGCTATGAATGATGTGGAGCGGCAACAGCTTATCGAAGCGTTGATTGCTGAAATACAGATTTATGAGGAACGTAAACCCCAATGGTCAGTGGCTTAAATCAATTCTGTTTAAGCTGCCGATTATTTAATATTCGTTGTACTAGTTATACATGATACAGGTAAAGCGGAAATGTGAAATTTTTCATATTAACATGACATATAGCTGTCGTGTTAGGAGCGATATTATATTTATGGAGCAATTGGAAATATAATAAACATTTACACGGAGGAATGAAGTTATCGGGTTGAGATTAGTTCCTTTATGAAGGAGTGAGCGTTATGGCTTTTGATTACAAGAAGGAATTCAAAGAGTTTTATATGCCGAAAGCAAAGCCGGAAATCGTGACGGTTCCGAGGATGAATTTTTTGGCTGTGCGTGGTAGTGGCGATCCGAACATAGAAGGCGGAGAATATAAGGAGGCGATCGGACTTCTGTATGGGATTGCATATACAATCAAGATGAGTAAAAAGGGAGATCATCAGATCGACGGGTATTTTGATTATGTGGTGCCGCCGTTGGAAGGCTTCTGGTGGCAGACGGGTATGGATGGAGTTGATTATGCCCACAAGGAAGATTTTCAGTGGATTTCGGTTATTCGTCTTCCGGATTTTGTTTCCCGGGAGGATTTTGAATGGGCGATTGAAGAAGCTTCAAAGAAAAAGAAAATTGATTATTCAAAGGTAGAGTTTTTTACATATGATGAAGGTCTGTGTGTGCAATGCCTGCATGTCGGAGCATATGACGACGAGCCGGCGACTGTGGATATGATGCACAAGTTTATGGAAGAGCAGGGATATATTTTGGATATCACAAATCAGAGATTTCATCATGAGATTTATTTGAGTGATGCAAAAAGGGTTGCCGCGGAGAAATTGAAAACAGTGATCCGGCATCCGATACGGAGGGCATGAGAGACATGGAATATATAAGGGTGACAAAAGAAAATCTTGAACAAGAGCATATCTGCTGTGCCATTTCAAGCAATAAGGATATCCAGGTGTCGTCAAAGAAGGCGTGGTTGTCCAAACGGTTTGATGAAGGACTTGTCTTTTTGAAAAGCACAGAGCGGGGCAAATGTTTTATCGAGTATATTCCGGCCGAGAATGCATGGGTTCCGATCGTTGCGGAAGGGTATATGTACATCGACTGCCTTTGGGTTTCGGGTTCTCTGAAAGGACACGGATATGCCGGTGATCTGCTGGAATCATGTATTCGGGACAGCAAGGCGAAAGGGAAGAAAGGGCTGTGTATTTTATCTTCCGCAAAGAAAAGACCATTCTTGGCAGAACCGAAATTTTTGGCTTATAAAGGTTTTATGGTCGGTGATGAATCGGACAATGGAATTTGGCTTTGGTATCTGCCTTTTGCGCAAGATACGGAGAAACCGCTGTTTAAGGACTGCGCGAAGCATCCGGGAACAGCAGAGAAAGGATATGTGTTGTATTTTACGAATCAATGTCCGTTCTGCGCAAAATATGTGCCGGTGATAGAAAAAATCGCTCGGGAGAAAGGCGTGGAATTTCGCTCGATTCATCTGTCTGACAAGGAAGCCGCACAGAATGCGCCTACGCCGGTCACGAATTATGCTTTGTTTTTTGACGGAGCATATGTATCAAATGAGATCCTGTCGGAGAAGAAGTTTCTGAAGATGATAAATGCTATGGGCTGATATGTGAGCCAAGAACAAAATAGGCGGAGAATGGATTCTGTAATGGATCATTTTATTGTAGCACAATAAAAAAAGCGAACCCCAGGGGCAAAGGAATTCTTGGTTTATACCTACTCTCATTCGAGAAACCAGCCTTTATCTTTCACGAGTTAACTTATTTCAAAATCTGAGAAATGTTATATAATAACCAATTTGAAAAAGGATATTATGACCGGGAGGTAAGGCCATGTGCACTCATCGGTATGGCGCATGTGGAGGAGGATTATCCTTTGTATTACGAAGCGGTGAATGAAAAGGGTCTTGGAATCGCGGGGTTGAATTTTGTGGGAAATTCTGTTTCCGGGGTTCATGGTTTTGTTGTGGTTGAAGGGAATGTATGATATAATTTTTAGAGTTATTATACGGCAAAATCAGGATTTTAGGAGGGATTAGGATGGGAACAGACAGAAAAAACTCAGCGTTGGATGTGTATATAAATAAAGTTTATGTTCTTGTATTGTTATTGATTCCGGGTGCAGCAGAATGTGCAGGTCTGGCATATGCTTTTTCAAAAATTATGGGATGGCTGCCTACTGTAAGTTTGATTACGCTAATCGTTTTTGATATATCGTGTCTGATTTATTTGGCAATCTGCATATTCTTCGTTAAGACAGGAATGGTGAGGGAAGAAGAAAGTCAGAGTGCCTACGTTTTGCCGAGCAAATTGAAATCGGCAAAAATCTTTATTATAATACTTGTATTGATTCAATTTAATTTCATTGTGTATATGATACCGGCCACAGACTTTTGGGGGTTTGCTTTTTTCTTTGTAATACTGACGGCGTTCTTATTGGATTATAAATTGGTCGCAGTGGCTGCGGTTGAAATTGCGGCGTCAATTGTTGCTTCATGGTTTCTGTATGGCAAAGTACATTTACCGGCGAAAGATGTCAATTTCATGGTTAATATGCTTGATCGTGTCGCATGTATTGTGCTGTCATTGGCATCAATTGTACTTCTGACTTATTTGATTAACAAGTTTTTGGTAAATTTAGTAAATGCTCAAAGAGATGCATTGGAGAGAAATCATGGGCATATCAATACCGTTTTGGAATCAGTCCGGAAACTATCAGAAAAATTATCTACCGTCGGAGCAGCATTTTCCCAGGTTTCAGAAAGCGAAAGCGTCTCCTCTGAGGAACTTCTTGCCACAAGTGAGGAATTGTTGAAAAGCAGTAATTTGCTAAGCTCTAAAACGGATGAAAGCATGGTAAATCTTAATGAGTTGAGCCAGTGGGAGAACGTTGTTGCCGATAATGTACAGAAAGTGGAGAGTGTTTCTAAAGATATAATTGATAAATCAAAGGAAAATGAGAGATTACTGGATGAATTGCAGTCTGTTAATGCAGAAGTTTTGGAATCCATGACAGTTACCACAGATGCAGCGCAAAAGCTTTCGGATGCGGTACGGGAAATCGGTGTGACATTAAATTTAATTAACGAAATTTCATCTTCAATTAATTTGCTGGCGTTAAATGCCTCCATAGAGGCTGCAAGGGCAGGAGAAGCGGGCAGAGGTTTTGCGGTAGTCGCAACAGAGATAGGTGATCTTGCCGATAATACCAAAGGTTCTTTAGCCGATGTGGAGACTGTGATTAAGAAAGTACAAAGTAATGTCAGTCAAATTACATTTCATGTAGAAAAAAATTCACAGAAGCTTAATGAATATAGCGGGTATTTGGATAACGTATTCCGGAGTATGCGGAGTATGACTCAGTTGATTCATACGTCTTTTGATGCTATCGATACAATGGGGAATGCTCACAATAAACAGGCGAATGTGATTAAGAACACTGTATCTATTAATCAGGATATCGCCGAGAGTATAAAAAATGAAAATGAACAGTTTACATCGATTAATATAATGGCAGAAAATAATGCGAGTGATATCGCAGAGTTGGCTTCAAATGCGAATGCAATCAGTAATATGGTTGACGAAATGAAGCATCTGTTAAAAATTGAAGAATAACCAGAGAAAGTACGTGTGAATTTTTGAGATACTATCAATGTATACCATAACGAAAAGGAGAACAAACTATGTATCAGGCAAATGAGAAACGTTACGAAGACATGACCTACAACCGCTGCGGAAGGAGTGGGCTTATGCTGCCGGAGGTGTCGCTCGGTTTTTGGCATAATTTTGGAGACACGGCGGTGTATGAGAATATGAAGCGGCTCTGTTTTACCGCGTTTGACAACGGAATTACTCATTTTGATCTTGCAAATAATTATGGTCCCGAGGCGGGAAGCGCGGAGAGCAATCTCGGGAAAATACTGCGGGAAGAGATGGGAGGTTACCGCGACGAGCTGATTATCAGCACGAAAGCGGGATATGGAATGTGGGAAGGCCCTTACGGAGACGGAGGGAGCCGCAAATATCTGCTTGCAAGTCTGGATCAGAGCTTGAAGCGTCTTGGACTTGAGTATGTAGACATATTTTATCATCACCGCATGGATCCGGAAACGCCGTTAGAAGAAACGATGGGCGCGCTGGCACAGGCAGTGGCAAGCGGCAAGGCGTTATATGCGGGGCTTTCCAATTATGACGGGGAGACGATGGAAAAAGCTTGCCGTATCCTTGAGGATTTGAAGTGCCCGTTTATTATCAATCAGAATTCCTACAATATTTTTAACCGTACCATTGAGGAAAACGGTTTAAAGGAAATGTCAAAAAAAGAGGGCAAGGGAATCATTTCGTTCAGCCCGCTGGCACAGGGGATGCTGACCAACCGATATTTAAACGGAATTCCAAAGGACAGCAGAGTGATGACAGACGGTCGCTTCTTAAATGCCAATCAGCTTGACGAACAGACGCTCGCGCGGATTCGCGGACTGAATGAAATTGCATTGGAGCGCGGAGAAAGCCTTGCGCAGATGGCGTTAAAATGGGTAATCAGAGACGGTATTGTGACAAGTGTGCTGATCGGTGCGTCTAAACCGGAGCAGATTCTTGATAATTTAAGGGTGATAGGTTCTGCGCCTTTTAGTGAGGAGGAGTTGAGAAAAATAGATGAAATTAGTCTAAGTTAAGGCAGGAGGAAAGAGGAAGTATGTATGCAGTAGTGACCGGCAGCGGGATTAGGCAGGCGGATGAGGAGGCGTTTTGGGAACAGGGGAACGGAATCTGTGTTTTGGATGAACCGCAGTGGGAAAAGCTTGATGCGGTGCGTGAACGATTTAATATCCCATATGATGAGAGTCTGATACATTTCTGCAAGCTTGAAAACCATGCCGGCTATCTGTATGCGACCTTGAAGATTCCGCCGAAGCAGGAAAACGACAGCAGCAAATCATTTCGGTTTTACATGTGGAAGGAATACCTTATATTTGTGGACAATGCAGGTACGGTATGTGAGCAGGCGGAAAACATTTTGCAGAAGAAATTGAGGGACAGATATACGTTAGGGCATTTTCTCTATGATTTTTTTGCCGGGCTTCTGGGGGATGATCTGTTGTTTTTGCAGGAGCTGGAGAGGGAAATTGCGAAGATTGAAGAGCAGGTGTTAAGAGGCTGTTGTCCGCAGTTTAACATAAAGGTGCTGGGATTGAAAAAGAAAATTTCAAAATTCTATCGCTATTACATGCAGCTTAGCGATATCGGGCAGGAGCTGTACGATAATGAAATGGGATTTTTTGAGAAGGAGAGCCTGCGGCGTTTCGACAGATTGAGGGACCGCGCACTGCGTCTGGCGGGGGAGACGCAGGTGCTTCGTGATTATACTATGCAGGTGCAGGAGGTCTATCAGTCGGAAATCGGAATCCGTCAGAACGACGTGATGAAAATGCTGACGGTGGTAACGACGATTTTTCTCCCGCTGACCTTAATCGCCGGCTGGTACGGGATGAACTTTGCGTACATGCCGGAGCTTGGAATGAAGTACGCTTACCCTGTTGTTATCGGAATCAGTGTATTGATTATTGTGCTTAGCCTGCTGGTTTTTAAGAAAAAGAGATATTGGTAAATTTCGTATACTTTTTATTTTTTTTCAGAGAACAGCTCGCCCTTTTTCAAGCGGAGCGCCGTATCAGCCTGTTTCGCGAGGTCGTTAGAGTGCGTTGCGATGATCACGCACTTGTTCATTTGATGGGCGCATTCTTTCAAAATGTTTGTTATCTCGACCGCCGTATCCTCATCCAGATTTCCTGTCGGCTCATCCGCAAGGATAACGCTTGCATCAGAAGCCAGCGCGCGGGCGATTGCTACTCGCTGTTGCTGGCCGCCGGAGAGTTTCAGCACATTTCGTTTCGCTTCTTCTTTTGTAAGCCCCAAACGCTCCAGGATAGGCAGCGGCGGCAGCTTAGAAGCCAAAGCCACATTCTCGGCAGGTGTCATGTAATCAATCAGATTATAACTTTGAAAAATAAAAGCCACATTGTTTTTACGATGCCATGCAAGCCCTTTCTTTTCTATATCTTCTCCCTGAAATAGCACCTGACCGTCAGACGGGCTATCCAGCCCTCCAAGCAGTGAAAGCAGAGTCGTTTTTCCGCACCCGGACGGGCCGAGGATTGCATAGATTTTTCCCGTCTCAAATTCGGTAGATATGTTTTTCAAAACGACTCTATTTCCGTCATAAGAATATTTTATATTACAGGTTTTAATGATACTCATTTTGTGTCCTCCTAACTCATTTTCGTAAGAATATCTTTTGGCGTTGAACGGACAATCGTCCACGATGAAGCAATAACCGATACTGCAATCAACATAATTCCAATCATATATAAAGGGAGCAGATAGGCTGCGTCAATTTGCACATTGAACCCCGCTGTTCCTGCTGCAACTCGGGATGCTAAAAACGCTTCTGCTTTTTTTGTTGCGGAAAAGCTAAACGGTATAGATGCTGCAAATGATATAAGAGCTACGACAAAAACTTCTGCAAAGATTTGCAAAATGATATTCGCCTTGCTCTTACCGATAGAAAGCAAAATCCCGATTTCCTTTTTACGTCCTCTGATCCGGATTGTCAGAAGCAAGGTCAAAATAACGATGCTGACAACCGAAATAATGATAATTATGGTATTCACTAATTTTTGCAAAGACGTTAAAGGTGTGGATATCACATCATACTCATCGGTATTAATACTAAGCTTTAATGTTTTCGCGTTTAACTCCGGCAGAGCGGAAATTTTATCATAGACATTCCGAACGTTAACAGGGTCTTCTACATAAATGGTCAACTGTTGGTAGCCATTCAGCTCGTCTGCGAACAGGTCAAACATGGCTGCACAGTCTATAAACCCACAGTTCGCAGGGATTTCATCTACTGTCAGAGCATTTCCCGAAGTACCCTCCGTGCCGTCAAAAATTCCTACGATTTCAAACTCTGATATAGAATCCGAGTCCAGAGAGTACATCTTAATTTTATTGCCGACGGATAAACCGTTATAATCGGCAAGTTCTTTTGAAATTAAACAGGTATACTTATCATCTCTTGTAATATGCCTGCCGTCCACAAGTTTGTACTCGCCGCTTTGAAATTTGGCGCATTTTTCGGATGACAGTGTTGCAGTATAAGCGGATGACTCGCCGTATGGGGTATAGCTTAATCCAAAAGAAGCGGGCAGGTACTTAAAATCAACTCCTGCGCCGTAATAAGCGGCTGCGTCCTCGGTATTGTAATCCACAACACCGTCAACCTTTCCGATTGCATCCACAATTTCCTGTGTAATGAAATCGTCATTGTATTCGTAAACGGTTCCCCATTGGTTTTGCTGACCGTTTCCCATATGACCTTCCGCATAAAGGTTAAGCTCTATTTTTCCGCCGATAGCAGTCTGAACATCTGCTGCCACCCTCTTAGACGCATCACGAACGGCAATCCCCGTAAGCATGAAGGTGGCAATAAGCGTCAGCGCCAGAAACAATATAACTGTCTTAAACCGTTGTCTTATGCAGTATAGAACCGTTCTTTTCATAAAACTCATTCCAAAATCCTCCTAACTCATTTTTGATAAAATTTCTTTTGGCTTCAGCCGCATAATCATAATGGATGATACAAAGGCTGAAGCTGCAATTACGATTAACTGGCATAAATAAGCAATATTTCTATGGCACTCAGCTTCAAATAATTTACAATTTGAAGGCCGTTTTGCATTCCTGTCGTTATAGTTTCCTCGTTTAACAGATTAGGTTGTAGCTCGCCAAACAAGTTGTGCCCTAAAAAACCTGTAACAAACAAGGAGGTGATATAGGATAAAATCAGGGCAATTATCGCAACCGACAACACTTCCAGCAAGAATCCCGCCATAATTTGTCCCTTTGATATTCCTGCCGCAAGCAAAATGCCTGTTTCCTGCATCCTGCTACGCATACGCATTGTTAAGAGCAGAGTCAGAAACGCCGCGCTGACAACCGACACAAGGATAAGCAGTATTTTTACTAAGTCGCCCAGCGAAGATAAACGGTCAGCTATCTTGGAATACGAAAAATCATTGATTCGGATAAAATGTGTTGTCCAGTCAATAGATTGCAATAGCGCAACATTGCGAGTGATGCCGTCAAGCTTTTTGGGGTCAGTAATATAGAAATCAACTTCACCCGTGTAAATGCCTGTTTCACTCTCGTGCAGCCCGTTCAAAACATCAAGGCTCGCATATATCTCATTTTCAGCGATGCCTGCTGTCGGCTTGATAGAGGTATCCTTTGCATTCAGCTTATATATTCCGGATACCTGAACTTGAATATAAGCGGTTTTCACGTATATTTCATCAATATACATACCGTCAGCTTCACCGAGCTTTGCATGGGTCAATGTCAGCGTATCGCCAACCGATATTTGATTGGCATTTGCCAACGGTTCGCTGATAAGGATTTTTCCGGTATCTGTTTCGGTGATGTGTTTTCCTTCTGTCAAAACAGCCGTTTCGTCTGTGAAATTAGGAGAAAGTGCAGAAAAACGAAGTGCCGTCACTTTTCCCATGTTATTTTCGGCCGTGTGTTTATCGCCGGGGATAAATTGGATTGCATCGCTCTTAGCAAAACCGTAATTGACGGGATTGCAATATTTGATTTCTCCTGTCTGCATGATCTCGTCTATTACATTTTGGGAAATATGAACATCGTTTGCCGTTACATTTGTTTCGCCGTTTTCATTCATTGACACTTCGGTGTTTGCTCTTATATAGAAAGCTGCCCCAATAGAAGTTCGAATATCTCTTGTCAACTTTTTTGACGCATTCCGGACACCAAAACACGAAATTAGAAAAACCGCCACTACGAATATCACCAAAAACAGGCTTACGGTTTTTCCTTTTTTGCGTGATATATAGAGCATAGCTCTCTGTGTAAAATTCATCTAAGTGATTCAGCTCCTTTCCTTTATTGCCATTGAGAATCCTCAGATGAAATCATACAGCTTTTCGATTAGTTTTTGATTTGCTTTTCATAAGACTTTGATTAGATTACTTACGGAAGCTGCCGGCGTTTGCTGACAGCTTTTATCGAATGGATTTATGATTAATTTATATAGAGGAAAAAGCCTACGCCTTGCTCGGTGTTTTCTATGCGATAAGTCATGCTATGCAGGTCAAGAATTGTTTTGACAATGTACAGCCCCAGACCGCTTCCGCCGGTAGCCTTACTCCTTGATTTATCTGCCCGATAAAAGGGGGTAAACATATACGGAAGGTCATCTTCCGGAATAAACGCTCCGGTGTTTTCGATTATGAGAACATTTTCGTTTTCACAGGGCTGCAGGAAAATGAAAACCTCTTCGCTGCGGGGAGAATGCCGAACTGCATTTCCGATGATATTAGACAGGGCTTTATTCCAAAGATTGGGATTGACGGACAAAATCATATCGGTACAAATATTTTGATGTATCTGTATTTCTTTTTCCTGTGCAAGCGGTAAAAGTGCCTGTATCACGTCGTCAGTCGTTTGTTTTAGTGAAACTTCCTGCAAGGTATTCTGTAAGTCCATACGTTCCATTTTGGATATAGTTATGATTTCCCTGACGAGATGTTCTATATTTTCCGTGGCTTTCAGCGCTTCGGGCAGATATTTTGCGTGGTTCTGATAATCCCCGTATCCCAAGATCATATTTTCAATTTGCCCCTTTAATATGGTCAGCGGTGTTTTTAGCTCATGGGATACTGCCGCAAAAAAGTTTTTGCGTTGTTCTTCCAATTCCCTGAATTTTTCCACGTCATCCGTTAATTGAGCGTTGGCGTTTGTTAATTCTTCCATAGCCGCCTGCAATCGGTTTGCCATTGTGTTTAGACTGCAGGCAAGCACTCCAATCTCATCATTGCTTTTGACATCACATTTCCAAGTCATATCAAGCGATGTCATCCGCTTAGAAATCTGGCTGATTTTGGCGATAGGGGTGACAATGACCTTGCTGCAAATAAAGGCGCTTAAAAACGAAAGCAAAACAATAATTGCTAGGACGGCAGGTAAGAAGCGGATCATAAGGTTTAAAATGATATCAGCCGTTTGCGATATGGAAGATACCACCAGTGTATATTCTGTTTTGATATCCGAAAAAGTGACAGTGGCTGCAATATTTGAGGTTGCAACAGTCAATTCCTCTGCATGTATCTCACCAAAGCTTAAAGCTCCCGTATCACCATTAAGTATTGCTGTCACATTGTTTTGAATACAGAAATTATAGATTTGACTGACGGCTTCATCATAACGCATATCCTGCAGCTTTGAAACAAGGATTTCTGTATTGGCGTCAAGTTGTTGATCTGATGTAACCTGATATTGCCTAGGCAGAACAGTCAGCACAATTCCATATATTATCGTACTGCAAATTGTAAGGGCGAAAAAGACCCATAAAAACACCTTTATATTTAAACTATCTTTAATTTTCTTTCTCAATTTTATATCCCACTCCTCTGACGGTTTCAATATAATCAACATTTAATTTCTTGCGTAAGTTCATAATGTGGAAGTTCACGCTTTTTTCATCTCCCACAAAGTCATAGCCCCAAACCATATTGAGAAGTTCATCCTTGGAAAAAACGCGCCCTCTGTTTTTAAGGAACAACAAGAGGATTTCAAATTCCAAATGCGTAAGAGCCGCTTCGTTTCCGGATACGGTAACCCTTCGTTCCGATTCGCTCAAAGTGATTTCTTTATAGCGGATAATGTCTGATACAGTATCGGAGGATGTTCGCCGCAAAAGAGCTTCCACACGCTTTAAGACGAGCTTTACGGAAAACGGCTTTGTGATGTAATCATCCGCCAGCTTGTCAAAGCCCTTTATTTGGTCATCTTCCGTATCAAGCGCAGTCAAGAGAATAATCGGAATTTTTGATTCCTGTCGTATCATTTCGCATACAGTGTATCCGTTAATTTTAGGCAGCATGATATCTAATAAGATAAGGTCAAAGTCCTGTTTGTGAAATGTGTTGATGCCCTCCAATCCGTCCGATGCGGTAACAACTTCATATCCTGCAAAGGCGAGCGGTTCAGATAATATTTTCCGTATTGCCGCTTCATCCTCAATGATCAATATTTTCTTATCCATACACAAACCTCCGGCTCCAATTATAGCAGATGTTTATTAGATTTTGATTAGATTTCTTTGGAAATTCCAAAGGCGGCTCGTTTATGAGCTTTTTTCCCATGATATAAAAGCTTATGCGCACGGATGCAAGAGGAATTTATTGCTTTGCAATATGCATCCGGCGCGGAAACAAAAGGTGCGCTTTGAAAGTTGTTAATCCGCGAAGGTGTGCGAAGCGCACTTTTGTTCTATAAATTGACAGCTGGAAATCCGAATACTATAATGGCTAATGTGATTAGATTATAAGTATAAAGGAGTAGCTTATATGAAAACAGGTTTAGATAAGATGACAATTATAAAAGTGGCAGCTGATATGGCAGATGAGAAAGGCATTGCTAATGTAACCTTAAAAGTGTTGGCGGCAAAATTAGGGATAAAACCCCCATCCCTGTATAAATATTTTAACGGCGGACTGGATGAACTAAACAAAGAGCTTATGTTGTACGGCTGGCGTTCTTTGGAGGGCGAAATTACAAAAGCTGCCATAGGCAAAGCGAAAGATGATGCAATACTGGCTATATGTTCTGTTTATCGTAATTTTGCTGCCGGGCATAAGGGGTTGTTTGAAGCTATGCAATGGTACAATATGTATCAGTCAAAAGAGAATTTGCAAGCGACGCAATGTATGGTGTCCGTATTTTTTCAAGTCCTTGATGCCTATGATTTGAGTGATGAGCAAAAAGTGCATATTGTGCGTATGTTTCGGGGATTTTTGCAAGGCTTTTCGTCCATTGAAAGCCACGGTGGATATGGAAATCCCTTATCCGTAAATGATAGTTTTGATTTTGCATTGAGAACGATGCTGAATGGTATTCATGATTTGCAAGGAGGGCGGAAAAGTGAAGCAGCTTTTGAAAAAAATCAGTCCGTTTAATAATAGTGCGGATATGACCGTATCATTATTTGTAATCAAGAAAATACTTGCCTTTTGGTTATGTTACATAGCGGGTTTGTTCTTAGCGGAAGGATTGGTTATTCTGCTGCATTTTGCATTAGGAAAGAACATGCTTGTTGGCGATGTGTTTGATGCTGGGACTATAACGTTGATTACTTATTATGGTTATATCGTAATAGCGGGTATAGCATTGCTCTATTGGAAAATAGTGGAAAAGAAGCCTTTATCTACAATGGGACTGTCAAAAAGATTTGACACATATTTTATCGGTATTGCTATAAGTATTTTCTTGCTCACATTGTCTGTTGCTATAATCGTAATGACAAGAAATATAAAATATCAAGGGATTTTTGAGAATGCTGATTTCCTTAGGGTTATCCTCTTAACCGGCGGTTTTATTATTCAAGGTGCAACAGAAGAAATACTTTGCAGGGGAATTGTCTTACACGCACTCAAAGAAAGAACTTCTCTTGCAACAGCAATGATTGTAAGTACAATCCTATTTATTTTGCCGCATTGGTCATCTTTATTTGCAGGGGAAATGATTTATGGTGTAATTGGCGTTATAAACCTCATACTTATATCCATTATTTTTTCATTTCTCACAGTCTGCTTTAAGAGCATTTGGGCAGCCTGCGGTCTTCACTCATTTTGGAATGCCATTTTGTATTGTGTTCTTGGTCTGAATTTAAGTGGTAATGAAGAAACCGTCACAGCGATATTTAAAATGCAATCCGTAGGCGACAATATCTGGAACGGCGGCATATACGGAATTGAAGCAAGCGCAGCCACGACTATTGTATTGGCTTTTGCGGTTGTGTTGATTTATATTTTGGGCAGAAGGAGGATAAATGGAGAATGACAAAATCTCAATGGATACGCTGCCCTCAGAACGGAAATAAAATATCATGCCATAGGAACTAAAACTTCCTATTATTTTTATGTTTCCACGCCGATACTTCCTCAAACCTTGACAATCACATAAATCATGCATTACAATTAACAGGCTAAGAAAATGATGAAAATAAGTGTGGCAGGGCACTGTAAATAAAGGAGACAATTATGGCAAAGGATAAGAAACTCGTAGAAGCAATTACATCCATGGAGGAAGATTTTACCCAGTGGTACACGGATGTCGTGAAAAAAGCGGAGCTGATGGATTATTCCTCTGTGAAGGGATGTATGATTTTTAAACCGAACGGCTATGCCATCTGGGAGAACATTCAAAAGCAGATGGATGCAAGATTCAAGGAGACAGGCGTGGAGAATGTTTATATGCCGATGTTCATACCGGAGAGTCTTTTGCAGAAGGAAAAAGACCATGTGGAGGGATTTGCGCCGGAGGTGGCGTGGGTAACGCAGGGAGGATTGGAGACTTTGCAGGAGCGTCTTTGCGTCAGACCTACATCAGAGACATTATTCTGCGATCTGTATGCCAATATTGTACAGTCTTATCGTGATTTGCCGAAGCTGTACAATCAGTGGTGCTCCGTTGTGAGATGGGAGAAGACAACGCGGCCGTTTTTACGTTCCTCGGAGTTTTTGTGGCAGGAAGGACATACGGCGCATGCGACTGCCGAGGAGGCAAGGGAGCGTACAATTCAAATGCTGAATGTCTATGCCGACTTCTGTGAGGAGGTGCTTGCGATTCCGATGGTGAAGGGACGCAAAACCGATAAGGAGAAGTTTGCGGGAGCTGAGGAGACGTATACGATTGAAGCGCTGATGCATGACGGCAAGGCACTGCAGTCGGGGACAAGCCACAACTTTGGGGATGGTTTCGCAAAGGCATTCGGTATTCAGTATACCGATAAGGAGAATAAGCTTCAGTACGTGCATCAGACCTCATGGGGAGTTTCGACACGTCTGATCGGGGCTCTTATCATGGTGCATGGCGATGATTCGGGGCTTGTGCTTCCGCCGAAAGTAGCGCCGACTCAGGTAATGGTAATCCCGATTCAGCAGCAGAAGGAAGGCGTTTTGGAGCGTGCGAACGAGCTTAAAGAGCGTTTGATGAAAGATTTCCGCACAAAGCTGGATGATACGGAAAAAAGCCCGGGATGGAAATTTGCGGAGCAGGAGATGCGTGGAATACCGGTGCGTATTGAGCTGGGACCGAAGGATATAGAGGCAAACCAGTGCGTGATTGTGCGCCGCGATACCCGCGAAAAGCTTTCCGTATCGTTAGATGAGGTGGAGGCAAAGCTGGCGGAGACGCTTGAACGTATGCAGGCGGATATGCTCTCTCGCGCAAAGAAATTCCTCGCAGATCATATCAGTGATGCCGTAACATATGAACAATTCCGGGATGCGGTTGCAAATAAGCCGGGATTCATCCGGGCTATGTGGTGTGGAAACCGGGAATGTGAGGAGAAAATCAAAGAAGACACAACGGCGACCTCAAGGTGTATGCCGTTTGAACAGGAGCAGATTTCCGATACCTGTGTGTGCTGTGGCAAACCTGCCCAAAAACTCGTCTACTGGGGCAAAGCATATTAGAGGCGAAGACCTTCGCCGAATTGCCGCCGACCACGGGGAGGGGGCGCTATCATTCTTAGAAAGGAGCAGCCATGAAGATAGAATTGCCGAAGGCAGTCAGAATGATTTTAGATGAATTGCACAGGCGCGGGCATGAAGCGTATGCGGTCGGCGGCTGCATCAGGGATTCGATTCTGGGCAAAGCTCCAAAGGATTGGGATATTACAACATCTGCAAAGCCGGGACAGGTAAAGGAAATATTTGGCAAAACAATTGATACCGGAATCCAGCATGGAACCGTGACGGTGTTGGCAGACCATATCGGCTATGAGGTGACGACATACAGGATTGACGGAGAATACGAGGATGCGAGACATCCGAAGAAAGTCGTCTATACGACGGATGTGCGGGAAGATTTGAGGCGCAGGGATTTTACCATAAATGCGATGGCATATAACGAGCAGGCAGGACTGGTCGATGAATTTGACGGAGCCTTAGATTTAAAGAAAGGAATTATCCGCTGTGTGGGAAATGCAGCGGAGCGGTTTACGGAGGATGCTCTGCGTATACTGCGTGCCGTAAGATTTGCGTCGCAGCTTGATTTCGAGATAGAAGAAGAGACGGCAAGGGCCGCAAGTCTTTTGGCAGATAATCTGGCAAAAATCAGTGCCGAGCGGATACAGATGGAGCTGACAAAGCTTTTAGTGTCACCTCATCCGGAGAAAATGAGACTGCTTTATGAGTTGGGGCTTTCTGCGGTTATGCTGCCGGAATGGAATGTGATGATGGAGACAGAGCAGAACAATCCGCATCACTGTGATACGGTAGGAGGACATACAATCCGTGCATTAATGGAAGTTCCTGCGGACAAGGTACTGCGCTATGCCGTGCTGTTGCATGATGTGGCGAAGCCGATGTGCCGCAGTGAGGATGAGGAAGGGATTTCTCATTTTCATGGGCATCCGGAGGAAGGAGCAAAGCTGGCAAAAAAGATTTTACGTCGCCTAAAAATGGACAATGCAACGACAGATGCGGTGTGCAGGCTGGTGAAGTATCATGATTGCAATCCGGCGCCGACAAGAAAGAGTGTTCGCAGAATGATATATCGAATCGGTTCGGAGAGCTATCCTGGTTTATTTGAGGTGAAGCGGGCGGACATTTTGGCACAGAGCGAATACAAGCGCACGGAGAAGCTTGAGGCACTGGCGTGTTACCGCAGGTTTTATGATGAGATTATGAAGAGGAAGGAATGTCTTTCTTTGGGAGAGCTGGCAGTGAGCGGATCTGATCTGATCGCGGCGGGAATGCAGCCGGGACCAGTGATTGGCAGGACGCTTCAGGCGCTTTTGGAGATTGTGATAGAAGAGCCGGAAAAGAATACAAAAGAATATTTGATGCGGTATACTTTAGAAAACCTCTTCATATGATAGAAGGACGCAGGAATTAAGGCGAATGATTCATATGGAGGGGTTTTTGTGTATAATTTGTCGGGACAGCTCTTGGAGCAGTATGAATTTGAAGTATCGGATATTCAAAAAGGGCGCGGAGCATATATTTGTGTAACGGAAAACGGAAAAAAGATTATAAAGGCTTATGATGCTTCGGAAGTGAGAGCAGAGGCAGTATACCTTTTCCTGGAAGAAGCAAGAAGGTGCGGTTTGCCGGCGGATGTGATCTGCCGGACTAAAAATGACACGGTGCTGGCGGTCGATTTGGACGGAACAACGTATTATGCAAGGGAATACATAGAGGGTCGGGAATGTGAGACAAAAAACAGGGAGGATCTTCTTGCGGCTATGCGTTCACTCGCGCGCTTTCATGCGTGTATGGCAAGCTACGAAAAAGAGGTGCCGGAGGGAATGCGCATTTCACCGGATATGCTTGTGCTGGAATATGAGAAACATAACCGTGAGTTGAAGAAGGTCCGTAATTATGTACGGAATAAGAAAAGTAAGAATGAATTTGAAATGATATTTATGAAAAGCTACGAGGGATTTTTGAAAAAGGCCCAGGAAGTGACCGGGCTGCTTCAGGAACAGATGCTGCGGTTAAAGGGAGCGGACTGGAAGAGGATGGAAGGAGTCTGCCATGGGGATTTTAACCAGCATAATATCGTGTTTGCAAAAGGCAAGACCTTTATAACCAACTTTGAAACGGCAGTTTATGATGTCATGGTGCGCGATGTGGCAAACTTTCTGCGCAAAATTATGGAAAAATACAATTGGAATATTACGCTGGCAACCGATATGGTCGATGCATATGAAAAAGAGCGGAAATTAAGCGATGCGGAGCGGGAGCAGCTTTATATCCGGCTCTCCTATCCGGAAAAATTTTGGAAGCTTGCAAACCATTATTATAATTCAAACAAAGCGTGGGTATCGGGACGAAACATAGAAAAACTGAATAAGGTCATCGAGCAGGAGGAACAGAGAACACAATTCTTAAATATGCTATTTTATTTTGTAAAATAGAATCGGGTATGATATAATAGAAAAGCGCACTGATGTGCGCGTGTCATTAACCGGGCGATTAATGGGAATTTCTATGATAGAGGTGTGAAATGAATAAACGAAAGAATATATTTTTTTCTTCTCTTGTGGTTTTTATGCTGTTTTCTTTTGCGGGGTGCGGCAGTCATGCTTCCGGGAGCCGAATTGTGAGGGGCGGTGAGCTTCCGGGAACGTCTGCCGTAAGTACGGAGACGGAGGAGGTTACGGAGGAAGAAGAAAAGACGGACAACATGCAGCAGGCAGATGAAGAATTATATATGGTTATTTCTATGCTGACGAATGGCTCTGTCCTGCGTGTATTCGATATAGAGAAGGGACGCCAGGAGGATTATACTTACAATGATGCTACATATTTTTTGGACAAATATGGGAATTATATTTCGGCGTCGCAGATGCAGCCGGGGCGGATTGTATGTCTTGAGACGTCAAGGAAGACAGGTGAGCTCTCGACGGTACAGATATCGGATGAAGCGTGGGAATATGACGGCGTAAAAAGATTTTCGATACAGGAGGATCAAAAAATCTTTACGATTGCCGATACGAAATATTATTATAAGGATGATCTGCATATATTTTCGGAAGAGGATATGGTAAAGCTTTCGGATATCAGTGAGAACGATATTCTCCGCGTGCAGGGTATCGGCAAGCAGATTTTGACCATTTCCATAACGACGGGACATGGATTGATACAGCTTGCCAATACGGAGCTGTTTGAGGGCGGTTGGTTAAGCCTTAGCGCAAAGACATATCTTAAGGTTACAAAGGACATGCAGATAGAGGCTCAGGAGGGAACGTATCTTTTATCGGTAGCAAATGACGGGTATGGCGATACAAAGGAGATTACGGTAAAGAGAGGCGAGACGACGGTTGTCGATCTGGACGAGTTAAAAGGCGAGGGGCCGAAATTCTGTACGGTTACATTTGAGGTTGGCGTGGAAAATGCGGTGATGACATTAGACGGACAGATTATTGACTACACGCAGCCGCAGCAGATTCGATACGGTATTCATCGGCTCGAGATCGTTGCAGAAGGGTATGAGACTTGGTCTAAGCGTCTTTATGTTAACTCTGAGGAGGCAACGATCCAGGTGGCAATGACTTCGGATGGTACGGCAGGGAAGACGGAAGATAACACGGAGGAGTCTTCGGAGACAAAGGATTCTAAGGATAAGGATACGGAGGATTCCGGGGATAAGAAGGATTCCAAGGACACAAAGAGTACGGAGCAGACTGAAAGCGGGAAGGCCGGTTCACAGGCCGGTTCGCAGGCCGGTTCCCTGGCAGGTTCGAAGGCGGGAAGTAAGAAAAATTCAGCGAATAAATCGACGGAATCGTCAAATACGGAGAAGAGTACAGAAAAGGATTCGGAAAAATCTACCGAGAAGACCACAAGCAAGTCGACACAGGATTATTTGAAAACATTGTCCGATATTATCGATACTCTAACAGGCAGTTCATCCGGCTCAAACTAATGTACTGTATCACTGATAATCAGCCCAACCTACTTGTTTATTTCCGCGAGCAATGAGCCAGGCAGCCGCGCTAAGTGCCCTGCGTGGTATTGAAAAATATCAATGATACAGTACACTAGAAGAGCTTGAAAAGATTTTCATAAATATTATATATAGGAGGAAACGACATGGATTACAAACAGATGTATGAAGCTTGGCTTGCAAACGATTATTTTGACGAGGAGACAAAAGCGGAATTAAAAGCAATCGCAGGGGATGAAAAAGAGATTGAAGACCGTTTTTATCAGGAGCTTGAATTCGGTACGGCGGGGCTTCGCGGTGTGATTGGTGCGGGAACGAACCGTATGAACATATACACAGTAAGAAAGGCGACGCAGGGTCTTGCGAATTATATTTTAAAGGTCGGCGAGGCGAAGAGAGGCGTTGCAATTGCGTACGATTCCAGACATATGTCACCGGAATTTGCAGATGAGGCGGCACTCTGCCTTGCGGCAAACGGGATCAAGGCGTATGTTTTTGAAAGTCTTCGTCCTACGCCGGAATTATCCTATGCGGTTCGGACCTTAAATTGTATTGCGGGAATTAATATTACGGCCAGCCACAACCCGCCGGAGTATAACGGGTATAAGGTATATTGGGAAGACGGTGCACAGATTACACCGCCGCATGACAAAGGGATTATGGATGAGGTTAAGGGCGTTACAGATTATAATACGCTTAAGACGATGCCGCTTGAGGAGGCAAAGGCAGCAGATCTGTATGAGACAATCGGAGCCGATATTGACGATTCCTATATTGCGGAGCTAAAGAAGCTGGTGGTACATCAGGATGCGATTGATGCGGTTGGAAGCGAAATGAAAATCGTATACACGCCGCTGCATGGAACCGGTAACATACCGGTGCGCCGTGTGCTTTCGGAGCTGGGCTTTCCGAATGTATATGTAGTGCCGCAGCAGGAGCTGCCGGACGGCGATTTTCCGACAGTCAGCTATCCGAACCCGGAGGCAGAGGAGGCATTTGAGCTTGGTCTTGAGCTTGGGAAAAAGGTAGACGCGGATTTGATTCTTGCGACGGACCCGGATGCGGATCGTCTCGGCGTTTACGTGAAGGATTCTCAGACGGGCGGTTATCATTCCCTTACCGGAAATATGTCGGGCTGTCTGATTGGCGATTATATTATCGGACAGAAGAAGGAAAAGGAAGGGCTGCCGGAAGACGGTGCGTTTGTGAAGTCCATTGTTTCTACCAATATGGCGGATGCGATTGCAAAACACTACGGAATTGAGTTGATTGAGGTTTTGACGGGCTTTAAGTTTATCGGACAGAAGATTCTTGAGTTTGAGAAGACCGGGAAAGGGACATATCTGTTCGGTATGGAGGAGAGCTATGGCTGTCTGACCGGAACGTATGCGAGAGACAAGGACGCGGTAGTGGCGTCTATGGCGCTCTGCGAGGCGGCGGCATACTATAAGACAAAGAATATGACATTGTGGGATGCAATGCTTGCAATGTACGAGAAATACGGTTACTACAAAGATCATGTGGAGTCTATAACCTTAAAAGGCATTGAAGGCCTTGCAAAAATTAAGGAGATCATGGAGACGCTTAGAAAAGAGACGTTGACGGAAATCGGAGGTTATCAGGTGCTTCGGGTGCGTGATTACGCGAATGATACGATTACTGAGCTTGCAACCGGCAATGTGACACCGACAGGGCTTCCGAATTCAAACGTGCTTTATTATGAACTGACGGATGAGGCATGGGTGTGTGTCAGACCATCCGGAACGGAGCCGAAGGTGAAATTTTATATCGGTGTAAAGGGAGCTTCCATGGAGGATGCCGACAGCAAGTATGAGGGACTTGGAAAAGCTGTGCTGGATAAAATTAATGCGATGATTTAGTGTCCGGACAGCCGCACGGAAAAGCCGCTATTCAGCCTGGGACTTTGCGCTTGCCGCAAAGTCCTTAAGAATGCTTGATTTTGCCAAAATTCCTTGACAAATAAGGGAAAAACAAGTATAAATATATTCGTAGGTAATCTTGGCGAGTGTGGTTCACAAGAAGACATGAGCTATTAATATCCAGAGGAGGAATTTTAACATGAACAAAGCAGAATTAGTATCAGCTATGGCTGAGAAGACAGAATTAGCTAAAAAAGACGTGGAGGCAGCTTTAAAAGCGTTTACCGATGTCGTTGCGGAAGAACTTAAGAAGGGCGAGAAGATCCAGTTAGTAGGATTCGGTACATTTGAAGTTTCTGAGAGAGCTGCGAGAACAGGAAGAAATCCGCAGACCGGAGAGGAAATGCCTATTGCAGCATCCAAAGCTCCAAAGTTCAAGGCAGGTAAGGCTTTAAAGGATATGATTAACGAGTAGTCTACGCGGGTAATGAGGAAAGGCGAAGCGCATTTCTCATAGTTCATGTGGAATTTGGGGTGCGGTGAAGACAGAGACGTCGGTTCTGTTATAACTGCCCCCTTTTGTTTTATTCCCGCGAGCAATGAGCCAGGCAGCCGCGCATGCGCGGGTATTTGGCTAAGTGACGGATTTAGGAAATATGTGGATTTGGTCACTTTGTTTCGTATACTCTGGGAGGAAATAGATGAGATTAGATAAATTTTTAAAGGTGTCCAGGCTGATAAAACGGCGTACTGTGGCGAATGAAGCGTGCGACGCAGGACGTGTCATGGTAAATGGCAAGCAGGCAAGAGCCTCTTTGAATGTAAAAGTTGGCGATGTGATAGAGATCATGTTTGGAACAAAGACGGTAAAGGTTGAGGTCTTAGATTTGCAGGACACGACGAAGAAGGAAGAGGCCAAAGAGTTGTTTCGGTATCTTTAAAAGATGATTGCCGTTAACAAAGCGCCCGCAGGTGAGCGGTAACTTTTGGCATAAACAAAGGAGCCCCCTAATATACTTTAAGAAGGACGAACGTTACTATTAAAGGGATTAGGAGGCTTTTGTTATGGAAGAGAATAAGCCGGTAAAGGCGCATAAGGTGCTTTTGTCAAACCGCAAAACGGGAAATTTCAGCGGGGTAATAGATGTGCTCTCTTTTGATGTGGGAGAGATTCTTTTGGAAACGGAGCAGGGAATGCTGCTGATTAAAGGGAATGATCTTCATGTCAACAGATTGAGCTTAGAGCAGGGAGAAATTGATGTGGCGGGAAGAATCGACAGTCTGGCATATTCCGAGGTTAAGAATTATACGAAATCCGCGGAATCATTTTTGGGAAGGCTGTTTAAATGATGAGCGTCAGCGAAAGCATTTTTCAGGAGGCGGATTTTTTTGCCGTATCCATACTTTCCGGGTGCCTGATGGTCTTTCTTTATGATATGCTCCGTGTGTTCCGAAGGCTTATGAAGCACGGTACGGTATGGATTGCATTAGAAGATATTATATACTGGTTTATATCGGCCTTTCTGATATTTGCGATGCTTTATCGGAAAAATGACGGACTGATACGTGGATTTGCGATTGGCGGAATCTTGACAGGCATGCTGTTTTATAATCACTTTGTCAGCCCGCGGGTTGTTAAAGGCGTAGTGTGGATTGTGAAAAAGCTGATATGGTTGTTTTCGTTTCCGCTGCGCCTGTTAAGAAAAATATTAAGGCGCCCCGCTGCGTTTCTTGGCAGGAAAGGAATGCGGGGGGCTAAAAAGGTGAAAAAACTATTGAAAAAAATCCATAAAGCGGTTAAAATCATTCTATATAAACATTAAAGTGTGTGAAAATTGCAGAAATAAATTTTCTGATATTTCTTGGAAAGGGACGGGCATGAGTAGAAGACGCAGAGGAAATAAATATGATAATCGCAGCGGAAAAGTCTGTATCACCCTGATCGTGTTAACGATGTTGGTGGTGATGTCCGTTCAGATTGTAGAGATTTATCGTAAGAATCAAGCCTATATTGCACAGGAAAATAGCCTGACCGAGCAGTTAGAAGCGGAGACGGAGCGTCAGGAAGCCTTGAAGGAACGGGAGCAATATGTGAATTCGAGCGATTATATAGAGGATGTGGCAAGGAGCAAGCTGGGACTTGTGTATAAAAATGAGATTGTATTCAAAGAAAAAAAGAAATAGATTGCGTGATTGACGGACAAAGCCTCGCAGCCCATATCGTTTTACATACGAAGATAATGGGCTGCGAGGCTTTACAAATATATGGCGGGCGGCGTTTGCGGATTCCGGTTCGGGCTTTAAGGGTTTTCCTTAAGGGGCGGACCGGAATTTTTAAGGATTTCATCCAGAGCCGCTTCAAATTTCTTAAGGGCATAGAAATCCATAGAATCGCCATTTGAACGGAGCTTTTGACGAAAACTTTTTTTTGGCGGAACAATCGTTTGACAAACATTTTAGAGAATTGTCCGTATAATAGCCTCTGCTGCTGCATGAATGCGGCAGGGAAAATGGAGGAAATTGGATGATATGAAAAGACAGACAACAAAGCAGGTAATGATGTCATTGTTAGGACTGGCAGCGTGCAAAGTAAGCTTTGCCGGATGCTATCCGTTGATTCCCGCATATTTTTCCGCGGGCTTTTTAGAAGGCGGAGGACGGGCAATGTTCAGCACGATGATGATGCTTGGCATGGCGGTATTTCTTCCGATCACGGAGATGGCAAAGTATTTGATGATTCTTATTGTGACGGCGCTTGTCATAAGACTTGCGGAGTGGGCAAACAAAGGATGCTTTGCGTGGGTAGGAGCGCTTGCGGCGGGGGCGTCAAGCACACTTGTCGGTATCTTCGGTGGGCTTATGGATTTTAAGACGAGAACACCGACGCTTGTCGGAATTTTGGAGGGAGTTTTTGTTTTCGGAGCGTCTATGCTGATTGGACGGGCATTACATATGTTTATGGGATGGCGCGTGCTTCCGGTGAAAGAGGAGCCGAAGCAGCAGGGATTGCGGGAGGAGCGGCTTTTGAATTATGCAAAGTCCTTTCAGGGACTGTCCGCGGTGTTTGATAAAATGGATAACGGGCACGGAGAATTTTCACCGGAGGATATGGGAAGGATTCAAAATGAGATTACCGGGAAGATGTGCGCGTCCTGTGACTCATGTGCGTTGTGCTGGGAGTCTCCCGCCTCGCCTATGTACGGGTATCTGTCTCAGCTTATCGATTCCATTCGTTCCGTGGGGCAGGCAGACCGTGAGGCGCAGCTGAAAATTCAGGAATACTGTCCTTATACCAGAGACATGGTGGAGGAGGCGGTTGCGGTATTTGAGCGGGCAAGGCTGAATATGGCGTGGTATAACAGGCTTGTGGAAAACAGGGAGGTGATTGCGGAGCAGCTGGATGCAATGGCCTACATTATGGAAGATTGTGCGAGGGAGGATGAGGATGTCAGCAGAGAGCGCCGCAGAAATATCATGGAGCTTACATATCGGGCAAAGGAGCGTGGAATCTTGTTGAATAACGTGAAAATGTATGAGAAGAGTGACGGGAGGCTGCGTCTTGCGTTAAAAGCATCGGCGAGGCGCGGGTGTGTGTCATTGAGGGAGATGAGCAAGGCGGTAAATCTTGCCATGGAGAGGCCGATGATGCCGCACAGGGACGTGAAGGCGATTATCGGAAAAGAGGAGACAGAACTTATTTATGAAGAGGATACGGTATATAAGAGTATTCAGGGAGTAGCAAGACTGGTCAAGGACGGTGCGGCCATATCGGGAGATAATTTCTCTTTTTTGGAGCGTGAAAACGGACAGGTGATTTTAAGCCTGTCCGACGGTATGGGGAGCGGCAGCAGAGCATGCAAGGAGAGCGAAATGGTCATAGAGCTGATAGAGAAGTTTTTGGAGGCCGGCTTTGGCGTGGAGACTGCGATCCGTATGATGAATTCGGCGATGGTAATTAAGGGGGAGGACGATTTGTTTTCGACGGTGGACATGAGCGTCATTGACTTGTACAGCGGAAACTGTGAAATCTATAAAATAGGTGCATCTGCGACATTTATTAAGCATAAAAATGAGGTAGAGTGTCTCTTGTCAACAAGTCTTCCGGTGGGGGTGTACCATAAGCTTGAAATTGAGCGGATCAGAAAGCAGATTGCGGACGGAGAATTTCTTGTCATGGTAACGGATGGTGTGCTAGAATACTTACATGTTCCGCATCCGGAGGAGACGATGCAGGAGATTATAGAAAGTATAGATACGAATAATCCGGGTACGCTGGCGAAAAAAATTCTTGAGAGGGTGCTCTTGTTTACCGGCGGAAAAGTTGCCGATGACATGACGGTGCTGGTATCCGGTATTTGGGAGAAATAAAATGACAGATAAGATAAAGGCGTATATACAGAAGCATCATATGATTGCGGAGGGCGATACGGTAATTACCGGGGTTTCCGGCGGTGCGGATTCCGTGTGCCTTCTGCTGTTGCTTCTAAAGATGCAGAGAGACATGAAATTTGAGGTACGGGTGGTCCATGTGGAACACGGTGTGCGGGGAGCTGCCGGTCGGGAGGATGCGTTATTTGTAGAAAGGCTCTGCGCGGACCGCGGCGTTTCGTTTGTCCGTTTTGATTATGACGTTCCTAAGATTGCCGCACAAAAGGGGATTTCTGTGGAGGAAGCGGGCAGACAGCTGCGTTACCGGGCATTTGAGACTGAGGCGTTAAAATATGAGAGCCCCAAAATTGCGGTGGCCCATAATAAAAATGACAGTGCGGAGACAATGCTTTACAATCTGGCAAGGGGGAGTGAGGCGGCAGGAATTGCGGGGATTGCGCCGGTTCGGGGAAAGGTGATACGGCCGCTTTTATGTGTGGAGAGAGCGGAGATTGAAGCGTGGCTGAAAGAACGCCGCCAGGATTTTCGGACGGATGCCACCAATTTTGAAACAATATATACAAGAAATATAATACGTCATCAGGTCATGCCTGTGCTGCGGCAGTTGAACCCGGCAGTGGTGAAGCATATGGCAAAAACGGCAAACGCCGTCAGGGAAATGCAGGAATATATGGCGTTTGAGGAGAGACGCATTGAAAAAAGGGCTGTGGTCTACGGGCGTGACAGCGTCCGGATTATAAAGGGGCAGATTGCCGATCAGCCTATGGTTATGAAGCGGCTGCTTTGTTATGAGACGCTTGCCGCATTTGCAGGGAGTAAAAAGGATATTTCTTCCGTACACGTTGAGGCGCTTTGCGGGCTGCTTGATCTGCAGGTCGGCAAAATCGTTGTGCTGCCGTACGGACTTTACGCAAAACGTAATTATGACGGCATTCTGATACAAAGGAAAAAC
>CANOCV010000043.1 GCA_947564465.1 uncultured Roseburia sp. | reverse complement strand
ATACATATAATACATTGGAGAAATATAAAAAATATATGGATATTAATTTTGAATACTACAAAATCTTTTATTTTGTGGCAAAATACGGCAATATAACCAAAGCAGCCACAGCATTAGGGAGTAACCAGCCGAATGTAACGCGAATCATGAAACTGTTAGAGTCACAATTAAATTGCCGATTGTTTATCCGGGAGGCAAGGGGAATCAGTTTAACAGAAGAAGGAGAGCTTCTCTATACTCACGTCGAAATTGCATACAGACATTTGCTGAATGCGCAGGAAGAGATCTGCAGACAGGATTCGAAAAGATGCGGCACCGTAGAAATCGGGGCGACAGAGACGGCGATTCATCTTTTCCTGTTAGATGCGCTGCATGATTTTAAAACGGAGTATCCCGCCATCAGAATAAAAATCCATAATCACACAACGCCGGAAGCGGTAAAACATCTTATCAGCGGCAAATTGGATTTTGCATTAGTCACAACACCCTTTGAGGCTCCCAAAACGGTTTCCGGTGAAAAAGTATTGGATTTTGAAGAAATACTGGTAGGCGGGACGCAATATACAAATTTGTGCGGAGCCGCCTTAGACCTGAAAGATATCAAAAAATATTCGTGGATCGGACTGGGCAGAGGAAGCGCAACTTACAAGCTATACAAAGATTTTTTTATAGGGCACAGGATAGATTTTGAGCCTGATATGGAGGTTGCAACGTCCGACCTTATGCTGCCGCTGATTGAAAACAATCTGGGGATCGGATTTGTACCGAAAACATTGGCGCTGCCTCTATTGAAAGAGAAGAAGCTGGTGCAAATACGTCTCAATTGTGACATTCCGAGGCGTTCTATACAGATTGTTTCGGACAAAGCGCGCGGGAAAAGTCTTGCAGCTGAAACATTTTATAAATATTTGAAATCGATTTCAATGTAGGCGAAAATGAATCAAAAAATAATTTTTTTGGACATTGACGCAACATTGACAGAATCGGGAAGCAGTGAATATCAGGGTGATGATAAGTCATGCCGATGAAGAGGGCAATAGCGAGCTGCTGCGCTGGAAAATATGGCTGCACTGTGTTATAATCTGAAATGGATTTCAATTTTAAAATTTTGTTTGTATGTGAGGAGCGGTGTGGATGAATATTGCAGAGATTGCGAAATTGGCAGGCGTATCGAGAGCAGCCGTTTCGCGTTATTTTAATGACGGATATATTTCGCAGCAGAAGCGCGAGGCAATCCGCAAAGTGGTGGAAGAAACAGGATACCGTCCGTCTGTCCAGGCGCAGACGCTTCGAACGAAAAAGACAAAAATGATTGGCGTAATTGTGCCAAAGGTGGCGTCCGCATCTATTGGAAGGATTGTGGAGGGAGTGCTTTCGGTTCTAAATGAAAGCGAGTATCAGGCTCTTCTGGCGGTTACCCAGAATAATCCGAAAAGGGAATTGGAATATTTATCTGCATTTCATGACAAACAGGTAGATGGCGTGATATTAGTGGCAACGGTGCTGACCTCGGAGCATAAGCGCATCCTAAAAGCGTTATCCGTTCCGGTTGTAATCGTGGGGCAGCGGCTGACGGGATATTGCTGTGTATTTCATGACGACTACCATGCTTCCTATGACCTTACGAAGCTGTTTATAGAAAAGGGAAGAAAAAAGCTGGGATATATGAGTGCAATTCAACAGGATAAGGCGGTGGGAGCGGAACGTTACAGAGGCTTTCGGGATGCAGTGCGCGATATGGGATACGAGGAGCTAACGGACAATTTTGTGATTGTTTCTTTTTCCGTAGCTTCCGGGTACGAAAAGACAAAGGAGCTGCTTGAAAAATGCGGGAATCCGGACGGCATTATCTGTGCGACGGATACGATGGCGGCGGGGTGTATGCAATATTTGCGTGAGCACAAAATAGAGGTTCCGAAACAAATTTTAGTGGCAGGTCAGGGTGATTCGGAGATGGCAAGAATAACAGACCCGCCTCTGACTACGGTTCATTATTCTTATGAGAAAAGCGGGCAGATTGCGGTTCAGATGCTGATGGAATTGCTGGGGCAGGGTGAAGCTGCCTTGAAGGAGGTGAAATTGGGGTATCATCTTGTGGAATTCAATTGATATGGGTGTGAGAATTGCACAAACCTTACAACAGCTGTAAGTGGTATCCGCAGACTTCCGTTGATATAATGATGTCAGAAAGGAAGGAGGCGCTTTTATGAATACACAAAACAGAATCTTACAGGTGGAGAGCCTTACAAAAGTTTATGGCAAAGGCGATAACAGGACGGAGGCTTTGAAGGGCATTACCTTTGACGTGCTGGAGGGCGAATTTTTAGGCATTATGGGAGCCAGCGGTTCAGGGAAAACTACGCTGCTCAACTGTATTGCTACTATGTTGAAGCCTACGTCGGGGAAGATTATCCTTCACGGGCAGGATATCTCCGGTTTCCGCGGCGGAGCGCTTGCAGATTATCGCGGAAAGGAAATCGGTTATCTGTTTCAGGAATTTGAGCTGCTGGATAATTTGACGGCGAGAGAGAATATTACGCTTCCGCTGTCCCTGCATGGGGTTACGGCTCAAAAAGCGGAATCAAATATTCGTGAACTTGCTTCTATGCTGGATATTGCCGGAGTGCTGGATAAATTTCCGGGGCAGATGTCCGGCGGGCAAAAGCAGCGCGTGGCGGCGGCTAGGGCGTTGATTTCCAATCCGGATATCGTGCTTGCCGACGAACCTACCGGCGCGCTGGACAGCAAGAATTCTAAGATACTGATGGACAAGCTGTCTGCAATCAATAGCGAACAGCAAAAAACGATTATGATGGTAACGCATGATGCCAACGCTGCAAGTTATTGCTCACGAATTCTCTTTATTCAGGACGGGTGTATTTTCCATGAGCTGCGCAGAAATATATTATCGGAATCGATAACGGCTTTCTATGACCGTATTGTGGCTGTTATGGCACAGTTGGGAGGAGGCAGCGCAAATGTTCTTTAAGCAGGTACGGCGGAATGCCGCCAAAAATCGAAAAGGAAACGGTCTGTTTTTTGGCTCTCTTGTGATTGCAATCGTAGCTTTTTATACATTACTTTCTCTTGGCGAGCAGGATGTGATGCGATATCTTGCCACGATAGAGAGCGACGCTGTGGCAAAGCTGCTGCGTCTGCTTCCCTTGGTGTATGGGATTTCTCTGTTTTTTGTGTTTTTTCTCGTATATTTCGCCTGCGCATATCAAACAGACAGCCGCAGGAGGGAGCTGGGTCTGTATCTGATGTTGGGTATGAGACGAAGCCGCCTGTTCGCGATGCTGTTTTGTGAAACACTGTGGAGCAGTGTGATATCGCTTGTAATCGGACTGCCTGTGGCTTTGTTTTTAACGGAGGCAATCAGCCTTGCCACGGCGAAAGCGGTAGGACTTGGAATTATAGGACACTGCTTTTCTTTGTCTGCGAAAGCGATTCTCTGGACAGTCTGCGGTTTTGTTCTCGTACAGCTTTTGTCTATGCTTATTATCTGTATCGGGCTTGGCAGGGCGGAGCCGGCAGATTTACTTCGCGCCGGTGATTCCAAAAAACAGATGATTTTATCCGGCGCTAAAAGTACCGTGTTCTTTGTCGCCGGACTTGGGCTTTTGTTCACCGCTTATTATCTGGGGATATTTCGGATGAGGACATTACGCCCTGCGGTTATGCTTGCCGTTGTTTTATGCGGTATTTTCGGTACCTTTTTTCTGTACCGCGGTCTCGGCGGATTTCTCGGGCGCTGCATTCGTCGAAGAAGCCCGGGTGCAGTGGGACTTTGGACCTTCACTGCAAGACAGGTACAGGAAAATGTGTTATCCCAGCATAAATCGCTGGCCGTATCCTCGCTTCTTCTGTTGATGGCGCTGGCATGTATTTCTTACGGTATTTCAATGGGTATGGGGCGTTCCGTCAGCAGCCGATCAGTTGATTTTTCGCTGTTTGGCACGGAAGAACAGATAGACACTGTTTTAGAAAAAGAAGGGATTCGTGAAATGGTAAAGGATTCCTATCCTATGTATCTTTCTGCGGTAAAGGACGGGTATTTTCGCGGCGAAGAAAAGGAGTTTGACATATCAGGGCTGAAAGAGGCGCTAACCGCTGTCGAAGGCTCCGATAATATTATTGAAAATCTTCACATTGAATATATAATTTCTCAAAGCTCCTATAACCGAATATTGAAGGGCATGGGGAAGGGGGAGATTAATCTTTCCGAACATGAAACGGCAATCTATACTTCCTTGGCGAATGAGGGAGATTTCGGCTCTGTTTTGGAAAAGGCTTTGAATAAAGACGCTTCGATCGGTATAGACGGAACGAATTATGAAATTCTTTCCACGCTCTATTACGACAATGTTGTGGCGGACCGGGCGATTACGATTTATCTGGCCTTGATTG
The DNA here is from genome assembly GCA_947564465.1 of uncultured Roseburia sp. GTDB lineage: Bacteria > Bacillota > Clostridia > Lachnospirales > Lachnospiraceae > Roseburia_C. The sequence goes on along the minus strand of CANOCV010000043.1, from coordinate 21,847 downwards.
TACCGGACGGACTTTTTGGAAAACTTGCCAGAGAACCGGAGGCATACTGCCGAAATGTCCGTCTGTACGATGCGGTTGTGGAAGATATGGGACTGATGCAGGCGGTTCGAAAAATGGACGCGCAGCTGGCGGATGCGGAAATAGAATACGACAGTTTTCTCGGCGGAATCGGCAGGAATCTATTCTATACCGTGGCGGCAAGCTATCTGACCATTTATCTCGGCATACTGTTTTGGCTGATTGCCAACACTGTAATCGGCTTAAAGTATTTAATCGGACAGCGTCAAACCAAACGCCGCTATGAGACGCTTGCGATGCTGGGAGCCGATATGGGGGCTATGTACCGTTCGGTAAAAAAGCAGATTCGAATTTATTTTTCTTTGGTACTTTGTGTTGCGCTTGTCAGCAGTGCGGCGGCAATTTTCACGATGTTTACAAGCTTTACAAAGCTGCCGGTCGGTGCGTCGATATCAAGAGTGGCCGCACTTTCGGCGGCAGCGCTGGCAGTTTTTGTGATCATTGAAATTCTGTATATCGGCGTGGTCAGACGGACGGCAGGCCGAGAAATACGCCGGATTGAAATTACGGATCGGAGGTAATTTGATGCTTAGGATTGTGATCGTGGAGGATGACATATATCTTCGGGAAGAGTTGATACACACCTTGAAAAAGGCCGGATATGACGCGCTGGGGCCCTCTTCCTTTGAAAATATAGAAGAGGAGCTTGCCGCGCTGCGCCCTGACCTTGCGATACTGGACGTGAATCTGCCGGGAAAATCCGGTTATGAATTGTGTAAAAGTTTCAAGGTAAAAGCGTCCTTCCCGATACTGATCCTTACGGCGCGGGATACGCTTTCGGACGAGTTGATGGCTTTGGGGTTGGGAGCGGACGATTTTCTCACAAAACCATGTCATCCGGATCGGCTGATTGCAAGAACAGAGCGTTTGCTTCAGACTTACCATAAGCTGCGATCCCTTCTTCAGGCCGGTCCTCTGTCTCTTGATACAGATACTTATAAGCTGACTTACACGGACAGATTTTTGATTCTTGCAGAGACAGAAGGAAAAATCATGAAGCTATTGATGGAACGGTTTCCGAATACTGTCGGCAAAAGTGAATTGTTTTTTTCCGTATGGGAAACGGAGGAATTTGTTGATGAAAATATTGTGCAGGTTAATATGAGCCGGCTGCGAAAAAGCCTGTCAAGGCTTGGGATTGACAATGCGGTTCGAAACATTCGGGGAAAGGGATATGTATTAGAGGTGGACGGTTTATGAAGCGGTTTCTAAAACGGTCGTGGTATTGGATGGTACTTTTTTTATTTACGGACGCCGTATTTATCTTTGTAACATGGATTATACGCCGCGAGGCGATAAAATATATGTCGCTGTTTCTTCTGCTGTTTACAGTGTTTGTCCTGACACTTGGGCTTTTTGCGGAGTTTCGCCGCTGGCAGAAGGATACTGCCGAGCTGCTTAACTTCCTGGAAACACCGGATGATCAGACGAAGGAAAATCTCCTGAAACGCTTTGACGACAGCGAGACAATCCATATACTCTGCGCCCGGTTTCTTTCGGGACTTTCGCTGCTTAATGAAAAAACGGTAGAACTGTCCGAATATCGTGAATACATCGAGGCCTGGGTGCACGAGGCAAAAACGCCGTTGTCGCTCTTTGCCCTGATACTGGGCAATCACAGGGACGAAATATCGCCCTATGTATATGCGCGGCTGAACTATATACAGCGTCGGTTAAATGAAGACATAGAACGAATACTGTATTATGCCCGTTTACAGGCAGAGCATTCAGACATTAAATTTACAAGGTTTCATTTGGGAGATTGTGTTATGGAGGTGTTTGAAGAGTATCAGGCATTGATAGAAGAAAAGGGGATTTCACTTACCCTGGATTTGGCGCAGGCGGAAGTAGTGTCTGACCGAAAGATCGTTTCGTTCATGCTGTCGCAGTTGATTGGCAATGCGGTCAAATACGCAGATGGCGGCGAAGGAAAAATTTCTCTTTCCATATGCCGTACCAGTGATAAAATTCGGCTTGTTCTATATAACAACGGCGAAGGTGTGCCGCCGGAAGATGCGCCGTTTGTTTTTGACAAGGGATTTACCGGGAATCATCCGAACAGACAGAAAGCAACCGGGATGGGTTTATATCTTGTCCGTAAATATGCAGGGAAGCTGTGTGTGGAAGTAAAGCTTGCTTCGCAGCTTCCGTTTGAGAGCGGATTCGGTATAGAGCTTGGTTTTCCTTTGTGAAAGGATTTGCATTGAATAACTCCGTATATCGGTAGTATGCGCGGATATTTGACTGCTGGAATTTATTTCAAAAATATTATAGAATGTAAGACAAGAGAGTTTTGTGAGCGTTATAGGAAGTTTGATTGGAACGTGATATTTTTAAAATAACGGGAGGCTTTAAAATGGATTTTTTGCGTGGTATGAGGGATAAGCTCAGTAAATATGTGAATGTAGATTCTGAAATCTGTATTGAAATGAGTATAGACGGTTCGTCTGTATATGATTTTTGCTGTTTCGGCGTAGATAAATCAGGACGGCTCTCAGATGACAGGTATATGATATTTTATAATCAGGCATCATCGCCTGATCATGAGATTAACCTTGCTGCCGGGAATAATGCTTCTAAATTTTATATTAATTTATCAAAGCTGCCTTTAGAAATTGATAAGCTTGTGTTTACGGCAAGTATTGACGGAAATAGTACAATGGGAGAAATCTCAAAACATAATTTTTGCTTGTCTCAAAACAATCATATTCAAATTTCAATGGAATTATCGGGTTCTGATTTCAAGACAGAAAAGGCCATTATTTCTGTTGAAATTTACCGAAAAGACGAATGGCGTATTGCTGCGGTCGCTAACGGCTTTAATGGCGGATTATCTGCTCTTTTAGCGTCATTTGGCGGCACAGAAGTTCTTTCGGATGCTCCCGGGAACGAAAGCGTTTCTCCGAATCAAAGTGATCGAGCCGGTTCTGCTGCCGGGTACGGAACAAGTGAAGAAATATTAACACAGAAGGTAATGGGAAAGATCAGTTTATCGAAAGATAAAGTTAATCTTGAAAAACACGTTGTCAATCTCAGTAAATGTATTGTTTCTTTAAGCAAAAAAAGCGGTATTGATCTTGGATCCGCAAGAGCAAAAGTTGTCGTTGTCCTTGATTACAGCGGGTCTATGAGCCGGCTGTACTCAAACGGGACGGTTCAGCATACAATCAGCAGGCTAGTTCCTTTGGGGCTGACTTTTGACGACAATGGTTCCATCGATGTATATTTATTTCAAAATGATTATAGAAAAATAGCGGATTTAAACCTTTCGAATTATGAAAACTATGTGACCGGTGTGGTTGAGGCCTCCGGTTATTCAATGGGTGGAACAAGTTATGCTCCGGTATTAAGAGCGATTATCGAAGGCAGTTCATACAAGCAGGGGGGTTTTTTAGGATTCAATAGAAAAACGGTAACAATAGAATCTATTGTAGATGACGGGGATGCAACATTTATTCTTTTTATCACGGATGGAGAAAACGCTGACAAGGATGAAACCAATAAAATTATTAAGAAGTCGTCTGGTATGAATGTATTTATCCAGTTTATTGGAATTGGAAAACAAAGATTTAAATATTTAGAGAAGCTTGATGATATGCCGGGAAGAAGGCGGGATAATACAGGTTTTTCGAAAATGGAGGATCTGGATAAAGCGGATGATAATGAGTTATATACAAATGTTCTTGGACAATTTTCAAGATGGTTGAAGGGAATGCAGTAATCGCGATGAATCTACAAAATAAATGATACAATTGCGAATGCTTTAGATACGATTCAATGCAAAATAATAGGGGGATTGATGGAATGAATATATTAGTTATTGGAAACGGGTTTGATTTGGCACATGGATTGCCTACAAAATATACGGATTTTTTAGAATTTTGCAAAAGGGTGATGGCAACATACAATGATAGTTTAACAATGGATAACAGTTCTTTTAAACATCAATTTTTAGACGGATGGAAAATAGATGAGAAAATAAAAGAAGATTTAGAATATATGCAAATTTGTTTTGCAAAAAATGAGTCGGATTTCGCAAAAAATTTTCCGCATTTCTGTGAATTTTGTAAATGCATAAAAAAGAATTTATGGATTAAATATTTTTTGAATAATCAGATGTATCAAAAAGAAAATTGGATTGATTTCGAATCTGAAATATCAGACGTAATTAAGTCATTGGATAATGATATGAAAAAAAATGATGATACATTGGAGGATGCAATTTACAAATGTTCTAATTTTTTCCTTAATAATGAAATTTGTTCCAATTTAGATGACCTGAAATCTATACCATATACATATAGAAAAATAAGAGACAAGCTGCTAGATGATTTAAATAAGCTAACGCGTGCATTAGAGATATATTTATCGGAATATATAGAAAAAATAGATATACAAAAGAAATCTCCGGATATAGAAAAATTAGAAGTTGATTTTATTCTTTCATTTAATTATACTCATATATTTCCTAAATTATATGAAGTCTCAGAAATGGCAAAGAGTGGAAAAGTAGATTCATTTGATTATATACATGGAGAAGTTAATATTGATAATACAATAGAATCAAACAAAATGGTTCTTGGAATAGATGAATATCTGTCGAAAAAGAGAAGAAACAAAGAAGTAGAATTTATTGCCTTTAAAAAATACTATCAGAGAATACATAAACAAACGGGGAGCAAATATCAAGATTGGATGGATAGAATAAGAAAAGAACATAGTAATAAAATTGAAAATATCAATAATTTAAAATCCAAGATTGATAAGTATGAAGGTAAAAGAGAGTTTAGTGAAAAAAGGCAAAGGGCGAAAGAACTATTAAAAGAGTTAACAAGTAATTCGCTGATGCATAACCTATATATTTTCGGTCACTCTTTGGATGTTACAGATAAAGACGTTTTGCGTCATTTGATTTTGAATGATAACGTATATACTACCATTTTCTATCTGAACAAGGATGTAATGGGACAACAAATTGCAAATCTTGTTAAAGTGATTGGACAGGATGAATTGATTAAACGGACCGGTGGAAGTACAAAAACCATAGAATTTAAGCAGCAACAGGATATGGTTGAAATATAAAATACTCCAACAGCAACCAAATTAAGGGGGCGGACTAATTATTGTTAATAAAACACAAAAATGAGCTGAAAAAATGGGAAACATATATTAATTTTTTGGAGAAAAATTAATATATGTTGTATTTTTCTTTGCTACATGCTATCATATTTACTATAAAAAAGACGATTGTGCGACTTGAAATGTTCATAATGCACAACGCGAGAGGAAGGGAGTAAAGAAGATGGAGGGAGTAAGGAAAATGAAGAGAGCAAAGCGGTTTCTTGTTGTTTTATTGGTCTTTTGTATGGTATTGGAATTGATACCGACAAATTGGCAGAGGTCCTTAGTAAATGCGGCGGAGGCAGAGGGGGTGCCTTACGGCTCAGCATTTATTATAAAATCGGCTGGAACGGATGATCTTGTGCTTGCACCGAAAACAGTTGTAAAGAATTTTGAAGAGCTGCATCTGGAAACAAGAGCGGGTGTCAATGCGCAAAAATGGGAATTTACAGAGAATGGAGGGCATTACGTAGTACGAAATATCGGAACAGAATTCTATTTGAAATGCTACGGCGAGGTAATAGACAAACGGGCGCATCAAAATGCAGGGCTAAGTCCTATTGGCGAATATCAGTGGGATTTGGAAAAAGTGACGGACGGAACATATGCTGGCGGATACAAAATTGCAGCCGTAAAAAAGGCGGACGGTGACGTGACAGGTTATGTGACGGCGGAAGGTACGCAAAGCGGTTCAGAAGTTTTTATTCGAAAAGAGGACACGACTCATCCGGAAAAACAAATCTGGTATTTTGAGGAAGTAAGTAATGTGCCGCGGATTGGGGACGAGCATGTAGATGAGATTGTAGCGGCATATTTGGATAAATATTCTGCGAATGACACCGGAGTGGAGCTGTCGTCTTTTGGCAACAGCGCTGAATTTCTGGAGGTGATGTTGGATGGCTTTGAGATAACTGGAAAAGAAATGTATCGTAATGTGTTCGAAAGCAGTTATCGGAATTTGCTGACAAAATTTACAACAAATGGAGACGCGTCGAAGAATGAAGATAACAGCGAGATTCTTTGTTTTGTGATTGCATCGGTTCGCGCTTATCTTTTATTTGGGGATGGGAATTATCTGAACTATGCAAAGGATAATTTTGAAAAAGTTTTAAGCCGCGGGCAGCAGGCGGATAAAACGGTTCTTTTGAAAGCCGATGGGGAGACGGATTCCTGCGTAAATGGGAACGCAGTAATCGCAGCCTGCTATCTTGCAAAGGCAACGGGTGAGTCTTCTTATTATGAGAAGGCAAAAGAGATTCACAATGCACAGAAAGCAAAGATGGTAAACAGTGAAACGGGATTGGTGAAAGCAGCGGCAGACGAGGAAACAGCGTATCCGCATAATGCGGGAACATGGATTGGTTCCTGTGTGATGTTATATGAGCATGAGAATGATACGAATTATCTGGATGATGCCGTGAAAACCATGAACTATGCAAAAGATAATTTTACAGATATCTGCGATATCGTGAATTGGGAAAGCAATGACGGGAAAACAAATGTTTACCGTTCCGTATTGATGCGTTATATGCGTAAGGCGATGATAACGTTGTATGCATCAAATCGAGACGTATTGGATTTTATGAAATGGACGCAGAATAACGCAGTAATGGCATACAATAACAGAAATAAGAACGGTTTTATTCAGACATCCTGGCAGAAGATGACGGCTGATGATGCGGAACTGAATAGTACACAAGCGGTAAGCGCTGTTTCACTGCTTATCAACCATACGACATATGGTATATTGTCCGACAGAAGCGCTTTTGAGAGAATCGAGGCGGAAAATTTTGACTATGCAGTAGGAATTAAAACAGAGGCTGCGAAAGATGATGATGGGAAAGATCAGGTAGCAGGTATCAAAGATGACTATTATACCGTTTATAAAAATATAGATTTTGGGAAAACGGGAGCGTCGGCGGTTTGGCTGCGGGTATCCGCATGGGTTGATGGCGGTTCTGTTGAAATTCGTATGGATCGTCTGGACGGACCGCTGCTTGGCACGGTAACGCTTACGAATACAGGGGGTGTGAATAACTATACAACAGCTTCTAGCGATATTTCAAGAATATGCGGTGTACATACAATCTATCTTGTGTATAAACAGAAAAATAAGAATGACTGGGTCTGCAATCTGAATTGGCTGCAGTTTGAGGAAGCATCTGATGTTGACGGTCCGTTTTGGATTAAGTCTGACGCAAGCGAAAAGTATTTGATTTGCAATGAAAGCGGAAGTGGGAAAATTACGGCATCAAGCGGTAACAGGGAAGATTGGGAAAAATTTGACGTTATTTATAATGATGACAAAACCATATCACTGCAGGCGTATGTAAATGAAAAATACGTGAGAGTGGTGACAGAGGGGGATGGTGCGCCGTATCTGATCGCAGATAGCTCTGTTATTACAGATGCAGAGAAATTCACAATTGACAGTTTTGGATACGACAGCGAGAAGTTTTCGCTCATGGCGAAAGAAAACGAAAAGTATTTACGGGTAGATCCGGACAGCACGGATAAAGTTGTTGCGCCGACTACGTCAAATACAGAAAATGTGGCTGCATGGGAGACTTTCCATATGGAAGATTCCGACGGAAATTGGAAGGTGCCAAGCGGGGCAATCGGCACATTTCAGGTGAAGTATTGGAAACAAAATACAAGCCTTCAAGGATACACAGAGGATACGGCTGCCGAAGCTGCGGCTTTGCCGAAAGGAGCATTTTATGGCACAATTGGTAAAGTATTGACAGCGCCGGATCTGGCAGATAAGAATGAGCCGAAGTACAATACCTCCTATGATGGATTTGAATTAAATAGGGACAAAAGCAAGTGCAGCGGCAGCGTGGAGCCGAACGGAACACTGGTTCTTGACGTTTACTATGACAGGAAAGCGTATAACATTAAATATTCGGGAATTGACGGAATCAGCAACGAGAGCGGACTGACAAAGACATACCGTTATGGTGTGAAAACACGGCTTACAGCAGCGGAAAAAGCGGGATATATATTCGACGGCTGGTATTCGGATGCGGAGTTAAAGAATCCAATATCTGAAATTGGCGCCGATACGATAGAGGATATAACTGTTTACGCTAAATTCACAAAGATCGCGGAGGCAGATTATACGGTAAATTATTATCAGCAGAAGTTCGACAGTACGGGGACGGCGGACAGCGATTATGAGCTTAAGGAGTCAAAGACGATAAAAGGCAGCGTGGGTGCGGACGTAACCGCGCAGGATCCGGGGTATCAAGGGTTTACGCTCAACGCAGGCAGGAGTAAGCAGACGGGAAAGGTTACGTGGGACGGAAAACTGACTTTAAACATGTATTACGACCGGAATACATATAAGATTCATTATCCGCAGCTGGAAGAATTTGAAAATAAAGATGTGCTGCGCAAAGAATACCGCTATGGCGCACAATTTACAATGAATGCCGCGATCAAAGACGGTTATCAGTTTGACGGCTGGTATCTGGAAAAAGAACTGCAAAACAGATTCACGGGCATCAAATCAACCGATGCACAGGATATTACCGTCTATGCGAAATTTACTCCGATTACGTCGGAAACCACAACAGCGCCGTACCGTATTTCGTCGTTTATACAAACGAAAGACGGAACAGGTTATGACCGCCGTGACACGGAAAATTTAAGCGGTGTGATCGGTGCGTCTGTCGAGGCGCCGGAAATGGAAGGATTCGAAATTGACCGTACGCAGGGAGTGGCGAGCGGTACGATTGCGGCAGACGGAGGGCTGATCTTAAGAGTGTATTACAACCGAAAACAATATCCGGTTAAATACGAAGGGATTGAGGGAATCGGCAATGAAAGCGAACTGCCGAAAACCTACCTCTACGGCGCAGAAAAAGCGCTTGTGGATGCAAAAAAAGAGGGGTACCGATTCGACGGCTGGTATTCGGATGCAGAACACACAAACAGGATAACCGTGATATCCGAAGAAGAGGCGGAAAAGATGCAGGAACTTACCGTTTATGCAGGCTTTACCAAAAAAGCGGATACTCCGAATGCAAAGCTTGATTATCGTGTTCCGGGACTGTCAGGACTGGATCCGGAAGCGCAATATGAGATAAAAATAGGAGATACGCCGGTCGAAAATCCGGTGATTGATGAAGACGGAAACTTGAAAATTGATGATCTGCAGTCACTCGACGGGGTGGAAATTTCGATCGTGGAGAAGGGCAGAGATAAGGACGGCGTTACAACATGTGATTCTGATCCACGAATCATTACTGTTACAGGAAAAGAAAACGGACCGGCGCCGACGGAAGAGGATTTTGACATCCGGCGTCCGGATGGCGAAAGCGGAGAGACGGATACAATTATTAAGGGGATTACCGGGGAATATGAGTACCGCATCAGCGAGGACGGCGAATTTGATCCGAACGGGAAAGACTGGCAGGACGGACCGGGGGCAGACGCAGAAGTACGTGTTCCGGCAGGAGAAAGCATTGAGATCCGAAAGAAAGCGACAGAAACCGAACCGGAATCCGAAAGTTATACGCATACGGCTGTGAAGCTGAAAAAAGAAGAGACGCCAAATGCCGAGCTTGATTATCGCGTTCCGGGACTGTCGGGACTGGATCAGGAAGCAGAATATGAGATTACAATCGGAGGCAGACCGGTTGAAAATCCGGTGGTTGATAAAGACGGAAACCTGAAGATTGAGAATTTGCTGTCACATGGCACAACAATCATTTCTGTTGTGAAGAAAGGCGACAAAACAACAACCGCCGATTCCGAACCTCAGATCATCCTGGTTACGGAAAAGAAAAACGGACCGGCGCCGAAAGAAGAGGATTTTGACATCCGACGTCCGGACGGAGAAAGCGAAGAGACGGATACCATTATAAAGGGGATTACCGGGGAATATGAGTACCGCATCAGCGAAGGCGGCGAATTTGACACGGACGGAAAGGATTGGCAGGACGGACCGGGAGCAGACGAAGAGATACGTGTTCCGGCAGGAGAGCGGATTCAGATCCGAAAGAAGGCGACAAAGGAAGAACCGGAATCCGATCCGCTTCGAATTTCGGCGCCGGATGTGGACGGAAAGACGCAGGAAATCATGCCGAACGGGGTTGACGTTGACTATTCGCTTCCGGGCATCAAAAATCTGACCGCGGGAAAAACATACGAGGTTATCGAAACGGGAGGAAACGGCACGGTGATTGCCGGCGGAACAGCGGATGCGGACGGCAGATTAAAAATAGAAGATTTACTGGAAAAATACACCGGAAAAGAGATTTCTATTGTCCAGAAAGGCGACGGGACGACAACAAAAGATTCGGCGCCGGAGACGGTTAAGGTGAAAGAAAAAGCCGAAACGCCGACAAAAGATCAGTTTGGCATTGTAGAACCGACAGAGAAAGAGACAGACACGATCATCCAGAAAATCACGGATGAATTCGAGTACCGCATCAGCGAGGACGGTAAATTCGACGATAACGGCTTTAAGGGCGGAACAGGAGAAGATGTGCGTGTTCCGGCAGGAGAAAGCATTGAGATCCGGAAGAAAGAAACAAAAGCGGAACAGGCATCCGACAGCCTGATAATCGACGCGAAAAAAGCGGAAAAAGAGGAGCCGGCGAAACCCGACAATACACCGGCGAAAGGGACGGCGCCGTCAGAGAGCCAGTTCGGCGTGCAGACAGACGGAAGCGGAACAAGCACAGTCATCAAGAATGTCACATCCGAATTTGAATACAGCGCTGACGGAGGAAAGACATGGATCCCGGGCAACGGAAAGGATATAACGGTGCCGGCGGGAACGGTTGTGCTCATTCGGAGAAAAGCGACGGCAACGTCTGCGGCATCGGATCCGATAAGGATTGTGACAACCGTTTATCAGACGCTTGACACCGTAGACCGGATGATTACAAGCGTAAATACGGATAAGGGAGACGTGGAAGGCTCGACCTTTGCACCGCTGTGCCTGAAAGCATCGGGCAAGAACAAAGCCGTTAAGCTGACGTGGAAGAAAAGCAGTGAGACGAGCGGATATATCCTGTACGGCTCCGCCTGCGGAAAAAATAATAAGATGGTGAAGCTTGCGACGCTTGCATCATCCAAGAAATCATACACGGTGAAGAAGCTGAACGCAAAGAAACTGAAGGCCGGCACGTATTACAAGTTTATGATCGTTGCATATAAGACGATTGACGGAAAAGATTACGTGATCTCCAAGTCCAAGGTGGCGCATGCGGCGACGACTGGTTCGGCAAAGTACGGAAATCCGAAAAAGCTGAAAGTAAATGCCACGAAGCTTTCGATCAAGAAAGGAAAGAAGAAAACGATCAAAGCTAAGCTTACGCTGACAAAAGCGAAGATGAAAAAGCATATCGCAAAATTCCGTTACGAGAGTGAAGATCCAAGCATCGCAGCCGTAACGAAGAAGGGATCGGTAAAAGGAATAAAGGCCGGAAAGACATATATTTATGTATATGCACAGAATGGCGTTTACAAGAGAATCAAAGTTACCGTAAAGTAGACAGGAAGATATGCATTTTGCATTCGTAGCATAAAATTTTGCACAAATATGAAAAGGAGAGGACTATGGGAAGAGCAAGAAAATTTCTAGCCGTATTTCTGGTTTTCTGCATGGTATTAGGAGTGGTGCCGGCAGATTGGAGTGCGGTCACGGCGGAGGCGGCGGAAGCAGATGGAATCAGCTCCGGTTCAACGTACATATTAAAGTCGGCATTAAATCAGGATTATGTGTTGATGCCGAGAGATTCCAAACCGGGATGGACATATGTGTATTTGTTTGATAAGACAGGATCAAACTCGCAGAAATGGGTGTTTACCTATAATGGAAGCAGTTATTCGGCGAAAAATGTAGGAACGGATCTGACACTTCATTACAGCGAAGGAGTGAAGGATGCACATGTGGATCAAAACGGGTATGACGGTACGGACTTTTACAAATGGAATCTGATAAAAGTTACGAGTGGAGCATATTCCGGGGGATATATGCTGGAGGCAGTGAAAGAGAAAGATGGAAGTAAGTTCTATTTGACTGCCGACAAGAATGAAAGAGGTACGGAGCTTTATCTGCGGGAAAGGGATAACGAAAATCCCGCAAAACAGATATGGTACTTTGAAAAGACAGATAATGTAAGTGATACTTCTGTGAAAAGGGAACAGGTTTTAGAAGTGTCAAGAGCTTATTTGAATCAGTATTTTGTAGATGTACAACAGAGTGACGGCTCTAACCGAAAGTCTCTTGGGGGTGGCTTTTGGGTCGGAGCGGAGCTCTGTGAGATGATGCTGGACGGCTATGAGACGACCGGCGATAACATGTATAGGGAAGCATTTGAGAGCAGTTATCAGGATCTTTTGGATAATATATCGGAGCGCTACACTTTTTGGACGGGGATGACACACGAAGACTGGGCGGATAATCCATTTAACGATGATATCATGTGGCTGGTTATCACATCAGTCCGGGCGTATCTGCTGTTTGGCAAAGGGGACAGCGGCTACACGGACTATCTGGAATATGCAAAAAGAAATTTTAAGACAGTAATTGACAGGGGAACCTTGAGTGACGGAACAATTCGTTGGAGTCATGAATCGGGAAGAGGAGAAGGAACGACATCCTGTATTAACGGGCCAACCGTAGTCGCTGCCTGCTATCTTGCAAAGGCGACAGGGGATGACTCCTACTATGAGACGGCAAAAAAAGTTCATGCCGCGCAGAGAAAGACGATGTTTGACGCGAATACGGGACGTGTATACGATTCGCCGAGCAGTACGGTGGCGCTTACTTATAATCAGGGTACATGGCTTGGTTCCTGTGTGATGCTGTACGAGCGTTATGGAGACAGGGAATATCTGGATGATGCAGTGAAATCCATGAATTTCGCGATGAGTGATTTTTGCGACAATGGAATTATGAAATGGGAAGACGCAAAAACAGGAGCGGATCTTCCGATATTCCGATCGATTTTTATGCGTTATGTCCGTAAATTTATTGTAGAAATGAACACAGAAACGGATGTATCGGAGACACTGAAATGGATGCAGAGGAATGCGAAAGTTGCATACAATAACAGGAACAGTAAGGGATTAATTCATACGCCGTGGCACTGGGCAACAGAGAATGATGCGGATTATGGAAGCGCCGGAATGTCGGGCGCCGTGTCCCTGCTTGTGAACCTTCCGACGTATGAATCGACAGTCAATCGGAATGCGTATGACAGAATCGAGGCAGAAAAATTTGATTATGTAAAAGGAATTAAGACGGAAAATACTCAGGATTCGGATGGCAACGGACAGGTAGCGGGGGTCAGGAGAGAATACTATACGGGTTATGCAAATGTCGATTTTGGAACCAAGGGAGCTGCTAAAATTGAATTGAGAGTATCGACAGAAAAAGCAGGAGGTTCTGTTGAGGTACATCTGGATAGTCCGACAGGAACGATGCTTGGTTCCATAGAGCTTCCGCATACAGGTTCATGGGGGAATTATACAACTGTTTCCGGTGATATGGCACGAATAACAGGTATGCATACCATTTATCTGGTATTTAAGAAAAGCGATAATGAATGGGTCTGCAATTTAAACTGGCTGAAGTTTTCAGAGGCATCCGATAAGGAGGACGGAGCGGTTGCAATTAAGTCGGAGGCTTCAAACAAGTATTTCATCTGTAACGACGGAGGAAACGAGAAGATTTCAGCGAACAGTGAGAACAAGAGCAGCTGGGAGCAGTTTAAGCTTATTTATAATGACGATAAAACGGTATCTTTCCAGTCGGTTGCGAATAAGAAATATGTTTGTGTGGTTGTTGACGATGGTGATACACCATATTTGATTGCAAGAAGCGATACGATTGGAGATTGGGAGAAGTTTAAGATTGAAAGCTTCGGCGGAGAGAGCCTGCAGTTTGCAATTAAGGCAAATGCCAACGGAAAATATCTTCAGGTAAATCCGGATTCGAACGACAAACTGGTTACCGCGACCGGAGATCAGGTAGGCGGTGCGTGGGAAACCTTCAATATGGAGACTGTGGATGGGGCGTGGATTCGTCCAAGCGGCGCCATCAGTACCTATCAGGTAAAATATTATAAACAGAATACGGATTTTGGGCAATATTCGGAGATTGAGCAGGACAGGTACACATCGAATGGAAGTATTGGAGTTAATGTGAAAGCCGAGGAAAAGACATATGCCGGTTTCCATATCAATACAAGTAAGAGCAATGTGAGCGGCGAGGTTTTGGAAAATAATCAACTGGTATTGAATTTGTATTATGATCGAAACGAATATGCCATTCAGTATAAAGGGATTGACGGAATCAGCAATGCTGACAGTTTGACAAAATCTTATCGGTACGGCGAAAGCGTTACTTTGAAAGAGGCTGAAAAACAGGGTTATATTTTTGAGGGCTGGTATCGTGAGGAAGAATTTAAAAATCTGATTGTGAAGACAAGCGAAGATATGATGGCAGACTTGACATTATATGCGCGTTTTGTCCCTGTACCGCAGACAGATCCGGATGATTCAAAGAAAGAGACAACATATACGGTTGAATATTATAAGCAGAATGAGGAATTAAACGGTTATATAAAGGATAATGACGAGACTTTAACGGCGAAAGTTGGAGATACCGTATCACCGTCGGACAAAACATATGAGGGCTTTTTGAAAAACGAAAGTCTTAGTCAGGGAAGCGGGACAGTGCTTGCAGAGGGACGTCTTGTGTTAAAGGTTTATTATGACAGACAAAAATACGAGATAAGATATACGGGAACGGACGGAATCGGTAATGCGGACGAGCTGCCGTCAGAGTACGTTTTTGGTGTTGAACTGACACTCAAAGAGCCGTCAAAAACAGGTTATTCTTTTAAGGGATGGTTTACGGACGATCAGTACACGGAAAAGAAAGATTCGATTCCGGCAGGACAGACGGGAGCAATAGAGCTTTTTGCTAAATTTGAAAAGGATGATTCTTCAGGTTCGGAAGAAAAAGATACGACATATGTGGTGGAATATTACAAACAGAATGCAGCACGGGACGGCTATGAGAAAGAGATGAAAGATACGCTGACGTTAGCTGCAAATGTCGGAGATGTTGTAACGTCGCCGGATAAAGATTACGCGGGATATGTCAGAAATGAGCTGACAAGTCAGAAAAACGGTACGATTCCGGCGGACGGACGTCTTGTGCTGAAGGTTTATTACGACAGACGCGAGTATCAGATTCATTACATGGATATCGAAGGCGTAAAGAATGCAGACAGCCTGAAAAATTCCTATTGGTACGGAGAAAGCGTTACATTAGAGAATCCGGAAATAGACGGATATGTGTTTGAGGGCTGGTATCGTGAAAAAGAATATGTAAATCTTGTTGTGAAACTGAATGAGGACACAATTGGGGATGTAACCTTATATGCAAGATTTACCGATCTTTCGCATACGGACCCGGGCAATGTGGGTGATGAGACAACTTATACGGTAGAGTATTACCGGCAGAGTCTACAGACGGACAATTATGTGAAAGCGATAGACGATACACTGACAACAGCTGCAAAGGTTGGAGATACCGTAGAGGCGTCAAAGAAAATATATGAGGGCTTTGCGGTAAATGAAGCGTTGAGTAAAACAAGCGGAACAGTTCTTGCGGGCGGACGTCTTGTACTGAGAGTTTATTATGACAGATGTGAGTATGAGATTCATTATGCGGGAACAGAAGGAATCAGTAATGTCGGTGAATTGCCGTCGTCATATATTTACGGTACAAATCTTACGCTTACAGAGCCGATAAAAGAGGGATATATTTTTGAGGGATGGTATACGGATGAAGCGTGCACCGATAGGATAGATTCCATTTCTGCCGGGCAGACAGGAACGGTTGAGCTTTTTGCAAAGTTTAAGGGAGATGAGCCACGTCCGGTTGCGACGACCTATATTGTAGTTTATTATAAGCAGAACGAGGCGCTGAACGGTTATGTGAGAGAAGACGACGAGACGCTTGTTGCAAATGTGGGAGACACGGTAACGCCGGCGGAGAAGACATATGAGGGATTTGTCAAAAATGAATTGATGAGCAATGAGAGCGGAACGGTTCTTGCGGACGGCGGTCTTGTGCTGCGTGTTTATTATGACAGAGAGAAATACAAGATACAATATTCGGGCATAGAGGGGATTTCAAATGCCGGAGCTCTTTTGACAGAATATTGTTATGGAGTGGGAGTTTCTACACTTATGAAGCCGGAAAAATCCGGATATGATTTTGAAGGCTGGTTTGCGGATGCTGCGTATACCAAAAAACAAGAAACGATTTCTGCTGCGCAGACAGGAACGGTAACGCTTTATGCGAAGTTTAAGAAACAGACAAGTGGCGGAAATAACGGTTCCGGAGGAAATAACGTTATCATTGGTGATAATAACAACGGAAGCGGAAATCAGAATGGAAACGGCGGACAGGGCAATGCATTACGGACAGTTTCGCCGGGAGATGTCATTAATACATCCCGGTTTGTATATAAAGTTTTGACTGTCAATGGGAAGAAGGGTACGCTGCTATTGGACGCGCCGATGAAAAAGACGTATAAAAGTTTAACGATTCCCGCAACAGTAAAGTATAATGATATTACGTTCTCTGTAACGTCGATTGACAAGGATGCGTTTAAGAATAATAAAAAATTAAAGAGCATTAAAATCGGCAAAAACGTGACGAAAATCGGAAACAAGGCGTTTTATGGGTGCAAAAATTTAAAAACCGTCAATATGAAAGGCGTAAACCTAAAGAAAGTCGGTGCAAAAGCATTCATAAAAACAAACAAAAAATTGCGTATTAAAGCCGGTTCTGCGGCAAAAGTTAAAAAGTGGAAGAAGCTTTTTAAGAAAAAAATGCCGACGACAGCAAAAATTGTTGTAGGTTAAAGTGCAACCGCTATACCAGGAAGGAGCTGCTTTTTAAGCAGCTTCTTTTGGGAATGATGTGATAGGAGGAGAAGTATGAAAGGAATGAGAGGAAAGAAAATTTTATCTCTTGTAACGGCATTTTCACTTGCTGTTCCGACAGGCATAATTGGGAACAGCACCGTTTCATCGGCGCGTGTTGTGGATGCGAATTACGAGAAACATGTGGTGTGGTCCACGTCATTTGAGGATGGAGAAGGGAAAGAGTTTCGGGAAAGTCAGAAGGATGCAGGTAAGGGAAGCAGCAATGTTTCCGATGCTATGAAGTCGGATCTTGTCGGTAATCTGTCCTCCTTGATTGAAGGTTATGAGGGAACGGATCCGAAATCTTCGGATAAGGAGACGTTGAAAGATCTTTTTGACGGAACTCCGGATACCAAGTATCTTGTAGACGGGAATCAATTTTGGGTTACAGTCACATTAAAAGAAGCAAGGACGGTAGATTATTATTACATGACATCGGCAAATGATGAGGGCGGACGGGATCCGAAAACCTGGAAATTATATGGAAGCAACGACAAGTCAAACTGGACGGTGATTGATGAGCGCGGAGCAGAGAGCTGGGGGGATAATGCAGATGATAACCGCAAGACAAGGAAAGAATATCAGGTATATGCGCCGGGGGCTTACCGGTATTATAAGCTGGATGTCACATCAAACAGGGACAACAGTAAAAATATGACACAGCTTTCGGAGTTGATTCTCACCGATAGTAATTATGTTGCTCCGGATGCGGGATATATGCGCACGGAGATTGGAACAGGACCGTCTTCTACATGGAATCAATCGGCCAATCAGGGCTGGAGCGGCGCAAAAGCACTGCGGTGTTCGGGAAGACACCTTGGGAATGGACATGCTTATTCCTACAATGTGATATATGACAATCTCGACATTGAGGTCAAGGATAATACGAATCTTCGCTATTTGATTTTCCCGTCTATGTCAAACGGCGAAAAGTATGATTTTGAGTACACTCAGATGCATATGGCTGTCGATTTGAAATTTTCAAACGGTAAATATTTGAGCGAGCTTCGTGCAGTTGATCAGAACGGAAACGTTGTGGAGGCAAATGCGCAGGGAGAAAGCAGGACGCTGACAACAAACCAGTGGAACGAGATTTACAGTAATATCGGTGCGGTTGCCGCAGGACTTACAATCAATCAGATTCTTGTCGTATACAATATGGAGCGGCATGAAGACGATAATATGTCAAATTTTCAGACGTATTTTGATGATATTGAGATTTATGAGCAGGATATGCCAAAGTATGAGCATTTATCGGATTATGTGAACATTTTGCGGGGAACAAATAGCACAGGCAGCTTTTCAAGAGGACTTACGGTGCCTGCGGTGCTAACACCACAGGGATTTAATTTCTTTGCGCCTTGTACGAATCATAACAGTGATTCCTTGTACGAATATCAGAAAACAGACTTTAAGTACATGACGATCAGCCATGAGCCTTCGATCTGGGTCGGTGACAGGGGAACCTGGCAGTTTATGGTAAGTACAACACATAATGCAAATGAGAATGAATCGCAGTACCGGATAGGGCAGAATCTGGCAAAATTTTCTCATGAAAATGAAGTCGCAAAACCATATTATTACAGCGTAAAATTTGACGATAACGGGGAACATGCAAAAAACTCAAAGATAGAACTTACGCCGACACAGCATGGAGCAGTCGTAAGGTTTACATATGAGAACAGTGCGGCAAACAAAAGCGTTCTGCTGGATTGTGTGCGTGCGGCCGGCGGATTGGAATTTAAAGATAACGGAACAACATTTGAAGCGTACTCAGATCATAAGAGCAACGGTTCGAAACGCATGTATGTTTACGGAGAATTCAGCGCCACCCCGGCTGCAACAAAGACAGATACATATGAAAACGATAAGAGATGCGGTATTGCAACGTTTGATACAAACGAAGTCGTTATGCGTCTTGCTACATCTTATATCAGTATCGAACAGGCAAAGCGTAATCTGGAATTGGAAATCGGAAATAAGTCTTTTGATGAAATTAAGGACAGTGCACAAAAGCAGTGGGACGATCAGCTCGGAATTATTACAGACGTAAAGGGAGCGGAGTATGAGCAGCTGGTAACGCTTTATTCCTGTATTTATCGTATGTATATGTACCCGAATCTGATGTCTGAAAATACAGGCACAAATGAGGAGCCGGTATGGAAATATAAGAGTCCGTATAAAGAGGATAATGCCGAGCCTGTGGAAGGTATGCTCTATATCAATAACGGTTTTTGGGATACATACCGTACGGCATGGGCGGCATATGGATTGTTTACGCCGTCGAAAGCATCGGAGCTTTTGAATGGTCTTGTGCAGCATTACAAAGATCAGGGCTGGGTTCCGAGATGGATTGCGCCGGGCGGAACAGACAGTATGGTCGGAACAAGCAGTGATGTGGTGTTTGCGGATGCAATGGCAAAAGGAATCACGTTTGATTATGAGAATGCATACAGATCGTCAGTGAAAAATGCAACGGTTCCGCCGGATAATACAACGAACGGCGGCAGAAAAGACGTTCATTTATCAAATTTCAGCGGTTATGTGTCGAATGCAATATGGGAAGGGTTTTCCTGGTCGATTGAAGGTTACATCAATGACTATGGTATTGCGCAGATGGCAAGGATATTGGCAGAGAAAACGGAAAATGAGACTGATCGGGCGAATTATTTGTCAGAATACCAGTATTTTTTGAGCCGCTCAAAGAATTACTCTAAGCTGTTTCACGGCGATAGCGGTGGGGATGTGGATAACAAGTGGCTGATGGCTAAGACGAAAGAGGGGAACTGGGCGGACGGAAATAATTATAACGGTCAGTTTAATCCGTTCTTCTGGGGGAATGCATACACGGAAACAAATGCGTACAACATGTCTGTGTCTGTTCCACAGGATGGCATCGGTATTGCGAACCTTTACGGCGGCAGAGACGCGCTGGCGGAGAAACTGGATTCCATATTTACTACAAGGGGAACCTACTATGGCTATAATGCGGATGACGGCGTGGGCGGTATTCATGAGCAGAAAGAGGCAAGGGAAATAAAACTTGGACAGTACGGGCACAGCAATCAGCCGTCGCATCATATTCCGTATATGTACTTATATTCCTCTACGCCGTGGATGACACAAAAGTATGTGCGGGACATATTGGACAGATGTTATGCGGGTGCGACATTCGGACAGGGATATATCGGTGACGAAGATAACGGAGAAATGTCTGCATGGTATGTTTTGTCAGCGCTTGGATTTTATCCGCTTGTGATGGGAAGCGACGAATTTGCAATCGGCGCGCCGTTGTTTGACGAGGTTACGGTAAATTTGGAAGATAACAAAAAGCTTGTCATCAAAGCGAACAATAATTCGCGGTCAAACGTTTATGTTGACAGTATGACGATAAATGGCGCCGCATATGACAAGTCATTTATAAAATATGCGGATTTGTCCGCCGGCGGAGAGATAATATTTAATATGTCTGCAAAGCCAAATAAAAGGAGAGGCATTTCGGAGGATGCGCTTGGAACGTTACAGACGACGGGGGATAATTTACCGCAGGCGTATGTAGATTTTACAACGGAAGCAAAAATTACATCAACCGGCGTACAAAACGTAGAAAATTTAAGTAAAAATAATGCAGATGAAATAGCGGAAGTGTCAGACACAGCAACCATAATATATGATTTTGGAGAAAATAAGAAAGCAGTAAGAATGTTGACGCTGACATCCGCAAAGGAAGGAAGTACGCCGGATCAGGCTCTGCTGTATGCAGACAACGGGGATGACAACTGGCAGCTTCTCGGTAAGTATGATGATGGATCGAAGTTCTGGTTTCGAGTGTGGGGACGTTATACAAGGCCGTTTGCGGTCGATTCCATGAAAGCGGGAAGATATCAGCGTTATAAGCTTGAACTTACCGGCGGGAACTCAAAGCTGGCAGAGGTAGAGCTTCTTGGCTACGAAGGAGATGGCGGCGTCTTAAAAAGCGATCTTCTCGGCGCGCTGAATACGGCAAAAGCTCTTGCAGATTCAGATGTGTGTGCACAAGCGAAAGCAAAATTGGATGAAAGTATTGAAAATGCACAGTCTGTTTATGACAGTCAGAGTGCGACAGACGATGCGGTCAGGGATGCTTATAAAATGATTGCGGGAACGGTGGATCTAAGTCAGAATAAAGTAAAACTCAGAGAAACACAGAAGATTGAAGCAAAGAGTTTTGATGAGAAGAGCGGTGGTATTGTTATAGATGAGGCAGGCAATATCGGCGGCGTCAAGGACGGTTTCTGGACAAAATATGAGAATGTTTATTTTGAGAAAAGTGCGGATAAGATTCAGTTGAATTATTCGCTGCAAAAAGCAGATGAAGGCGGATTTGTTGAGGTTTATGCGGACGGCAGAATCGGAGAGCCGATTGCGACATTATCTCTCGCAGCAACCGCTGAAAGCGGATGGAATACCTACACAACGATAGAGACGGCTTTGGTGCAGGAAGTGAACGGACTTCACGATATCTATCTCGTATTTACAAATAAGCAGCATTCTCACGTAGCAAACGTAATGTGGTTCGGTTTTTCCGGGGAGACGGAAAGTGAGCCACCGAGTGAGAATCCAAGCGAGAAACCAAGTGAAGAGCCAAGCGAGAAACCAAGTGAAGAGCCAAGCGAGAAACCAAGTGAAGAGCCAAGCG
>CANOCV010000042.1 GCA_947564465.1 uncultured Roseburia sp. | reverse complement strand
TGACATAGTCTCACACCTAACCTCCCTCCAGTTGCGTATTGTGCATATTCAACTGTTTGGGTCATATTTTATTGCACTATAAATTATTATACCAAATAAATCCATATTGTCAATAGTTTTTGCAAATTCTTAATATGCTTTATACCAACAGCCCGTCGCATCGCCTGCGGCACCGGAATAATATTTTTTCCCGACCTTATTGTAAGCTACTACATACACATAATATGTCTTACCCTTCTTTAACTTCTTTTTACCAAGCTTTTTAATCGTGACGGAGGTTTTCTTTGTCGTTGCCACCTTTTTGTAACCGGAATCTTTCTTCGTCGACATATAAACTATGTATCTATCCGCACCGGAAATCTTATCATACTTAATCTGCATACCGTTTGACTTAGAAGTCATCTTTGTTACATCCGGCTGTTGGCAGACATATTTCCAATCCGACCATGCGCCGTATTTTTTCACACCGTCGGAAGTCGTTGCATAGGCACGGACACGCACTTTGAAAAAGTTATGTTTCTTAAATTTGGAACTTTTCAGGTAAACACCGACATATGAATTGCCGTCTACCGACGCTACTTTTGTATCTTTTTTCTTATTGGCCGTATACGCCTCCGCCTCGTAACCATCCGCAACCAATTTGTTATAATTTACATTTAGCTCGGATATATAAGACCAGTAATTGGCAACCTGAACTCCTGTAACCTTACCGGGCGTTATTTTATAAGTCTCCGAAACATAATTCCAATAGAGTGTCGAGCATCCCAAATAAGTTTTCGCGCTGTTCGTTCTTGCCGAATATACCGTTATGGTATAACTATTGTTTGCCGGCAGTGATCCGATCGTATACCTTACTTTCGCACTCTCGCTGTACACAACCGTTTCCTTCTCTAATCCGCCGCCGCTCCACTTCACTCTATACGCATTTGCGCCCGGAACAGACGGCCACTCCACGGTCACGGATGAAGTGGTGGAATCCGTTTTCTTCAAATAGGCCGGTTTACTGTTCGGATTTGTCACAAACTCTATAACATCCGAATAAGCCCCGTAGGCATAGACATAATCGCCATTCTGATACTCACGTGTATATGCCCGCACACGCACGTAATAAGTCGTTCCTGCATTCAGTCCGTTTATATATGCATTGTTCGAAGTTGCGCGCTCGTCTTTGGTTACCCAGTTCGTCTTATCTGTACTGACATCCACTTAGTAGAGAACATCATTGGTCAGCAGCGCTGTCCATATCACATTTATGCTGCCGGTATCGGAAGCTTTCTGACTCACACCGGTTACCTTTTCCGGCGTCACCAACTCCGCTTTTGCGGTCGCCGAAAAAGCAAGCGTCATCACAAATGCAAGCGCAAGTGTGAACATCACATTTTTTACCTGTTTCATTACTTTCATACTAAATCTCCTTTTTTCTTAAACCTGTTTATCGCACCTGGTTTTCCAATACCGATTTTGCCTCTGTGAGAGCGTCTTTTATTCCCGCCGGATTCTTGCCGCCTGCCTGGGCCATGTTCGGCCGTCCGCCGCCGCCGCCGCCGACTTTTGCTGCAATCCCCTTAATTAAGTTTCCGGCATGTGCGCCGCGCTTCATCGCATCATCCGTCGCCATCGCAATTAAATTTACCTTGCCTTCGTTCTCGGATGCCAGCACAACGACGCCGCTGCCGATCTTCTCTTTTAACTGATCGCCAAGATCACGCAGTCCGTTCATGTCAACGCCGTCTACGGAAACAGCCAAAAGCTTCATTCCGTTTACGTCGACCGCCTGATCCGTCACATCGCCGAGCGCGTCTTTCGCCGCTTTGCTCTTTAAGGATTCATTCTCGCTTTGCAGCGCTTTCATCTCTGACATCAGATGCCCTAAACGCTCTACGAGCGTTGCAGGCGTCGCTTTAATGACCTTTGCCGCCGCAAGAAGCTCCTCCTCAATTTTGTCATAATATTCAAATACCGCATTGCTTGTCAGCGCTTCAATTCTGCGCACACCAGCAGCAACGCCGGTCTCGGAAACAATCTTAAATGCTGTAATCGCAGAGGTATTGGCTACATGCGTACCGCCGCACAGCTCCGTGGAAAACTCTCCCATTTTTACGACACGCACCGTCTCGCCGTACTTCTCGCCAAACAGCGCCATCGCCCCTGTCTTTTTCGCCTCCTCTAAAGACATCACCTCTGTCACAACCGGAAGGGCGGCTGCAATCTTCTCATTAACCATAGCCTCCACCTGTGCGATTTCCTCCGGCGTCATAGCCGAAAAATGAGAAAAGTCGAAGCGCAGCCTGTCCGCATTGACGTCGGAACCTGCCTGCTCCACATGACTTCCAAGCACTTCTCTGAGCGCCTTTTGAAGAAGATGCGTTGCACTATGGTTCTTTCCGATTGCCCCGCGCTTTTTCTCATCCACCGCAAGCTCTACCGTATCACCGGTCTTTATCATGCCCGCAAGCACCTTACCGATATGCCCGACCTTGCCGCCTAACATTTTTACGGTATCTTCTACCGCAAACAGGAAGCTTCCGTCTTCGCTGCTTATCATACCCGTATCTGCATTCTGACCGCCCATAGTTGCGTAGAACGGCGTTTTTTCCACAAAAATCGTTCCGATTTCGCCGTCGGACAACGCTTCCGTAAGCTCCGTCTCCGTCGTCATGACGGTAATCTTAGAGCGGTAAGTCAGGTTGTCATACCCTACAAACTCTGTGGTGACGGAAGGGTCTATCGACTCGTACACCGTCACGTCCGCTCCCATGTAATTTGTCACTTTTCTTGCTTTTCTCGCCTTTTCTCTCTGCTCATCCATCTCGGCGTTAAAGCCCGCCTCATCTATGGTAAATCCCTTTTCCTCAAGAATCTCCTGTGTCAGGTCAAGCGGAAATCCATAGGTGTCATATAATTTGAACGCATTCGCGCCGGACAGCTCTTTCACGCCGCCCTCCTCCATCTCGCGCTGCATCTGTGCCAAGATTTCAAGACCCTGGTCGATGGTCTTATTAAACTTTTCTTCCTCCTGGGAGAGCACCTTGAAAATAAATTCTTTTTTCTCCTCCAACTCCGGATATCCGTCTTTGCTCTCGTCAATCACCGTCTGGCTTAACCTTGCAAGAAACAGCCCGTCGATTCCAAGCAGACGGCCATGTCTTGCCGCCCGCCTGATCAGACGGCGCAGCACGTATCCTCTTCCCTCGTTACTTGGCATAATGCCGTCGGACACCATAAATGTCACGGAACGGATATGGTCTGTAATCAGACGGATCGATACGTCATCCAGCGCATCCTGCATATATGTCTTACCCGAAAGCTCGCATACCTTATCGCGGATCGCCTTCATGGTATCAATATCAAATACGGAATCCACATCCTGTATCACGACCGCAAGACGCTCAAGTCCCATACCGGTGTCAATATTCTTCTGCTCAAGCTCCTCATAACCGCCCTTGCCGTCGCCGTCAAACTGGGTAAACACATTGTTCCATACTTCCATAAAACGGTCGCAGTCACAGCCCACCTTACAGTCCGGGCTGCCGCAGCCGTATTTTTCTCCTCTGTCATAGTAGATTTCCGAGCACGGACCGCAGGGACCCGCGCCGTGTTCCCAGAAATTATCGCACGCCCCGGTTACCGGATCGCGATAAAAACGCGTAATTTTTTCGGCCGGGACTCCTACCTCCTTCGTCCAGATATCAAACGCCTCGTCATCCTCGCCATAAATAGACGGATATAAACGCTCCTGCTCAAGTCCCAGCACATCCGTCAAAAATTCCCAGGACCATGCAATTGCTTCGTGCTTAAAATAATCCCCAAAGGAAAAGTTTCCGAGCATCTCAAAAAAAGTCAGGTGTCTTGCCGTCTTACCGACATTCTCAATATCTCCGGTACGGATACACTTCTGACACGTGGTCACGCGCTTCCTAGGCGGTATCTCCTGCCCGGTAAAATAAGGCTTTAACGGCGCCATTCCCGCATTGATCAACAATAAACTCTTATCATTATGCGGCACCAGTGAAAAGCTCTTCATTGCCAGATGTCCCTTGCTCTCAAAAAAAGCAAGATACATCCTTCTTAACTCATTTACGCCATACTTCTTCACGACTAATCCTCCAAAATCTACTTATCTTCCTGTTCTGCCCCGGCCCCGCTAAGCTTCTTCGCATCCGTATGCTTCCGCCACGTCATTCCCGCAAAAACACCGAGCACTGCAACCGCAATCAAAATCACAAAGATAACCAAATACTGTAAAAAACTTCCGATAAACGCTGTCATATATACTTCCTCCTTCTCGCTATTATAGCCTAGCTAAAGTTTTTTTTCAACTGCTTTGCTATATTTCAAATACTTCATTTTCCCGGCCGACATCCACAATCCGCTCTGTATATCTTGCATTGGAGCACATTTTCTTATACTCCGCAATCAATCCGTAGTTCTGCCACATATGCATCGGGAAAATATAATCCGCATTAATATGCTGCATAAAATAATCCAGCCCGCGGTTTGTATGCATCCCAAGCCTTCCGTCCAATACGACAAAAGCAAGATTGATATGCTTCCCCTCCAGATGCCTAAGCGCAGCCTTATAGCCGCTCTCCATCTTTCCGTTAACGAGATCCCCCGCGCCCTCGAAACGCCAGTTATGCAGATCTCCGGCGTGGTATAGATGCACATCCTCCGTCTCGATATAAAACGCCACGCCCTCGTCGGTAGAACGAAGCGTTTCGATTTTAAGGTCTTCTATTTGATATTCCTTATTCGCCGTCACAAAAGTAATATCCTTCTTTATTTCCGGCGAAATCTTATTCCGCGCCAGATAAGCGGCCCCAAGCCGGATATCCTTTGACAAAATGTAATGAATCTTCGGATACCGCTCCTTAAACCTTAAGATTTCCGGATCAAAATGGTCCTGGTGGCGGTGGCTGGCAAAAAAGTACAAAGGCTTTTCCTTATCAAACTCAGGCAGCTTTCCTGTAAAACGATAGTCCTTTACCCTCTCTCCCCCAAAATAATCAAAAACCAACGTCTTTTTTTCCAGCTCCACCACAAAACAGCTGTGATGTACAAATATGACTCTCATATTATTTCATCCTTCCGATAATTTCATTTGCTTTTCTGTAAATCTCGGCCGGCTCAAATCCAATGGCAAACTTTGCATCCTCATAGAGAATCCTGCCGTTTACCATCGTCATCTTCACATTCTGCTTGCTGCCGCTGTATACGATATTTTTCACGATATTGTTCTCAGGCTGCATATTCGGCTGCTGCAAATCAATCATAATAAGATCGGCCTTCTTTCCCACCTCAAGCCTGTCACAGTCGTCCAAGCCCATCGCATGCGCCCCTCCGGCCGTCGCCATATACAGCACACTGTCCGCGCTTACACACGAAGCGTCGCTTTCGCGTACCTTTGCAAGACCGGTCGTCAAAAACATTTCGCGGAACATGTCCAGACAGTTGTTGCTCGCGGCGCCGTCCGTACCGATTGCAAGCGAAATTCCTTCGTCCATAAAACGCTTTACCTGTGCAATTCCGCTGGCAAGCTTCAGATTGGAGGCCGGATTGGTTACCGCCGTGAGATTTCGTTTCTTAAAAATCTCAAAATCCGCCTCCTCAAACCATACGCAGTGGTAACCGCCCCCGCCGTACTCATACATTCCAAGGCCGTCCGTCAGCTGCGTCGGCGTTATCCCCCATCTCTGCTTACACTCGTCTACTTCTTTCTTGGTCTCCGCATTGTGCATAAAGACAGGCGATTTCAGCTTCTGCGCAAGTTTTGCAACACCCTCCATCAGCTCCTTCGACGTCGTATACTCCGCATGAAATCCTACAATAAAGCTTGATAAATCGCTCATCTCGTTGACGATATGATAATTCTCCTCCAAAAGCTCCACGGTCCCGCCAAAGTTATTCAGTCCGCTCGTCTGCACCGTGCGGAATCCGCAGTCGACTGACGCCTTCGCATTCTGCGGCGGGAAGAAATACATATCAAAATTCGAGGTGATCCCGCTCGTCAAATACTCCATAATCCCCAGGATATCCAGATAATACACATCCTCCGGCGTCAGCTGGTCCTCCCTTGGGAAAACCTGCTGAAATAACCAGTCCTGAAGCGGCAGGTCATCCGCGTAGGAACGCAGAAAAGTCATCGCCGTATGCGTATGGGCATTTTTAAAGCCCGGCATCAACAGATTGCCGCACACGTCAATCTCTCTGTCCCATATAATAATATCCTCTTTTTGGTTTTCAAATACTCTGCCTCCGTTTGTCCCGTCGCCGATGTAACAGATCGTATCTCCCTTGACCCAAAGCTCGCCCGTCTCAATCACAAATTTACGGTTTTCCTTAAGCTTTAGTATTTTTGCGTTATAAAACCTGATGTTCATTTTCTTCTCCTTTCCAATCCGTATGTAATGCTAATCCAGAAGATACACATCATCCGGCGTAATCCTACGCTCTTTCGTATAGATAAGCCAGTCCGTTATTTCTCCAAAGGAGTAAAAGCCCTCGCTTCCCTCATGTATATCTTTTACATAATACGGCTCCTGCGTCAGCTTTCCTTTTATCTTTCCGTCCAAAACATCCAACAGCTCAAACCAGATATGCTCCCGCTCATTTTCGTCCTCCGAAAACTCTTCGTCTATCTTTAATCCGACCTTTACAAGAATTTTATTTTCCGGATTCTCAAACGCCTTTCGCATATATGAGAGACGCTCACCCGCCAGCCGCTTCATCCGCGCAGTCTCCCTGTCAGAAATCATATAGATCGGATTTCCTTTTAAGTATTGGTCAAAAACGGTTACCGGAACATACTTTTCCTGTTTCATATCGTCTGACGTCTGATATACAAAAACCGCGCATGTATTTTCATTATGGCTCTCTTTTCTGTCGTCCTTCCCCCCAAGCAGCTCCCTAGGATAAAGCTCTATCGCCTCCTGCCATTCTACCAGCGTTGCAACAAACGGAATATTTTCAGCAAGCCTCGCAAGATACAGCGGTTCTTTTGGCAAAAGCGGCTCCTCAAACTCCAGCATTCTGTTCGCCATCGTCTCAATAATACTGTAATGCGTCTGGTACATCTCTTTTGTTGAATTTAAGATTTCCAGCTCCGGCAGTCCGCAGCGATTCAGACCGTGGCTGTGAAGCCAGACACAATCCTCCTCCTCACCCGCAACGGCCTGAACCGTATAGATGTAACGCGGCGCGGGAGGCACGTCTGAATCGGCCGCAAGCCCAATCCACTTGCCGGAAAGAATCTTTTCGGAGCTATGATCCAGTACCGCGACCGCATCCGGAATCAGCGCATGAATCAGCTTTAGCTGTACATGATAAGAAGCAAGCGCATCCCGGCCAAATTCCATAACCACTTCCAAACCCACCTCGGCATTTTCTACCGCCTCTATGTCAATATCCGGAAAAAAATGCTGAATACGGTACATTTCCGGTATCTTAAGCTCTATCGGATTTACCTCTACCTCATATTCCGTCTTATCCGCCTCAATTTTCAGCTGCAGGCTTTCGTCAAAATTATGAGATAAAATCTTTATTCCGGATACCCCGGACACGCGCTCCATCATTCCTTTTACATCGTAAATAGACTTCCCGTCCGACGGAACCGCCACCATATAGGATTCTTCTCTCATCCTCTTTTTCTCCTCCTCTTACAGGCTCCCCATCGCCAAAATCGACTCTGTCACCAGCTTTTTAAACTGCGGCGCCACTCTATCCGCCGTCTCCTGAATCTCCGTATGTGTCAGAGGCGTCGGAGAGATTCCGGCCGCCAGGTTGGCAATACAGGAAATCCCGCAGATTTTCATACCCATATGGTTTGCCGCGATTGCCTCACAGGCCGTACTCATTCCGACAGCGTCCGCACCGAGCACACGGCACATGTGAATTTCCTGCGGAGACTCATAATTCGGCCCTGTCAGCTGAATATAGACGCCCTCCTTTAACGGTATGTCATTTGTGGCTGCCGCCTTTTTAATCACGGCCTGCAATTCCTCGTCATAGATATGGCTCATATCCGGAAAACGCGCGCCAAGCTCGTCTATATTTTCCCCGATTAACGGCGACGGCACGAAATTGGCAATCTGTCCGGTAATCATCATAAAGTCCCCCGCATGAAATCCCTGCTTAATTCCGCCGGACGCGTTTGTCAAAAACAGGATATTTGCGCCCATTAATTTCATCAGCCGAATCGGGAGCACCACATCCGTCATAGCGTAGCCCTCGTAATAATGTACCCTTCCCTGCATACACACAACCGGAACCTCTCCCACATAGCCGAAAATAAATCTGCCCTTATGCCCCGGCACTGTCGAAACCGGAAACCCTTCTATATCATGGTAATCAAGCATCGCCTCCACCCTGATATCGTCCGCATAATCGCCGAGGCCCGATCCCAACACAAGCGCCACCTTCGGCACAAAATCAATCTGCTTTTTCACACTCTCATAACATCTTAATAATTTTTCGTACACCTGATTCATCTTCCTTCTCCTTTCTTTTTCTCAACCGTTACCTTTTATCCCACAAAGCTATCAAACAATGATAACTGGTTCGACTCCGGCAAATCCCCGAATATCCCGAGATCTCCCATCAAATCTATCACCGTCTTGCTGACCTTCGTTCTTATCCTGAAATCATCCTTCGACAAAAACGGCCCGTCCTTCGCCGCTTCCACCACGGCGTCCGCCGCCTTTCCTCCAAGCCCCTCGATTGTGCCGAGGGAGGGCATCAGCTTTCCGCCGATAATCTGGAAACGCTGCGCTTTCGCCTGATACAAATCAAGCGGCACAAACTCGTATCCTCTCGCATACATTTCCTGCACAATGCGCATATCCCGGTAGGTATCCTGTTCTTTTTTGGAAAGCGTATCCTTGCGCTTTTCATAGTCCCTCATAAAATACTCTAACTTTTCCCTCCCCTGACACATCAGCTCATAGCTAAAGCCTGTGGCACGGATAGAAAAAAACGCAGCATAATAGGCAAGCGGATAAAATACCTTGCAGTATGCGATACGCCACGCCATCATAACATAGGCAGCGGCATGTGCCTTCGGGAACATATACTTGATCTTCTTACACGACCAGATATACCAGTCCGGCACGCCGTGAGCCAACATCTCCTTCTCCCACTCCGGCTTTAACCCCTTCCCCTTACGCACGGACTCCATAATCGTAAAGGATTCCTCACTGTCAAGTCCCATACTAATCAGATAAATCATGATATCGTCACGCGTACAGATTGCCGTGGAAATCGTCGCCTTCCCCTCCTCAATCAAGGTCTGCGCGTTTCCCAGCCATACATCCGTCCCGTGGGAAAGTCCTGCAATTCGAATCAAATCCGAAAACGACTGCGGATTTGCGTCAATTAACATCTGCATGGCAAAATCGGTGCCGAATTCCGGGATTCCGAGCGCTCCAAGCGCGCATCCGCCGATATCCTCCGGCGTAATCTGAAGTGCGGACGTATTCTTAAACAGCGACATCACCGCCTTATCGTCTAACGGAATCTTCTGCGCGTCAATGCCCGTCATATCCTCAAGAAACCGAATCATCGTCGGATCGTCGTGCCCCAGAATATCAAGCTTCAACAAATTGTGGTCGATGGAATGATACTCAAAATGCGTCGTGATCGTATCCGTTGTCATGTCATTTGCCGGATGCTGTATCGGCGTGAAGGAATAAATTTCTTCTCCCACCGGAAGCACCACAATACCGCCCGGATGCTGCCCCGTAGTCCGCCTGATTCCGACGCATCCCTGCACGATACGGTCAATCTCGCAATTGCGCTTATGGATTCCGCGCTCCTCATAATACTTCTTCACATAGCCAAACGCCGTCTTATCCGCAAGTGTGCCGATCGTGCCCGCACGGTAGGTCTGTCCGTCTCCAAAGATTACCTCCGTGTATTTATGCGCCTTACTTTGGTATTCTCCCGAGAAATTCAAGTCGATATCGGGCTCCTTATTCCCCTTAAATCCCAAAAAGGTTTCAAAAGGGATGTCAAATCCGTCCTTCACCAGCGGCTTTCCGCAGACGGGACAGTCACGGTCAGGCATATCGCAGCCGGACGCTCCGCTGTACTTTTTCACCTCCGGAGAATCAAAATCACTGAAATGGCAATGCTCACAGTAGTAATGCGGAGACAGCGGATTTACCTCGGTGACACCGGACATCGTCGCCACAAAGGACGATCCGACCGAACCGCGCGACCCCACCAGATAACCGTCCTCGTTCGATTTCCACACAAGCTTTTGGGCAATGATATACATTACGGCATACCCGTTGCTGATAATAGAGTTTAATTCCCTCTCCAGACGCTCATGCACTATATCCGGCAGCTTGTCCCCGTACATCTCATGCGCTTTGGTATAACAGATATCGCGCAGCATCTGGTCGGAATTTTCGATCACAGGCGGACACTTGTCCGGCCGCACCGGTGAAATTTTTTCGCACATATCCGCAATCCTGTTCGGATTTGTGATGACAACTTCCCTCGCCTTTTCGCTGCCAAGATAGAGAAACTCCTGCATCATCTCCTCCGTCGTGCGCAAAAACAACGGCGCCTGCTCGTCCGCATCCTTAAAACCGTTTCCGGCCAGGATAATGCGCCGGTAGACCTCATCCTCCGGGTCTAAAAAATGCACGTCGCATGTGGCGACAACCATCTTGTGAAAATCCTCTCCCAGCCTGCAAATCTGCCTGTTAATATCCTGTAACTCCTTTTCCGAGGAGACCGGAAATTTTTCGTCCCGCAGCATAAAAGCATTGTTTCCCAACGGCTGTATCTCCAGATAATCATAAAACTGCACGAGACGGACAATCTCCTCGTTCGGACGGCCCTGTAAAATTGCCTGATACAGTTCTCCCGCCTCACATGCCGAGCCGATCAAAAGCCCTTCGCGGTATTTTAAAAACTCGCTCTTAGGAATTCTTGGCCTTTTATGAAAATATTTTAAATGTGACAGGGAAATCAGGCGATAAAGATTCACGCGGCCAATCTCATTCGCAGCAAGGATAATCGCGTGATAGGTCGGCATTTTCATTACCATCTGCCCTGTCACATGTCCCATCTCATTGACGTCATCTAACGTATGAACGCCCCTTGCCTTTAGCATCTCAATAAACTTTACAAAAATATCCGCCGTACACGCCGCGTCGTCTACCGCGCGATGGTGAAATCCCAACGGCACGCCGACCGCCTTCGCAACCGTATCCAGCTTAAAACGGTTGAGATTTGGCAAAAGCATCCTGGCCATGGATACGGTGTCTACTACTGTAAACTTACATGGAATTCCCAGCTTGCCGCAGTTATAACTGATAAAGCTCATATCAAAATCGGCATTGTGCGCCACCATAACGCTCCCCTCGCAAAACCGCATAAATTCGGGAAGAATCTCTTCAATCGCCGGTGCGTCCATCACCATATCGTCCCTGATGCTTGTCAGATTTTCAATATGGAACGGGATCGGCACCTTGGGATTGACGAATGTTGAAAACCGCTCCGTAATCTTCCCTTCTTGTACCTTCACCGCTCCGATTTCAATAATCTTATTCACCAGCGGCGAAAATCCCGTCGTCTCAAGATCAAATACCACATAGGTATCGTCTAACGGCTGGCCTTTTGCATTTTGCGCAATGTCCTTCAAGTCATCAACAAGATATGCCTCCACGCCGTAAATAATCTTGATATCCTGTCCCTCCGGCAGTCTCGTGTGATTGGCGATCGGAAACGCCTGTATCGCGCCGTGATCCGTAATCGCAATCGCCTTATGCCCCCATGCGGCTGCACGCTGTATAATCTCCTGCACATCCGAAATGCCGTCCATATCGCTCATCTTTGTGTGGCAGTGCAGTTCCACACGCTTTTCGGGGCTGTGGTCCATACGTGCCGAGGTGAAATCCGGTATTTTTTTTATTCCCACAATTGAGCCGATCGTTAACTCACTGTCAAACTTATCAATCGTCGTTACGCCCTTTACCTTGATAAACGCACCCTTTTTCAAGCCCTCCAAAAGATCGCTCAGATACTCGTTTTTTGTAAATACCTTCAGCACAATCGTATCTGTGAAATCCGACATAGAAAGAATCACAATGGTCTTCTCTCCGCGAATCTCCCTTGTATCTAAGGTAAGAATCTGCCCTCTGATGGCAACCTCTCCCATCTCTCCTACAATCGTCTCAATCGGGATGATCTCATCCTCAAAGTCACGGCCGTAAATCACATCCGGATTATCCGATTTTCCTCTGAAATCCCGCCTTGAGGCAAATGATTTTCCGCCTCTGTCTCTGCCAAATGACTTTGCGGCACCTGAGGCGGATACCGCCGCTCTCTGCGGCGCAGAAGCCGTTTTCTTCGCACCGGACGCAGCTTTTGTCTCCTCCGGCTTTGCTGCCTCATTCCCGTCCTCGCGCTCCCTGTTTGCGGCAGCCAGACGAACAATATCGGCCACCTCCTGCCGCACCTGGATATCCGCATTTTTCATATGGCGGCTCTCTGCTGCCGTCTCGTAGGAGGGCTCTACCATAAGAGAAAGTCCGCACCGTTCACAGATTATTTTCTCTAAAATATCAATCAGCTCATCGGTGCGGTTCTGCGCTACAATCGAATCCTCCAGCGTTAAAATCATATGATCCTCCCTGTCAAACTCCATCTTTGCGCAGCGAAACAGATTATAGATCAGCAGACTGTATGCCCGAAGCTCCTCCAAAATACTGCCCTTATAGACATCCATAAGCTTGCTTGGCGTATACTGCATTGAGAGATTAAATTTCTCCATAATTTTAACAGTTATTCCCCGGTTAGGGAATAACTGTCTGATAATTTCACGCTCCAAA
This sequence comes from uncultured Roseburia sp., assembly GCA_947564465.1. Taxonomy (GTDB): domain Bacteria; phylum Bacillota; class Clostridia; order Lachnospirales; family Lachnospiraceae; genus Roseburia_C. The sequence goes on along the minus strand of CANOCV010000042.1, from coordinate 15,467 downwards.
AAAAAGATCTGCGGCTTTTCAATCAGCCGGGAACTGGTAATATAAACCTTAAGGGCATCCTTCGCGCGGTTTGAGGATACCTTAGTTACCTCCACCTCTTCCATCAGCTTTTGAATCTCGCCGTTTAATTTTAAAGTCGGAAAAACCTCAAAAAAAAGCTTTGCCATGCGCTACTCACTCCAATTCAAAAGCTCCTGTCTCAGCTCACTTAACAACTCGCTCTCCGGTACCTTCTTTACGACCTCGCCGTGCTTGATAATCAAGCCCTCGCCGATTCCCCCGGCAATTCCGATATCCGCTTCCTTCGCCTCGCCCGGCCCGTTTACTACGCAGCCCATCACAGCTACCTTAATATTAAGCGGAATATCGGCGACCATATTCTCCACCTGGTTTGCAAGCGCAATCAGATCAATCTTTGTTCTTCCGCAGGTCGGACAGGACACAACCTCAATACCGCCGCTTCGCAGTCCCAGCGTCTTTAAAATCAGCTTCGCAGACTTCACCTCCTCAAGCGGATCTCCCGTCAAAGATACCCGGACGGTATCTCCGATTCCCTGGCTTAAAATCAACCCTAAGCCTATGGAGGACTTGATATTTCCGCTGATTAAGGTGCCTGCCTCCGTAATACCGACATGAAGCGGATGGTCTGTCTTTGCCGAGATCAGTTCATGAGCCTTCACACACATCAAAACATCCGAAGATTTAATGCTGATTACAAGATTATCATATCCCATATCCTCAATCAGACGCACCTTATCCAATGCGCTCTCCACGATTCCTTCCGCCGTAACGCCATGATATTTTTGCACAAGCTCCTTTTCCAAGGAACCGCTGTTGACCCCGACACGAATCGGTATATTCCTCTCCTTTGCAACATCCACGACGGCTTTCACGCGCTGCACATCCCCGATATTTCCGGGATTAATGCGGATTTTATCGGCTCCGTTTTCCATGGCAAGGATTGCAAGCTTGTAATCAAAGTGAATGTCCGCGACAAGCGGTATCTCAATCTGTTTTTTTATTTCGGAAAGCGCATGTGCCGCCTCCTCGTTTGGAACCGCACAGCGGATAATGTCACAGCCCGCCGCCGTCAATGCCTCAATCTGCGCTACCGTTGCCAGGACATCCTCCGTCTTTGTATTTGTCATAGACTGAATCAGAATCGGGTTACCGCCCCCTATTACTCGTCCGCCGATGCGCACTTCTTTTGTTTTTCTTCTCTCCATGCAATTCTCTCCCATCCAATTTATCCTTTAAAACAATTTGCGAATATCATTAAACATCACAAACACCATCAGCGCCATAAGAAGCATCAGCCCCACAAAATGCACCATACCTTCCCGGTCCGGATTGACGCGTTTTCTGCGGACGGCCTCAATAATCAAAAATACAAGACGCCCCCCGTCAAGCGCCGGGAGCGGAAGCAAATTCATTACACCAAGGTTTGCCGAGAGCATAATCGCCATATTTATCATACTCATCACGACCGTAAACATACCTACGCTCTTACTTGCGTCATACGTGTCTCCGATTGATTTTACAATTCCCACCGGACCTGAAAGATCATTGATGCCAACCACTCCGGTAATCAGATATTTCAGGCTCTCAATTGTAGTAGATATCCAATATTTCAGCTCAAAAACACTGTATTTAAGCGTTTGTAACACATTTCCCCTCTCGCGTAGATTGTTGTAGGAAAAACCGAACATATACCGGCTCTCCTCCTCGTTATATTTGGGGATAAGATGCGTCTCATGCTTCTTTCCATCGCGTTCATAAGTGATATCCAGCTCCTGATCGGAATGAAAATACATATAAAAGCTGACTTCCCTTGAAAAATGAATCCTTTTTCCGTTCAACTCTAAAATGGTATCTCCCGCCGTAAGTCCCGCCTCCGCAGCCGGATATCCTTTTGTCACCTCGGTAAGCTTTGGCAGATCAAATCCGATGCAGCCTATCAGTATCAATGCAAGCACAAACGCCAATATAAAGTTAAAAATCGGCCCTGCCGCAACAACGGACATTCTTGCCCAGACGGATTTACTGTTAAATGAGCCCTCCGCACTGCTCTCCTCATCCTCCCCTTCCATCATGCAGGCGCCGCCAAACGGCAGCAACTTGATGGAATACTTTGTCTCTCCCTTCGTAATACCGACAATGGTCGGCCCCAGTCCCAGGCAAAACTCGTTGACGCGAATCCCGTTCTTTTTCGCCAAAAGGAAATGCCCCAGCTCGTGAAACAATATGATTGCACTAAAAATAACAAGCGCGATAATAACTTTCACACTACCACCTACTCTCTATATAGTCATATACGTTTTTTTCCGTCTCCAAAATCTGCTCTATGGAAGGCTCCGGCATAAAGCCTGCGCACGACATACAATCCTCTATTATTTCCGCTATCTCCAGATATTTAATTTCTCTGTTTAAAAATTTGGCAACGGCGCGTTCATTTGCCGCGTTATAAACGGTCGGTATATTCCCCCCGCGCGCAATTGCCTCATACGCAAGCGCAAGACCGCGGAAGGTCGTCATATCCGGCTCCTCAAAGGAAATATTCTTTAACGCATAAAAATCCAATCTGTCCCCGCTTAGCGGCCGACGATGCGGATAATACAGGGCATACTGTATCGGCAGACGCATATCCGGCGTGCCAAGCTGCGCGATTACGGCTCCGTCCTCAAATTCTACCATGGAGTGAATCACGCTCTGCGGCTGTACTACAACCTGTATATTATCAGGCTCCACTTCAAACAGCCACTTTGCCTCTATCACCTCTAAGCCTTTGTTTACCATGGTAGAGGAATCAATCGTAATTTTTCTGCCCATCGACCAGTTCGGATGCTTTAGGGCATCCTCCACGCGAATATCCGTAAGCTCTTCCCGCTTTTTCCCACGAAACGGTCCGCCCGACGCCGTCAGAAGAATCTTGGCGATTTTATTCCCATGTTCTCCGTTTAGTGACTGAAAAATCGCGCTGTGCTCGCTGTCCACCGGAAGAATCGGAACCCCGCATTTTTTCGCAAGCGGCATAATAATATGTCCCGCCGTCACTAACGTTTCTTTATTTGCGAGCGCAATCGCCTTCCCTGCTTCTATCGCCGCAACCGTGGGACGAATTCCAAGCATCCCCACAATCGCCGTCACGAGGATCTTAGAGTCAGGATGTACCGCCACTTCCAAAAGTCCTTCCATTCCGGCAGAAATCTTTACGTCAAGGTCCTTCACATTCTCCCGAAGCTTTCCTGCCGCCTGCGTATCCCACACAGCCGCAAGCGCCGGATGAAATTCCCGAATCTGTTTCTCCAGCAATTCTATATTGCTGCCCGCCGCCAAAGCAACAACCTCAATATCCCTTTGTTCCCGCACAATCTCTAACGTCTGTGTTCCGATAGAGCCGGTGGATCCCAATATCGCTATTCTTTTCACCCTAATTACCCCCAAGTACATACGATAGTAGATAATAGATAACCGGCGCCGTAAAGATTACGCTGTCAAACCGGTCCATAATTCCCCCATGTCCGGGAATCAGTTTCCCGTAATCCTTGATATTGTAATTTCGCTTAATCGCAGACGCCGTCAAATCCCCGATCATGGAGATTACGGCCCCGACCGCGCCTATTCCCGCGAGACAGATAATCTCCTCCACGGTCGTTTTCATTGCACTCTGAAAAACAAAGCCATAGATGAGCGTCAAAAGCGCGGCCCCGATCACTCCTCCGAAAGCGCCCTCCCAGGATTTCTTTGGAGAAAGCTTCGGCGTCATTTTGTGCTTGCCGATGAGCACTCCGACACAATATGCACATGTATCGCTGCCCCAGGAGCAAAGAAAAATAAGCCATACAATATAGGCGCCGCTTTCAAGCATTCTCGTCTGATATACATAGGAAAGCATGACAGGTATATAGAAAATCCCAAAAAAAGAAGCCAGGATCTGCTCTGTCCTGTATTTCGGATAAGTAAAGACATAGACAAACATGAGGACAACAAGCGAAAGAATCGCAAACATCATCATATCCGCCACAAAATTCCACTTCAAATTCAAATAAAAGATAATTGCAAGCAGAAAACCGGCTATCCCCGCCGCATTTTTTTCAATGTGAAATACACGGTACATTTCATACAGTCCGATAAGCGATATTGCCCCGATTCCGACAAGAAGCACGTCATTCCCCGTTATTATAAGCAAAAGCGCCGCCGCAACAAGCACAATCCCGCTTAACAATCGCGTCTTAAACATCACGTTTCCTCCTTGACCTTCCCGTATCTGCGGTCCCTGTTAGAGAAATCCTCGACCGCTTTTTTTAATTCATCCGGCGAAAAATCCGGCCACGGTACGTCCGTAAAATAAAATTCGCTGTATGCCAGCTGCCACAGCAGGTAATTAGACAAACGCAGCTCCCCGCTGGTGCGGATCAAAAGATCCGGATCCGGTATTCCTCTTGTATCAAGGTATTCGCCGAATTTTTCCTCCGTAATTTCATCCGGAGCAAGCTTATCCTCTGCCATCCTTCGCATCGCGCGTACCATCTCGTCTCTGCTTCCATAATTAATTGCAATCTGGAAGTTCAAGCCTGTATTACTTTTGGACTCCTGCTCTAAACTGCGGATTTTCTGCTGAAAATCCGGAGCCAGCCTTGAAATATCGCCAATGATGCGCACGCGCATATTGTTCTTTTTTGCTGTCTTGATACAGTTCTTTAAGTAACTGTTCAACAGCTTCATAAGCGCTTCCACCTCACCGTCGGGCCTGTTCCAGTTTTCTGTCGAAAACGCATACATTGTCACGTAACGGATTCCAAGCTCATCCGCCGCCCGAAGGATGACCTCCACATTTTTCGCTCCCATTGTATGACCATAGTTGCGCGGCATTCCTTTACTCTTCGCCCAGCGTCCGTTACCGTCCAATATAATTGCCACATGATTCGGAATCTTCATTACCTATCTCTCCCTTCCCTCAGAAAAACGGTGTCTTTCCTATGATAAAACAAAAGTGCGCTTCGCACACCCTCGCGGATTAACAACTTTCAATGCGCAGCTTTTGTTTCCGCGACGGATGCATATTGCAAAGCAATAAACTCCTCTTGCATCCGTGCGCATATTTTTTATATCATAGGAAAGTTGTGGTTTTAACACTTCACAGCAAAAGGTGTTTCCTATGATATAAACAAAAGAGGACATGGCATCTGCTATGTCCCCCATGAAAGCCTTCTCCTATACGGTAAGCACTTCTTTTGTTTTTGTCTCCACTGCCGCTTCAACCTTACCAATGTATTTGTCAGTCATCTTCTGCGCACTGTCCTCTAAATCCTTGATCTCATCTTCTGAGACGTCTGAGGACTTTGCCAGCTTCTTAAAAGAATCATTGGCCTCTCTGCGGATATTACGGATTGCAACCTTGGCATTCTCACCCTTTTTCTTCACATCTTTTGCCAGTTCTTTTCTGCGCTCCTCTGTAAGCTCCGGAAATACAAGACGAATTGTCTTTCCGTCATTGTTTGGATTCAGGCCAAGATCAGACGTCAAAATTGCTTTCTCAATCTCTTTGACAAGAGAAGCCTCCCAGGGCTGAATCAAAATCATGCGCGGCTCCGGCACACTGACATTTGCAACCTGCTGCAAAGCAGTCGGCGTTCCATAATAATCTACTCTGATTTTATCCAAAATATGCGGATTCGCACGTCCTGCACGAATGGACGCCAACTCTTCAACAAGATTATCAAGGGATTTTCCCATTTTCTCGTCATACTGCACTAATCTCTCATCCATAGATTCCCTCTCCTTAATTTTCTACCGCCCGCAGGCTACACAGACACTCTGGTGCCTTTGAATTCTCCTGTAACCGCATCTATTATGCTGTTTTCCTCATTCAGTCCAAACACATACATCGGCATTTTATTCTCCATACACATAATAGAAGCCGTCAAATCCACAACCGCAAGCTTCTTATCAATAACCTCCTGTATGGAAACCTCGTCATATTTTACCGCAGCCGGATTTGTCTTCGGATCGCTGTCGTAAACACCGTCAATTGCCTTTGCGAGATAAATTCCGTCCGCCTCCATCTCAACGGCGCGCAACACGATTCCCGTATCCGTAGAAAAATACGGATGTCCTGTCCCTCCTGCAAAGAACACTACCATTCCATGCTCGAAATATTTATTGGCACGGTCTTTTGAAAAAAGCTTCGTCATACTGCCGCATTCAAACGGCGTCAGTATCTGAGTCTTCATACCTGTCGAACGAAATATCTCCGACACATAAATACAATTCATAATCGTAGCCAGCATCCCGATCTGATCCGCTTTGGTACGGTCTATCGTCTCACTGGTACGGCCGCGCCAGAAATTGCCGCCGCCAATCACAATTCCCACCTGAATATCCTTTTCGACAAGCTGTTTCACCTGACGCGCAACCTCAGTCACGGTAGGCTCGTCAAATCCGGTCTTCTTCTCGCCCGCCAGAGCCTCGCCGCTTAGCTTTAATAAGATTCTTTTCATATTAGTTTCCCTTATTCCCAAACAAACTTGCAACATCCACCTCTGCATAGCTCTGAGAACAGAAGCCTTCGATCACCGCTCCGTTATTAATCTGTACGGAACGCGACTTGATATTGCCCATAATCACTGCGGACGTATCGACAACAACAGGTCCCTGTACATCAATGTCACCCTTAATCGCGCCCGCAATTACCGCAGACGTTGCGGAGATATTACCAATAATAACCGAACCCAGTCCGACCTTGACCGTTCCTGTACTTGTAACCTCACCTTCGATTTTCGCTGCATCCGCAAAAAACTCCGAAGATGCACTGTTTCCGTTAATGGTTCCTGTCACAACGAGTTTGCCGTTGCAGGTCACGTTTCCTTCTATCGCCCCTCTGATATCTAAAGAACCTGCCGACTCCATATTTCCCTTGATATGAGTTCCCTCTGTAATAACGGAAACCTCGTCGGAGATCTCTCCGTCTGCAACAGAAATGGTAAGCGCTGCGTCATCCATTGTGTTTACCTGCTCTAAATCGTTGTTTAATTCGCTCATTTTTTTATCCTCCTCAACCCTCTTCGGGCTTTCTAACGTTTTATTCGCCACACTTTTTTCAGGCGTTTCTTCTTTTTTCATTGATTTTTCCGGCTGTTTTGACTCCTCAGCCGATCTCGCCGATGTTTTTTTCTCCAAATTCGGCTTCTGCGCATTTTGCATTACCGGAACAGCTTCAATTTTATTCATTGTCTCCGGCTTTACCTCAGGCGTTTTAGGTTCATTCACATCTCTTGATACCTTCTCCAAAAGACCGTCTAACTTCGAAAGCTCCGTCTCCACGTCCAGATCGCTTTCTAGGGTATTCACCACCATATCGTCATCCAGCTCTTTTGGTTCCTCACTCCCCTCACCCGGCATCAGTTCATTTACCGCCTGGGATAAGTCGTCCTTAAAATCCTTAAAAAAACTCATCTTTTTTCCTCCATTATCTGTGTTCTCAATGTCCCGGCAAAAAACGGGACTCCCTATCACTCCACACTATTTGCAGTGATATGCTGAATTGCCGTTGTATTCTCATCTATCGGCAAGATCTTGGCATCCAACGCCTTCAACGCCTTTATCATCGGCTCCAGGGCCTCTACCGTCGCCGGTTTTGTCTCCGAATCATGCATCAGAACTACCGACGTCTTATATTTCACGACATCCGTAACGACATTATCCACCAATTCATCGGACGTGTATGCCTGTGAGGTCGCGTCACCACTGGAAACATTCCAGTCAAAATATGTGATTCCCTGTTCATTCAAATAGGAAATAAATTTTTGCATCTCTTCATTGCTGACGCGGTTGCTGCTTCCCCCCGGAAAACGGTAATATCTGCTGTCTACTCCGGTCACGTCATATAACAAATTCTGAATCCGAGTAAAATCGGCCGCAAATCCCTCCAGCGAATCATAAAGCGCACTGTATTTGTGCGTATAAGAATGCATACCGAGCGTGTGCCCCTCGTCCACAATTCTCTTATACAAAAGCTTCGACTCCTCGTCCTCCTTGCCTACAACGAAAAAAGTCGCCTTAACATCATATTTTGCAAGTATATCCAAAATAGCAGACGTATTCGAACTCGGGCCGTCATCAAACGTCAAGTATACTTTCAATTCGTCGCCTTCCTCGGCACGGTTGGACTTGTCCGCCGAACTCATAGTTTTTCCTGTCGCCAGCCTCACACGATCAAAAAGACTCTCGGTGCCTTTATCGTTCTCTGTACTCTCCAGCGCGTCATATTCCTGATAGTTCGCGGCCTCATTCTCCTGCTTGCTCACCTGTCCTGTCCAGACACTGCTCTGCGCCATAACGCCAACCTGACGCTCCAGAGAATATACTTTTATTACAAGTGTTACGCACACAACCATAGAAACCATCATCCACACCAGCATAAACATAACCAGTCCCAGTTTCATCCGGTTAACCCGCTTTCTGCGCTCACGCTGCTTTTTCAGACCTGCATTGGTTTTATCTTCCATGTATGAACCCCCGGTCATAAAATCTCTTCTTATTGTATCACATTTTTTTTAAATATCATTAAAAACTTTGTTCGGATTTGATGTTCTTTTTTCCTGTTTTTCCAAAATTTTCTGACATTTCCCCTTCAACTCTGTTTATGTCTCGCTTTTGCGCGGTTAGTCTGCCTTTTGACAGCGATAAATTTTGCTTCTTCCTATAATATATATCATATCCTGACCGCAAAGTACGGTATAGGAATCTCTTGGCACCTTCCTTGCCTGAACAATCTCGCCCTGCGAAAATCCATAAAGCATGTCGTCTACGGTCCAGACAATTCCGTTCCCGTCTCGCTCTGCGCCATACTCTCCCTTCGACGCCGCTTCCCTTAAGGCTGAAAAATTAGCGCCCGCCGCCACTTCGCAGGAATACACCTTTCGATTCGCGTCGTCCGTAATCAAAAATTCTTCTCCTTCCGCGGCAGGCTTTAAAAGAAGGCTTCTTCCCAGATCTATCGTCCCCTCCAATGCGGTCTTTTGATCGGGAGCCATATAATAATCCGTAATTTCCTTCTCTGCGACCATATGAAACATCCCCGGATACTCAAGCTGCGCCGGGCGGAACACAATCTTTGGCTCACACTGGCTGGCAGGAAGCTTTTTCAGCTCCTGCATCGTATTAAACGGATCCTTTAAGGATACCGCATACGCCTTCTCGCTGCGTTTGTAAAACCAGGAGAAAAACGGATGAAAATTCGTAAGGTCATGACTCTGAAACGGCTGTCCCGGTATTGTCTTTTTCAGCTCGGAGTAATCTACCGCCACAAGCAAATTGCCTGCCTGATCCACAGCCAGCGCCGACGGCGTGAAATGAATGTCAAAAAACGGCGCCGTAAACCCTTTTTGTACATCGTACTTGCAGATCCTCTTTGACGCTTTATCACACCAGTACAAATTGCCGTCACTATCAAAGACCGCTCCCTGCGCGAAGTCAAATCCCTCCGCCACAATCTCATACCCTGCTTCCTGCTCTCTTGCGGCCGGTCCTGTCCCTCCTGTAATATACAGCCGCGCATACTCCGGAGACTTCGCATAAAACCCTGTCGTCTTATCCTCCATCGTAAGCGTAAATACATACTGCATCTGCGCTTTGTTATGGAGATTCAAAAATTCAATGTCGCTGCTGTCATAAATTTGTATTCCCGTCTCATAAGAACGGTCCACCGCCACAACACGAAACAGAAAAAAATTTGCAAATTTCAGATTTTTGCAGGATACAACCTCAAGAGGCAGACACGTCAGTCCCTCTGCTTTCTCCTCCTCCGTCTGAAGCGCGTAAAACTCCCAGTTTTCGGCATGATAAAGCTTCATCTCATTCCTGACATGATGCTCCAGGGAAATCGCGTACATGCGGCCTTTCGTCTTTGTATTCGTGATTGCAATCCCCGCTTCCGCATACGGGCTTGCACTCCACAAATCTTTAAACACACCGCCTCCGTCTTTTGTAATCCACAGGCTTGCATACTGGTAATCCCAGCGTCGGTCCGGATCATAATCCGCCGTTCTGCTGGCATTGTAAAGACATGCAAATGCATTTCTTCCATCCCGAAACATCCGGCCGTGGCCACCGACAAATTTCACATCATTCATATAAGAGGTCTCGTCCGCCATCCACTTAATGCCTGTGGCACGCGGATTCTTCCCCGCCGTATCTATCCCGATTCCATTCAGATACACATGTCCGCCCACAGCAGTCTCAACAAGCGCCTTCGGCGTACCGAACCCGCTAAAAGCCGGCGTATCATCTTCTATAATAATCTGTGTCGTAATCGGGCTCATACCAAGAAGGCAGCTGTTCTCTCTCAAATAAACGGTATCCGTAATCTTATAAATTCCCTGAGGAAAATACAAAATCTCCTCCGCATCAACCGCCCTTTGAATTGCTTTTGTATCATCCGTCACTCCGTCGCCCTTTGCGCCGTACTTTTGTACGGATACCCACTGCCGCATCGGCGGCACCGGCGGAACATCACTGTCTGGAAGCTTTGGCAGCTCACGTAATGACGCCGTCTTTAAAATTTCCTGATGAACCGCTTCCTCTCCCTCGCACATTCTGTAACCATAGGAATATTCTTCTACCGTGTAAACCTCTTCCTCCACACGCACAAAGGTTCCTTCATCGGCCTTCTTTACTAAAACAGGAACGTTTTTACAATGCAGGTTTTTCAAATTTGTCTGCTGGATCACGCTGTCTGTCTTGTACATCGTTACCGCCTCTTGTGCGATATTCTCGAAAATACAATCCTCTAAATAAAGTTTTTCCCATGTTTCCTTTAAATATAGATCAAATGCCTTTGGCGTATCGGATATTCTAAGACGAAAGCCGCTAAATCCCGTCATAGCCGATAAAACCGCTGCTTTTTTCTGTCCCTTAAATACGGAGTCGAGAAGCGCAAACGGCCACCCCGGCGAACACATACGGCAGACAATTCCATATGTCCCCCCGCAAAATGTCAGATCCTCCATCTCGTTTCCGACATCGAAGATTCCTGCAAGCCCGTCTCCCAGTTCAAAATGGCAGTGGCTGACAAAACCATGCTGCGCAAAGTGGGCGCGGATGCACACTGCCCCGGGATTCTTTGCCTCAATGCGAAAGTCAATATTGCTGATGGCGCTGTAAAAGGTTCCCGCATTCGCGTCGTTAGGCTCCTCCTCATAAATCCCCTTATCCCCGATAAACCAAAACATATACTTTGCGCCGGGGTATCCGCCCATAATCACCTGCATTGGATTATCCTGCTCACCGACATCCGTCCCCTCATATCCGGCAGTACCCTCCGGAAGCACAAACACCGGACGGTTCTCTCCGTAACCGATCAGGCGGACGGACGGCGGTATCCTGACCGTATCTTTTATCCGATACTCTCCCTCCGGTATATAAAGAATTCCATAGCTTTGCTCCTCAATAAGCTTTGCTATCGCTCCCTGCAGCACAGGGGTCACATCATCACGGCACTCTTTCAGCTGCGGAAATTCCTCCTCCGTAAAAAAAAGACCGCAGGCATCCTCGAACTTCTCCTGATATACTGATTTCCTGTTATACCACATAGCTCCACCATTTCCTTTCTGCCAATCATACGGGAATTATAACATATCAAATTTCTTTTTTCATCTGGAAAATAATATTTCATTGCCGCTTACTGCGTGAACGGTAATTATATTTCATCCTCGTCGTCTTCCGCCGGTCTCCACGCTTTTCCAAATTTCACATCCTTGAATAATGCCGCAAGCCCGGTAATCTGCTTTAACCTCAGTATCTCGTCTCTTTCCATTCCAAGATGCTTGGAAATCCATGCGTCGGAACGACCAAGCTCATGCAGCTCCTTTACAATATTGCTCATCAGCTCTACGTCATGGCTCCCTCTGGCCCTGTTGTGGCGTATCGTACTTGCCATTCTCTGATCAATCGGCTTATTGATCACAGATACCGGCAGCCTTCCCTCCTCCCGCTCATAGATATCCTGATGCTCCAGCATCACGCGGTATCGGTGAAACCCGTCGACAATAATATAGGTGTCCTGCGGCTCCGTATAATAACATACAATCGGCATTGTATATCCGTCCTCTTTAATGCTCTCGTAGAGAAGCTTCATCTCCGGCGGCGCCACCGCATTTGGATTATATGTATTTGCCTTTATTTTTTCAATCGGTACCGAAATCACCTCATAAACTGGACTTTTATACTCCATAATTCATCTCCTCAATACTCTTGTATTTACGCCGTATGACATCCACCCGCTTCTGCTCCTGCCTGCTTAATCCGAATCCCATAAATCTACAAATATGATCATTTTTCAAAATGCAGTAACACATCCGCTTCCAGCTTGGAATATCCTTAGACGACTTGATATCATCCGTATCATCCGGGATCTTGCCGGTAAAGACAACCCGTGATTTTTTATTCAATGTATAATTGGATACTCCGTTTCTTTTGATATGGTACCCATGCTCTTCAAGCTCCCGTATCGTATCCTCATCCAGACCGCCCCCCGTCTCATGCCAGAACTTAATGGAGGTATTAAATTTTTTCGCATAATTATTCCTTAGTCTCGTCGGCAGGGTATCTAAAAGAAATCTTGTGTAAGATTCCCAGGTATGTCCCTCTGGCAGCGTCACATTCCGGTATCCCATCGCTTTTGATTTGCCATAGAGACAGGTAAAATTAGCGCCCTGTACCCGTCCTAACAGCTTCCCCCACATTTCAGGGTCAAGCACCCGATACAAATTCAACGAATCCTTCGAATAATCGTTAAACGGAGACGCCACACGCATCTGCCGCACTTTCAGTCCCGCTTTGTAGTAGAGGTCATACAGCTTATTGTAATCATAGTTAAACAAATAATTGGCATGCCAAACATCCAAAAGCGTCCAGTCATATAACGGCGAAGCGCACCAGACATCCTTAAACTGCTGACTAATCCAACATTCCCCTTTATATCCGTACTTTTTATTTAAGAAGCCGCTGTATCTTTGCAGCGACTCATCCGCACGCATGCCAAGCATGCAAACGGTCTTCCCCTCCCCATGTGACAGCCTGTACCATCTGCCAAACTGCTTTGCCAAATCCTCCTGATGCATCTTATATTTATAAGTCGTGATCGGATTGTTTTCAAGATTAATGACATATTCATGTTCGGGCATCTCTCTCACCCAGCTGTCTTTTTTCGCATCGTCCCATGGATACCAGAACATTTCATAACTGCTCAAAGCGGTTCTCGTCGCCATCGGAAGGCACACCCAAAAAGCCTCCACATCATCCTTAATTCTCTCGAACGTTCTCTCTATGTACTCTGTCGTCACGGTATACTGCGCCTCAAAGTCCTGATGAAAAACGCCTATCTTTTTCTTAGGATAATTCCGCTTCTGATAATCCAGAACAAGATTCAGAAGCAGACCGCTGTCTTTTCCTCCCGAAAAGGATATATAAATATTGTCAAATTCTTCAAAAATCAACTTCAGGCGATCCTGAAGAACATCATATACATTTTTTCCGACATATTCCCGAACCACTGCTCTTCCTCCTAATATAATTTCCATTTTTTTCCATTTTTTTATCATAAAAGTAAATTTAACACATTACCGAGGCAAATTCAATATTGTTCGACAATTTTCGCGGATAGGCAGGTTCAGCTATAAGAATGACAAACGCCGGAAAGCGGAGGGGTATATTTCATCTGTCTGTGATAAAATATACCCCTCCGCTTTCCGGCTGTCTGTGGCATTCTTGCCCGAGTACTACGGTTTGTCAATTATTTTGTAAAAACATTCTATTATGTTCAATTTCACCATAATATTTTTGTATTAATTCTAATGGTGCTAATAATATACTAAAATTTCTAAGGTTTTGTGAAAATTCATAACTCGCATTCTCGAATTCTATTAATGTGTTTCTTCTTTCAATTCTATAATCAGAAATTGTAATACCTCCTGTTACAGCCGCACCAGTAAAAAAACTAATGAAATATTCCTTTATATCATTGGAAATCGGAATAATAATCGTCCATTTTTTTACTGCACATTCACCAACTCCCTCTTCTTCTCATCCATTTTTTCTAAATCTTCTTGTGTTATAATTCCCTCTTCCAAAGCTATCTGTGTTAATTGCTGAATTGCAAGGTTAGTATTTTCTTCTGTATCAACCAAAATCGAAAATGTAGGTTTCGTCATATTCACATCCTCCTTACTCAATTCTTATTCCAAATACATATGCAACCCGTTCAAATTCTTTTGCAGCCTGCACGGATTCTGAACGATTTAATTTTCCATCATTATTATGGTCACACATTTTTGTGATTTCAATCAGTTTCTTTACAGCAGCATTTCTATCAAAATATTCTGTTTTAGTCATATAGTATTGCTCTCCAGAATTCGTCACGACCACCATTATTTTCAACTTACCATACAACAAAAATTCCGAATAATCTTCAATGGAAAAAGCGGAATCTGTTGGATGGTTATGCACCAATACACAAACTTTATCATCTTTTCTGTTTAATAATTCATACGTTTTTGTATCCAATTCCAAATCCGTATTTGTCTGGGTTCCTTTAATCATATTGCCTTCTTCATGGCTGTTTATGGAATAAACAAGAGCTACTTCATTACAGTTATTATGATTTAACGCATAGTACAGTATACTCTGGCATTTCTGATACAGATAAAAAGACTCGTCTTCTCCAATTTCATCAATAATGTATGGTCTAAGCCTCAATAAACTTGCCTCATTTATAAATTGTTTTTTATGCGATGATATCGAATTGACTTTAAGCATAAAATTTATCTCCCCTTTTCCATGCCTTAGCTGAATTAATTTTATTTTACTTTACAATTTGTACTCTTTATTGAACCAGAATAACATTTCTATTCTATTATACACAATACAATAATAAATATCAACCAGCTTACTAAAAGGCATCTGCAAGAGTACTTTTTAATAAGTTGGTTGATATTTTCTGCCGGATATCTGCAAGCAATGTATTAGCATGCTGTATGTATATACTATTTTTAAGTTAAGCAATCCCCACCTCACTAGAATCATTTTAATTTTTTGAAACCATCAATACTTCCTTCGCCAATTCCTGCTACATCAAATATTCACTTATTCTTCTACAATATTACTTTCATACAATTCAATTGCTTTCAATTTGCTTATTTTTTCTTCTGCTCTCGCAAGCTCTGCCGGATTCTCTGCCGCATGGCGATCCTGCCCGGAGGGCTTTTTATATCATAGAGAAGCCATAGGCTTTAGCACTTCGCAGCAACAAAGTTTTTCCTATGATGATTCGGGTGGCAAAAGGTTGTAAACAAGAAAAACGCTGGCAATTTGCACAAATACATGCGATAAGCTGCGACTTGTTCCGGCGGTTAGGATTTCTTAGTGTTCTGTCTTTTTTCAGCAATTTCAAAACAAGGATGTTTTGAAAA
>CANOCV010000041.1 GCA_947564465.1 uncultured Roseburia sp. | reverse complement strand
GTCTATGCACAGAACGGCATATACAAGAAGATCAAGGTTACCGTAAAATAATCATAAAAGAAGATTAAGAGATCAAAAAGAGAGCGGAGCGGCCCGATGTCATTCGACAGCGGACGTTCCGCTCTTGTTGTATATACCGAATACCATAATCGGGTTCTGCCCGTTGAAGCATAGAAATTTTGTTTAGTAGTAATTTAGATTAGACACCTTAATTCTACTGCAAAAAAGGATAGGATTCTCTGCTGTCTCAGCAAATTTTACAACAAAACCAGCAAATTTTACAATTTAAACCCAAAAGCGTATCGCTTATGCTATAACAATAAGCGGCAAGTTCTCCGGATGCGATAAACTGGCCGATGTGATCTTGCCAAATAGCTTGAGAGGAATTCAGAAAACACAGAGAATATAAGGACGAAAGATAGGGAGGAGCGGAAAGAATGATAAATAAGGTTGAGTTCAAAAAAGCGAATAACTATTCGTTGAAATGTATGCGTGTCGCCTTTATTGTAATGGTCATTGCATGGATATTGAACATATTGCACATTTTTATCGTGGATCAGACCATAATGAACAGCACTCTCATTGGTGTGACTGTATTTCTGGCGCTGGGATATGCCGTTAAATATGTACTTGGTTTTGAAAGGGCAGCGTCCAACTATATCATGCTTTTTTTGCTGGTGGCAATGATTTCCTTTGCCAATATGGAACTGGCTTATCATGCAACCCTCTTTATGGTTTTTCCCATGATCTGTTGCATTGCCTATACGGACAAAAAATATAAAACCTTTACGCTGGTATTGACCATTGGAGGTTTCTTCCTCTCTGTTGTTGGCGGATATTACTGGGGACTGTGTGATGCCAACACATTGGTTCTGACGACGACAACCTCAGCAAAGGAAGCAGAAACACTTCTGGCAGGCAAATTTACCATTAATACGAATATTGTAAACATTATTTTGTTCTTTGTATTCCCCAGAATCATGGCGCTGGTGGGATTTAATTCTGTCTTAAATTACATCAAAAACACCCTTTTGGAAAAGACCAAAAAAGAGCAGAAAGGCATGCAGATGGCTGAACTTCTCCAAAAGTGCGAATCCGCCTCGGAGGAACTGGTTACCATGGTGGGGGATGTGGAAGAAAATCTGGAGAACTCCCGGCGTGCTAATGAACAGATTGTTTCATCTGCCCATGATACATCGGCAGACTGTGATGAAAGCCGCAACCAGGTGGTGCATATCCAGGAAAGTGTCTCGGAGATGTCAGAGGCAATCGATGGCATTTATCAGAATACCAAAGAAATGTTCCGGATATCCGGGGATGTTACTGACTATACTATGGGCTTTATCGAGACAATGGATGTGGCAGTGGACTCCATGCATCAGATTAAAGAAACGGCAAACCAGACCGGGGAATCGATCAGCCAGCTGGAGAATGGAATCGATGAGATTACGAATTTTGTGGAGCAGATTTCCGGAATTTCTGCACGCACCAATCTTCTGGCTTTAAATGCGAGCATTGAGGCGGCACGTGCCGGAGAACAGGGCAAAGGTTTTGCGGTTGTGGCGGATAATGTGCAGCAGCTGGCAGAACAGTCCAAAGTGGCAAGTAATTCCATTCAGGAACTGGTACCTAAGATCCTTGCCAGGCTGGAAGGGGTAAAATCCATCAATGGGCAGAACCGGTTATCGGTTGAGGAGGGAATTGACAGGATATTAGAAGCAAGGAACAAAGCCGAATCGCTGGGGGACATGCAGAAGAATTCCATAACCATGACCGAGCAGATTGTAGAGCGAAGCGACAAAACCAGACTGTATAGTGAACAGGTACGAGGTATGGCGCTTTCTCTGGACGAACTGGTTACAAACTTTAAGAGCAGGGCGGATGAGATCGTAGACGATGCCAGCCATGAAGGGGAGATTACAGGTCTGACCGAAGAGTCCTTTGCAAGGGTAAAAAGCATTGCAGAGGAACTGCTGGCTCTGTCTCATGCATCCATATAAGCTTGTCCGGGCCTGTCAGTTTGTAACGGACAAAAATAATAACTTTGCAGTCCGGCGCCAAATGTAAAGATTTATTTATGGACAGTTCCTAAGGTGGTGATATAAAAAAACTGAGAAAGCATATCTATAAAAATTTTGTGCCCTGCAGGCACAAATAAAGTATGGCTAAAAAAATTAATGTTACCGTAAAATAATCATAAAAGAAGATTAAGAGATCAAAAAGAGAGCGGAGCAGCCCAATGTCATTCGACAGCGGACGTTCCGCTCTTGTTGTATATACCGATTCTATTTTTTATGCAGAACAAATGCTTCATAAGATCCAAGCGTGAGTTCCTGCCGGTTATATTCGCGTCTCGTGTTAGAGATAAGACAGGAGGCACCCAGAAATTCGTCGGGGATGGTGAAAACGGTTTCATGTTCGCAGAAGCTGCATACTACAAGCAGCTTTTCATTTTGATATGTCCTGGTGTAGACGAAAAGCTTTTCGTTATCCTCCAGAAGCGCCTCGTATTTCCCATATACCATAATCGGGTTTTGCTTTCTCAGAGCGATCAGTTTTTTATAATAATGAAATACGGAATCGGGATTTGCTATTTCGGCTTTGGCGTTGATTTCTTTATAGTTAGGATTTACAGCAATCCAGGGAGTTCCTTTGGTAAATCCGGCCTGTGCAGAGTCGTCCCACTGTACCGGTGTTCTGGCGTTATCACGGCTCTTGAAGGTGAGACAGGGCCAGAATGCTTCGT
This sequence comes from uncultured Roseburia sp., assembly GCA_947564465.1. Classification (GTDB taxonomy): domain Bacteria; phylum Bacillota; class Clostridia; order Lachnospirales; family Lachnospiraceae; genus Roseburia_C. The sequence continues at coordinate 25,896 of CANOCV010000041.1, read as the reverse complement.
GCGATATGGAACCGTCGGCACACCATTCCCGATAGGCGTTGACGCTCTCAATGTCGCGGAAATCACCGGGATCCTTAAAAGGGTAATTGGTCATGCCCAGTTCTTCGCCCTGATAGATATAGGGTGTGCCTTGCAGCATATGCAGGCAGGTGGCCAGCATTTTTGCGGATATCTCACGGTATTGCGGACGGTCATCACCGAAACGGGATACGGCGCGGGGCTGGTCGTGGTTATCCCAGAACAGGCTGTTCCAGGCTTTGTCATACAAATCGTTCTGCCAGCGGGACAGGATTTTCTTTAATGTGGTAAGAGGCATTTTTTCATCGGTCCATTTTCCGTATTTTCCGTCGCTCTCCACATGCTCAAACTGGAATACCATGTTTAGTTCATGGGTATTCTCTCCGGCATATTGTTTTGCCAGTTCCGTCGTTACGCCGGATGTCTCGCCCACAGTCATGATATCGTATTTGGAAAGCACCTTTTCATTCATTTCCTGAAGGTATTTGTGCACATTGGGGCCATGGACGCAGAAAGGGCTAAAGTCGCCATATAAGCCGTTTGTTTCGCCGTCGGGCATCTCGCTTGTTTTGGAAATCATACTGATAACATCCATACGGAAACCATCAATGCCTTTGTCGCACCACCATGTCATCATGTCAAAAATTTCTTTGCGTACGTTCGGATTATCCCAGTTTAAATCAGGCTGTTTTTTGGAAAAAAGATGCAGGTAGTACATGGCGGTTTCTTCATCATACTGCCACGCAGAACCGCCGAAGCAGGAACCCCAGTTGTTTGGAGGAGTTTTTGCATCCTTGCCTTCACGCCAGATATAATAGTCACGGTAGTTGTTGTCCCTGGATTTTCGGCTTTCCATAAACCATTTGTGTTCGTCGGAGGTGTGGTTGACCACCAGATCCATGACGATTCGAATGCCGCGTTCATGAGCTTTTTCTAACAATTCATCAAAATCGTTCATCGTACCGAATTCATCCATAATCGCCTGATAGTCGCTGATATCGTAGCCGTTGTCGTCGTTGGGCGATTGATATACCGGGGAGAGCCAGATAACATCAATTCCCAGGTACTTCAAATAATCCAGTCTGCTGATGATTCCCTGTATGTCCCCGATACCGTCTCCGTTGCTGTCCATAAAACTGCGGGGATAAATCTGATAAACAACCGCTTCTTTCCACCAAGATTTGTTCATAATTTGCATCATTCCTTTCGTATTGTTTTTCCGTTACATTTCTAATATTAACAATTGATATCCGTATAGTCGGATTGTATGGTTCTTTTCTGTAATATCCGTATAGTTATTTAACAGCATATTTTTGTAAGCTGCAGGAAGCGCAATTTCCTGTTCTTCCTTTTGGTAATTTCCAACCACCAGCAGTGTTTTATCGCCCCTTCGGTAGTATGCCATTAAATTGTGCCGCTCCTCCCACACCGGTTCAAGGGCTCCGTACACAACGGTCTGTCTATAAACAGGATTTTTGCGCAGAGAAATTAATTTTTACGGTAAAAATTTAACACCGAATCCGGGTCTGCAAGCTGTGTCTCCACGTTGATAGAAAGGTAATTCGGGTTGACGGAAAGCCAGGGGGTTCCGGTGGTAAATCCGGCGTTTGCTCTGCTTGACCATTGCATAGGTGTGCGGGCATTGTCCCTGCTGAATCTTGATATGGCCTTTAATGCTTCATCGGGAGAGAGGCCCGCGTCCAGCGCAACCTTGTATTCTGCGTGAGCAGAGATATCGTCAACCTCGTCAATGGAGGAGATTGGCATATTTTCCATTCCAAGCTCCTGGCCCTGATAGATGAAAGGGAGGCCGCGCAGCATAAAGTTCAGCGCCGCCAGCATTTTCTTGCTTTCTATGCAGCATTCTCCTTCGGGGATATATCGGCTGACACCGCGGGGTTCGTCATGGTTCTCAATAATGTTAGATAGAAAACCGATATCTTTTACCTTTGCCTGTGACTCGAAACAGCATTTTTTATAGTCGTCCGGCGTGATGGGTTTCGCGTCGTACCAGCCCTTTTCACTGCTTCCGAATATTGTTTCGTTGAAATCGAAAATGCTGGAAAAGTAACCGTTGTCCCCGATAAAATCCGATATCTCTTCAGGTTTTTCATTGAATACCTCTCCTACGGAAAACGCGTCATATTTATGAAATGTGTTCTCTTGCATTTCCCTCAGAAATTCTCCGATACCTTTCGCTTCCTGCAGCATGGCGTGAATGCTGCAAAGTCCGTCTTCTCTGTCAGGTGTATAGCTGCGAAGGGGCAGAGCCTTTTTGATATTGATGATTGCGTCTATGCGGAAGCCGCCGAGACCTTTATCCAGCCACCAGTTGATGTTTTTGTATACTTCCTCACGCAGTTTGGGATTTTCCCAGTTTAAATCGGGTTGTTTTTTATGGAATACATGCAGATATTGTTTGTCAGTGCCGGGAAGATCATCCCATACGGGGCCCCCGAAATAAGAGCGCCAGTTAGTCGGCAGTTCGCCTTCTTTCTTGTCTCTCAGATAGAAAAAATTTCCATATTTTCCATCCGGTTCTTCACAGGCTTTTTGGAACCATTCATGCTCGTCGGAGCAGTGATTGACCACCAGGTCCATCAGGATATACATATTTCGTTTTTTGGCTTCGGCAATTAACCGTTCCATATCCTCCATGGTGCCGAAACGGGGGTCGATGTTGTAATAATCCGAAATATCGTAGCCCTGATCCGCCAGCGGGGATTGATAACAAGGAGACAGCCAGACGATGTCTACGCCCAGATCATGCAGATAATCGAGTTTACTGATAATTCCCGGAATATCGCCGATGCCGTCCCCGTTAGAGTCATAAAAGCTTTTTGGGTAAATCTGATATGCTACTTTGTCATGCCACCATTTTTTGATCATAGCGGAACCTCCTAAAATAATTTCGTTCAGATTGTTGAGTTCATTATACTGACATGGCTTTGGGATATCTTACGATTATATGATTAAAAACTACGTTATCTTGACTTTTTGTAAATTTTTCCTGTATTGCAGAGGCGTCGTTTTCGTATATTTGCGGAATTCCCGTAAGAAGTTGCCCAGATTGTTGTAGCCGCATTCCAGACATATTTCCGTAACCGATAAGTCCGTTTCTTCCAGAAGACGCCGTGTCTGCTTAATCCGGTATTCGTTGACATATTCTATGGGAGTACACCCGATTGCCTTTTTGAAAAGGCGGCAGAAGTATTGCTCATTCAGATTCACCTGCTTTGCCAGATCGGTGATATATATTTTTTCTTTGTAATTATCTTTGATGTAGGCCAAAGCGGTTTTGATGCTCTCCACACGTTTATCCAGATTCTTTTCTGTGGGCGTAAAGAGCCTGTGGTCGGAAAGTGTGGCCAAAATATACAGCAGGGAGGACTTGATGTATAATTGACTGGTTAAGTCATCGGTAACGAAAGCATTGTCTCTGGCGGGAGAGTTTTCCGAAGTCATTTGACCAAAGGCATGTAAGATGTCCATAAAGGCGCTTCGGATGGGGGTAAATGCAGGATGATTTGGCGTGAGATGTCGGGGAAAAAGCAGTATGCCGTTTTGGATAGGTTTAATTAAATGAATTTGCGCCTCATCGTAAGAGTCAAAGCTTAAAATGTCAGGGGAGAAAACGACGGCATCCTCCCAGTGGCTCTCGGATGTTTCCGTTATGATACTGTGCAGTTCCCCGGGATTGATGAAATAGAAGCATTCGGATTGGATGGAAAAGGATTCCATATTAATTTCCAGGCGGAAATTTCCGCCGGAAAAGTAGAGAATTTCCGCTTCATTGTGCCAGTGATGCTTAACTAATGTGCCTTTACCGACAGAATGCGTCCGATAGATGGCGCATGGAAAGGATTTCGTGCCGTGGGGACGGATTTCTTTTAAGATGGAAGATTGCTGTTCCATGAGAATGCTCCTTTTGTGGTGTAGTTGTTTAAAAGCTATCATTGTATGGGTAAAAAGTCAATAGAAGCATTTTAACATCGCGTTTGCGCAGGTAAAAAATCAAATAAAAATGTGTTGACAAGTTTAAAGTATAATGATATCTTGGGGAGCAATTAGAAGCGTATAAGATATTGTTATTGTTCGGATTTTTTGCAGATCTCCTGCTGCGTGGAAATAACATCGAGCATTTCACCAAGCGCCCGCAAATTGACGGCGAGAAGTTCCAGCTCGTCTTCTGTAAGGCATTCGGATAGCTGACAGGCGATTGTAGAGAGAACGTATAGGTTAGAGCAATTTTTCATGGCGAATTTCCTTATGTGTTTTTATACTATTATATGAGGGAAAGGGAAACGGTGACAAATAAAGTCAGAGTCGGAGAAATTATGGTTAAAAAAACGATAGATAACTTTGAATTAGAACAAATCTGTCAGTCGGGACAGTGCTTTCGCATGAAGCAGGTGGGCGAAAAACGATATGCCGTCATTGCGGGTTCGCGGTATCTGGAAGCAGAGCAGCAGGGAAAGGAGTGTATCTTTTTCTGTGAGGAGAAGGAATTTGATGATTTTTGGCGGGAATATTTCGACATGGAGGAGGATTACACAAAATACATAAGAAAGGTAAATCCGCGCGACGATTATTTGACGGTCGCTGTCAATTTCGGTTTGGGAATCCGGATTTTGCGTCAGGATTTGTGGGAGACGCTCGTTTCGTTTTTGATTTCACAGCAAAATAATATTAAACGCATACGGCGCTGCGTTGAGAATATTTGCGAGCGGTATGGAGAGAAGAAAAGCAGCGTTATCGGGGAGTATTATGCGTTTCCGAAACCGGAGGCTTTAGCGTCGCTTGATGAGGATGCGCTGAAGGCCTGTAATCTCGGCTACCGCAGCAAATATGTAGTCCGCGCGGCGAGATGCGTTGCCGCGGGAGAATTTGATTTGGACGCGGTTGGAAAAATGTCATATGGACGGGCGAAAAACGAGCTGATGAAATTATTTGGCGTGGGAGAAAAGGTGGCGGACTGCATTTGTCTTTTTGCGCTTCATCATTTACAGGCGTTTCCCATGGATACTCACATGAAACAGGCGCTTGACGCGCATTATAAAAGGGGCTTTCCTAATCGCCGTTATCACGGGTATCAAGGTGTGATGCAGCAGTATATTTTTTATTATGAGCTGTTTGGACAAAATGAGCGGATGTGACGAGCCGTATATTGGATGGAAGGAGAAGGTTACTATGAAATTTGCGATTTTAGCGCCGGGACACATTGCGCAGAGCATGGCAAAGGCGGTATCTTCGATCGAGAAGGTTGAGCGGTACGCTGTTGCGTCCAGGGATTATGCGCGGGCAAAGGAGTTTGCCGGGCAGTGGGGATTTGAACATGCCTACGGATCTTACGAGGAAATGCTAAAGGATCCTGCCATTGAGCTTGTCTATGTGGCGTCGCCGCACTCACATCACTATCAGCACGCGAAGATGTGTTTAGAATATGGCAAGCATGTGCTGTTGGAGAAAGCGTTTACCGTAAATGCCGCGCAGGCGGAGGAATTGATTCGGCTTTCGCAGGAGAGAGGGCTGCTATTGGCCGAGGCCATGTGGACAAGATATATGCCCAGCCGTAAGATGATTGATGATCTGATTGAAGGGGGCGCGGTGGGAGAGGTGACTTCGCTGACAGCGAATCTGGGATTTCCGATGCTTCACAAGGAGCGGTTAAGAGAACCTGCGCTGGCGGGAGGAGCGCTTTTGGATGTGGGAATCTATCCGATTACATTTGCGCTGACGGTGTTTCACGGTGAGGTAAGCAAGATTGATACGACGGCAGTGCTGTCGCCGGAGGGTGTGGATTGGATGGACAGTATATCGCTTACATTTGAGGACGGAAAACTGGCGGTTTTAAACAGCTCTATGATCGGACATATGGACTGTAAGGGAATTGTTCATGGAAGCGAGGGATATCTGGAGGTCTTGGGAATTAATAATTGTACGGAAATTCGCGTTTTTAACGGGAAACATGAAATGACGGCGGCTTACAAAGTGCCGGAGCAAATCAATGGCTACGAGTACGAGGCGCTCTCCTGCATTCGGGCGATTGAGGAGGGAAGGACGGAGTGTGAGGAGATGCCGCATAAGGAGACGCTTCGGGTAATGAGGCTGATGGATACCATCAGAGCGAAGTGGGGAATGAAATTCCCGTGTGAATAGAGAGAGGGGCAATTTATGCCCCTCTTTGTCAATTATCTTCGAAACCATGCCTTCATCGTATCTAGAACCGTTACAAGCTGCTCCTCCGTTATGATATACGGAACCATCGCATATAGATATGTCAGGAACGGACGGCTGAATACACCGCGTTCATAGGCAAATTGCTGGAAGCCCGTTAGTGTTTTTGCCTCCCTTACCTCAATGCAGACACATCCGCCCATGATGCGGATTTCTTTGATGCGCGGGTCACAAAAGCCTGCCATTTCGCGCTCGGTGATTTCCGTGATTCGCCTGATTTTTTCCATATAATCTTCGTTTTCAAACAGTTCAATAGACTTTAATGCGACGCTGCAGGCAAGGGCGTTGCCCATAAAGGTCGGCCCGTGCATCAGGGCGTGTCTGTCATCATCGTCATAAAAACCGCGAAATACCTTTTCGTTTGCGGCGGTGAGCGCATGGCCGATATAACCTCCGGTCAGGGCTTTGCCGAGAACGAGGATGTCGGGGCATACAAGATCCGCTACAAAGCGGTTGCCGGTGCGCCCGAACCCTGTCGCAACTTCATCGAAGATAAGCAGGACATCGTATTTGTCGCACAGCTCTCTTGCACGTTTCAGGAAAGAAATATCATACATGCGCATTCCTCCGGCGCCCTGTAAAAGCGGCTCCACAATAAAACAGTTGAGCCGGTCGTGATATTTATCAAAGGCCTCCTCTAACGCGGAAATTTCCGTCGGAATATGTATGACGCCCTTTTTTTCGGCAAATGCAAAGTGATAATCCTCGTCGTCCCCGACTTCCATCGCCTTAAAGGTATCGCCGTGGTAAGCATGTGTTAAGGCGAGAACAGTGTCGCGTCTGCTTCCCCTGTTCGTATAGAATTGAAGAGCCATCTTTAATGCGACCTCGACCGCAACGCTTCCGGAATCGGAGAAGAAACAGTAATTCAGATCGCCGGGCAGAAAGCTTTCCAGCTTTTTTGAGAGGGCGAGTACCGGTTCGTGCGTCAACCCGCCGAGCATTACGTGTGAAAAATTGTCCGCCTGAGATTTTATGGCTTCCGTGAGAACGGGATGCTTGTAGCCGTGAATTACGCTCCACCAGGAGGAGACGGAATCAATCAGCTTTTGATCTTCGGTATATAGAAATACGCCCTCGGCGTCCGTGATTTTGTAGGGCTTGCGCATCGTTTTCATTTGTTCGTATGGGTACCAGATCACAGTGTATCATTCCTTTCGGTATAAGTTTTATTCATAGAGTGAGGTCAGTATGCCGATATCAATATCCAGCGTAGTATCATTTTCCTTTACACAGGCAAGCACGCGAAGTCCTGTCAGATATTCGCACATCTTCAGATTATCCTCTTCCATCACATTGCCGGGATGAAAGCGGTTTAGGATAATTCCCTTTAAGGGGAGATTTTTGGAACGCATATATTCTGCGGTCAGGACAACATTGTTGATTGTGCCAAGACCTGCGTCTGCAATCAGCAGGCAGGAGAGATCCAGTGTTTTGACTATATCTTCAAGCATAATCTTTTCCTCGTCAAAGCGGATGGGGCAAAGGATTCCGCCGCTGCCCTCCACAGTCACATAGTCGTATGCGGCACAGACTTTTTTGAAGCCGTCCTCTACGATATCCATGCGCACCGGATTGCCCTCTATGCGTGAGGCGAGATGGGGCGAATACGCGTGCTCATAGACGTAAGGGCACATGGTATCCAGGGGCTGGCTGATGCCTGAGATTTTTTTGATAAAGAGTGCGTCCCCGGGAATCAGGCGATTGTCGTTGCCGTATTCGTTTCCGCTCATGGCAGCCTTGAAATACCCTGCATGCTTTTGACATCCGGCAAGCTTTTTAAGGATTAGTCCCGCGACATAAGTTTTTCCGACATCGGTTCCCGTGCCGGTGATAAATAAATTTTTACTCATTGATATATTTTACCTCGTATCCAAGTCGTTTTATAAGTTGAAAATCCGTCTCCACAGTGATTCCGGCCGTTGTCAGCATATGGCCGGAAATTGCGGCGTTCGCGCCGCTTCGAAAGCATTTTTCGCCTTTGTCGCCGATAATTCCCCGTCCCCCGGCAAGCCGAATCATACTGTCGGGCAGGATAAAGCGGAAGATAGAGACAATCCGGCACAGCTCGTCGTTTGTCAGCGGCTTGTTCTGCCCTAAGGGGGTGCCGGGAATCGGATTCAGAAGGTTGACGGGAACGGAGGCGACGCCAAGCTCCCTTAACGTAAACGCCATATCAATTCGGTCCGCCATGCTCTCGCCAAGTCCCATAATACCGCCCGAGCAGACCGAGAGTCCGGCGCGCTTTGCGGCCTTTAGGGTTTCTATTTTTTCCTCAAAGGTGTGTGTGGAGCAGATATTCGGAAAAAAGGCTTTTGAGGATTCCAGGTTGCAGTGAACCCGTGAGGCGCCGGCTGCTTTTAGTTTCTTGAATTGCGTTTCATCTAAAAGACCGAACGAAACGCAGACGCTGATATTTGTATTTTGACGGATTGTGCGGATGCTCTCGCATACCGCGTCGATTTCGTCGTCGCTTAGAGCCTTGCCGGAGGTTACAATTGAGTAGCGCAGTACGCCCTGTGCATCGTTGTGTTTCGCCTGCGCCAGCAGCTTATCCGTCGGCAAAAGCGGATACGTTTCCCCGCAGGGAGTATGGTAGTGGGCGCTTTGAGCGCAGTATTTACAGTCCTCAGAGCATTTCCCGCATTTCCCGTTAATAATTGTGCAGATGTCAAAGGCATTTGCGCAAAACCTTTCTCGAATTTCATTCGCTGCCGCCGTAAGCTCTTCTAACGGCGCATCCGTTAACAGAAAAGACTCTTCGCGGGTGATTACAAGTCCTGACATTACTTTTTCTTTTAAATCATTTACAATCATTACATTACCTGCTTTCGAATCAACGGACGAAGCCTTTTGGCCAGAATGGCGGCAAGGATGCAAAGGCAGATATCGCCCGGAACTACAAGGATAAAGCAATATAAAAACAGCGGCCATACGCCGATTGGCGTGTGGATTACAAAATTGCAGATCAGATAGTAGTATACCATTCCGAAAAGATAGACAATCAGCAGTCCGGCGAGATTAGCGGCCAGATATTTCAGGATCGTCGGACTCTTTAATTTTTCTGCTATTTTGCCTGTCACATAGCTTCCTGCCAAGAAACCGATAATATAGCCGAAGCTTGGCTTGAAGACATACCAGATACCGCCGCCCTCCGTAAAAACAGGAAGCCCGATCAGGCCTAAAAGCATATACATTCCGGTGCTCACGGCGCCGAGCTTTCCGCCCAGCAGCAGGCCGCTCATGGTAGTAAACAAAACCTGAAGGGTAAACGGTACAACCGGAATCGGAATCTTTATAAATGCACCGACCGCAATCAAAACCGTGAACATGCTGCAGTAGACAAGCTGCAGCGTTTTGGAGCGTTTGTCTGCGGGAAGGCGGGCTTCGTTGACATTAGATGGAAAATTGCTGTTCATATAAATTAGTCCTTTCTCTTGTGATAAGCATTAGTTTAAAGATAAAAGGGCGGAATGTCAACTGCAAAAATTATAAAGTTGACAATCGGCAAATAAGAGAAAAGTATTTTGTTGGCATTGGTTGACGAACGCCCTCCGCGGTCAAACATTATTTCCAGACGAGGATAACGCTCCGCCGGACTAACCGCCAACATTGACTAAAGGTCTCTCACGAAGGCCTTCGAGACCAAGTCAAAGTAGACGGTGGATTCCGTCTCTGCTAAAAACATCCTCAAATTGTCTGCAAAATAATGTTTGACCGCGGAGGGCAGCTTGTCTGAACTGTTATAATTAACATTTAATTGGATATTTCTTGAAAAACGCCCTCCAAAGAGCTATAATTATCGACAGAATCAACCAAAGCAAAAGGAGGAACATAAAATGTTAGAAAGCAAAGTTGTGGAATTATTAAACCAGCAGGTAAACAAGGAGCTGTATTCGGCGTATTTATATTTGGATTTTTCCAATTTTTATTACGATCAGGGACTTGACGGATTCGGTAACTGGTATAAGATTCAGGCGCAGGAGGAAAGAGACCATGCAATGCTGTTTGTGCAGTATCTGCAGAATAACGGTGAAAAAGTCGTTTTAGAGACGATTGATAAGCCGCAGGTAGAGTTGACATGCGCAAAGACCGTTCTGGAGGAGGGCTTGAAGCATGAGCGGTATGTGACGGGATTGATACATACGATTTATGATGCGGCACACGCCGTTAAGGATTTCCGTACGATGCAGTTTTTGGACTGGTTTGTAAAAGAGCAGGGCGAAGAGGAGACGAACGCAGAGGGCCTTGTTAAAAAATACGAACTGTTCGGAGATGACCCGAAGAGCTTGTATATGCTGGACAGTGAGCTTGGCGCAAGAACATACAGCGCACCGTCTCTTTCACTGTAAAATTGCTATGCCTCCGAACCTTTGGGTGAGGAGGCGATCTATTATTAGGAGGAAGCCGAATGCTATTTGTGGAGTACAGTAAATGCACTACATGCAAAAAAGCCAAAAAATGGCTGGAGGAAAACGGGATTGCGTATACGGACCGCGCAATCAAAGAAGAAAATCCGACAGAGGAGGAGCTTCGGGAGTGGCATAAAACGAGCGCTCTGCCTCTGAAGCGTTTTTTCAATACAAGCGGCAACAAATACAAGGAGCTTGGCTTAAAGGACAAGCTTCCCGAAATGAGCGAGGAGGAGCAGTACCGGCTTCTTGCCACGGACGGAATGCTTGTGAAAAGACCGATTGCGGTCGCTGATCATCTTGTCTTGGTAGGCTTTAAAGAGGCCGAGTGGGAAGCGGCCAGGCAGGAAGGAAAGATGTCATGAAAATAGACCGTCTGATCGGAATTTTGTCTGTGCTTTTGCAGCAGGAGAGAACCACGGCGCCTAAGCTTGCGGAAAAGTTTGAAGTTTCCAGGCGGACGATAAACCGTGATATAGAGACGTTGAATGCGGCCGGCATTCCGATTGTAACGTTTCAGGGGGCTAATGGCGGAATTGGAATTATGGAAAATTACCGTATTGACAAGACGCTTCTGACTTCGTCGGATATGCAGGCAATTTTGGCCGGACTTTTAAGTCTGGACAGTGTCAGCGGGACGAATAAGTATCAGCAGCTGATGGAAAAATTGTCGCCGAAGGGACGAAATGAGCTTGCCCTGAACCGACATATTCTGATAGATTTGTCGTCGTGGCATAAATCCACATTGGTTCCCAAAATAGAATTGATTCAGGCAGCGATAGAGCGGAAGGAGAAGATTACCTTCCGCTATTTTGCGCCTAAGGGCGTGAGCCAAAGAAAAATAGAGCCGTATTTTTTGATATTTCATTGGGCCTCCTGGTATGTCTGGGGATATTGTGTAGATAAATCGGATTTTCGGCTGTTTAAGCTGACCAGGATGCAGGAGGAAGAAGGTACGGGGGAACTATATGAGCCGAGGAAGGTTCCGCAGCCCGAATTGTCGGCATACAACATTTTTCCGTCGACAGGCATGATACAGGCTGTATTTGAGCCGGAGATGAGGTGGCGTTTGATGGAAGATTTCGGTATGGACTGTTTTCGGGAACAGGAGGACGGAACGCTTTTATTTACATACGAGTTTATGGATAAAGAAAGCCTGTTTGGATGGCTGCTTAGCTTTGGCAGCGCGGTCGAGCTGCTTGGGCCAGAGGAAATAAGACAGGAATTTGCACTCCATATAAAAAAGATCAGTGAAAAATATGTAAGGCAGGAAGGAACATGACATACAGCTGACGTGTTATCTGTGTTATCTTCGAGGTAAGCCCACAGAACATGATTTTGCGGGAAATAAAATGGAAAAGGAGATACAAATATGGAGTATGAAGTGGTGACATTGGAGGAAAAGACGGCGGCGGGCGTTATGGCATGGACCAATAACGCGGCTGAGGATATGGGCAGTGTGATTGGCGGACTGTGGAAACAGTTTTACGGAGAGGGCGTATATGGCTCTATTATGGGAAAAAAGAATCACAAGTCACTTGGAATCTATACGGATTACGCGGGTGACGAGAAGTCCGATTACCGGGTAGTGGTAGCCTGCGAGGTAGAGCCTGCAAAAGAGTTTCCGGCAGATGTTGTTCCGGCAAACGGATATCTTATGACAATTCCCGCTGGAAAGTATGCAAAGTTTGTGATAAAGGGGGATGTGAAGGAGGATGTGGCAAAATTTTGGGAAGCGCTTTGGCAGATGAAACTGCCGCGTACCTTTACCTGCGATTTTGAGGAATATCAGGATTGCAGCGAGAGCGAGGCGGAAATACATATTTATATTTCCATAGCGGATGCGGTCTGACACCTCGTTTGACCGTCTCAAAATGCATGCATAAACTCCGGCCTGTCCTCATATTCTGCAATATGATGATGCCAAAAAGGCGGCGAAAGCCGCATTTGCAGAATAGGAGGAACGGCAGATATGACGGAAACAAATCGGCAAAAGGAGTATGGGCGGGGAGAAAATGTTTTGGCCAGGGAGAAGAAAAAGTCTGTAATCTCAAGTTTTATAGAACAGCTTAACGATCCGCTGATTTTTATTCTGTTTGTAGCGGCATCCATTTCCATGCTGCTTAGAGAGTTTTCCGACACTGCGATTATACTTGCGGTAATCCTGATGAATGCAATTGTCGGCGTAGTTCAGGAGGGCAAAGCGCAGGCGGCGTTAGACGCGTTAAAAGAGATGACAAGTCCCAAGGCAGTGATTCGTGAAGGGAATATGCAAAGAGAAATTCCGGCGGCCGATTTGATTCCGGGGGATATTGTGTGTCTGGAAGCGGGAAGGCGTGCGCCCGCGGACTTAAAGTTGACGGAAAGCGTTAATCTGAAGATGGAGGAGGCGGCGTTAACAGGCGAATCGAAGCCGGTAGCCAAGAGTGCGGGCGATGCGGTGTATATGTCCACAAACGTTACAGGCGGAAGAGGGGAAGGCGTCGTCACTGCGATTGGGATGGATACGGAGATCGGGAAAATTGCCAGAATGATACAGAACGCGCCGACGGAGACGACTCCTCTTCAGAAGCGATTGGGGGATTTGGGAAAAATCTTAAGCGTCATTTCAATTGTTTTGTGCGTGATATTATTCCTGCTTGCGGTATGGCAGCATCGCAATGTGATGGATATGCTTATAACGGCGATTTCTCTTGCGGTGGCGGCGGTGCCGGAGGGACTGCCTGCAATTGTGACAATGGTTTTGGCGCTTTCGGTTTCAAGAATGGTAAATGTTAACGTTATCGTGAAGCGTCTTCCAAGCGTAGAGACATTGGGTTGTGTCAGTGTGGTCTGTTCAGATAAGACAGGAACATTAACGCAGAACCGCATGACGGTGACAAGATGCTATGCCGATGGAAGGACGGGTTCGCCGCTGGAACTTGAGGGGCGGGGACACGGCGAATTTATGCGCGGCTTTCTTCTGTGCAATGACGCAAAAATCGTGGAGGGAGAGCGTTTTGGAGATCCGACGGAGCTGGCGCTTATCGACATGACGGAAAAATGCGGCGTGGAGCGGGGGAGAGTGGAGCGGGAGTATCCGCGAATACAGGAGATCCCGTTCGATTCGTCGAGAAAGCGAATGACAACGATGCACAAAAAGGGAGATTCCTATATTTCTTATATGAAGGGATCGCCGGATGAAGTGATGTCGCGGTGTACGCACATTTATAAGAACGGAAACGAGCATCCGTTTGACAAAAAAGAGCGGGACACGGTACAGGGCGTTCTTTCTGAATTTACAGGAAGCGCGCTGCGGGTGCTCGCGCTCGCCGTAAGATATGCAGAAGGCGGCGGGTCGGGAAAGGTCCCGTCCGTGTGTGAGGAGGGTTTTACGTTTTTGGGACTCGTAGGGATGGAAGATCCGCTTCGTTTCGGCACGCCGGAGGCTGTCAGAGAGTTGAGGGAAGCCGGGGTAAAAACAATTATGATAACCGGTGACCGCATGGATACGGCGTTTGCGATTGCAAAGCAGCTTCGGATTGCTTCGCGCAGGGAAGAATGTATATCCGGTGAGGAATTGGATGAAATGAGCGAGGAGGAGCTGGACAGACGTCTTGATAAGCTCGCGGTGCTTGCGCATGTATCGCCGGAGCACAAGGTCCGGATTGTGTCGGCGTTAAAGAGAAACGGCAAAATCGTGGCGATGACAGGCGACGGAGTAAATGACGCGCCATCCTTAAAATCAGCGGATATCGGTATTGCGATGGGTATGGAGGGAACGGATGTGGCTAAAAACGCCGCGGATCTCGTGCTCACGGATGACAATTTCGCAACAATTACAAGGGCGGTGGAGCAGGGAAGGTGCATTTATGAAAACATAAAAAAATCGGTGCTGTTTTTGCTCTCGTCCAATCTCGGTGAGATCGTAACAATGCTCGCGGCAATCGCATGCGGCTTTGCCTCCCCGCTGAAATCAAGCCATATTCTCTGGATTAATCTGATTACGGACTCGCTTCCGGCGCTTGCGCTCGGCGTAGATGTAGAGGAAAACAAATACAGGATGAAACGGCCGCCCAGAGAGGCAAAGGAGGGACTGTTTGCGGGGGGAGGCATGAGCGTGACGCTGTTTTACGGATTTTTAATTGCTTTTATCAGTATGACTGCATTTTTGCAGCTCCCGTTACATATATTAGCGGAAAGAGGCATTCCGTTTTCTCTGTATAACCTTAGGGTGGTACTGATGTCGGAGAATATCCTAAGCTGCAGCCAGACTTATGCATTTACGGTGCTCGGCATGTCACAGCTTTTTCATGCGGTCGGGATGCGCGATACCGAGATTTCCGTATTCCGGATGAATCATTGGAAAAATAAGCTGATGATCGTCGCGTTTGCGGTCGGAATTATGCTGCAGCTTTTGGTGACGGAAATTCCGTATTTTGTCGGATTGTTCGGAACCGATGCGCTATCCGGTTCAGAGTGGATAAATCTTTTGATTCTTGCGGCCATGCCGCTGCTTGCGCATGAAGTTTTTGTCCTGTTAAAAAAGCTTGCAGAAGGCAAGCAGGATTAAAAGGACGCCGCCGAGCGGGCAGAAATTTTTACAGGAGCAGCAGGCGATTTTTCTTCCGAGGTAACTGCCAAGAAGGATCGCCGCGATGCTGACCAAAAAGGAACCGGCTGTTGCGGCAAGGAGGGCCGGCGTCGGAAAGCCTACGCCAAGCCCTGCGGCAATGCTGTCGAGCGAGAGGGCGGCGCCAAGAGACGCGGCTTCTGCCGGTGTGAGGAGCTGGTCGTTATTGCGGTTAGCCTTTTTCGCCTGATCGTCGCAGGAACGATCAAACAATTTGAAAAAACCCAGGCCAAAAAGCAAAACGGCTCCTAAGATTTTAGTGAATACTGCGGGGATAAAACCGCAGATAAAAGAGCCCGCACACATGGAGAGGGCCAGCGTTCCGCCGGAAATGGCGGAGAGGATGAAAAGGGAGGAAAGCGGGATATCCACTTTCTTTATGCCGTAGGCAAGGCTGGCGGCGAACGAATCCACCGAGACAGCCGTAATAAGCAGAATAATCTGCGTAATATATTCGAACATATGAAATACCGTAAAATCCGTTTTACTCTATGGTATTCCACATTTCTTAGAATGGTTCAGGGGAAATCTATTCCTCGAGCATAGCGTTCATAGCTTCCATTTTTTCTTCGGCTTCGTAAATCAGCTGACTGCAGTTGTATAATTCTCTGGAAAAATTCACGTCGATATCCTTGTTGATGGACTTGTAGTTGATATCGTGTTCCAGGCTTGCCCACAAATCCATGGCCAGTGTGCGGATTTGAAATTCCACAGGGACGAGCCGTTTTTTGTTCATAAAATAAACAGGCATGCGGATAATGATGTGCAGGCTGCGGTAGCCGTTTTTCTTCGGAGTCTCAATGTAGTCCTTCACATCCAGAATATGGATGTCGTCCTGCGCCATAATCCTGTCGCGGATCAGATAGACGTCCTTGATATAAGGACAAACAATGCGTACGCCTGCGATATCGTAGATGTTATTGCAGGCGGCAGTCAATGTAAGGTCTAAATTCTTTTTTTCTAATTTGCCAAGGATACTTCCGGCAGATTTCAGTCTGGTATCAATATGGTGAATCGGACAGCGCAGGTTTCGGTAATGGAATTCATCCTTGATGATCTCAAGCCTTGCGGTAGCAGCGCACATTGCGGCGTTGTACATTCGTAAAATCGGGTCGATCGTGTAGGTAAACTGCTCGGTCATATCCGCAATTGTTTTCATATTATCGTGGTCGGGAGTGCCAAGCGGCATCAGTTCCGTGACCTCGATCGTCTCTTCGCTTTCGGAGAGGACGACTTCTGTCAGCTGTAAATTATCTATGTCAGAGTTTTTTTTGTATCGTTTTTCTTTTTTGTTTCTTCTCATTCTGGAAATAACCTCCGGGTATCATAAACGTTATATGGAAAATCATTCCATGCCATATAGTTTAACAGATAAAGTTGAAAATCACGTAAATAAAAAGTGAAAATTTTATAAAACTTTTGAAAGCGGGCGAAAATATGATATACTCTATCACAAGATTTTGAATGCTTTCACTTGAAACAATCAGAGAGGATGTGCATATAATGAATGAGAAAAAATACCACATGCGCGCATGCATTGCTTTTACACTGCTGTTTGCTCTGTTCGCGGGCTGTGGGAAGAGCGCGGATAAAAAGGAAAATGATATGCAGGAAAAGATGCCGGTAATATCGGAGCGTGAAAGTCAAAGCGAAGTATCACAGGTGACAGAAGCCGAAGCTGTCTCAGAGGAGGGGGAGGCGGATGGATTTCGCCCCAGACCGGGAGAGGCGACACTTTTGAACTTTCTTGTGACTGCTAAGGAACCTCTTGGAAAGACGATGTATGTATGGGGAGGCGGATGGAACGAGGAGGATACGGCGGCAGGAATAGAGGCCAGAAGTATCGGCGTCAGTCCGCGGTGGGAAGAATTTGCGGCTATGCAGGATATGTCTTATAATTATGAGACGACAAGGTATCAGATTCACGACGGACTGGACTGTTCGGGCTATGTGGGATGGGCTGTCTACAATGTTTTTGAACATGAGGACGGACAGCAGGGATATGTCGGAAAGGCGACCGGGATGGCGGAGGATTTTGCGGCCCGCGGATGGGGAAGTTATACACCGGCTTTGGAGGTGACGGATTGGAAACCGGGAGATATCATGAGCATGAAAGGACACGTATGGATTTCGCTGGGCATGTGTGCGGACGGCAGTGTTCTGCTGCTCCATGCCAGCCCGCCGGGAGTGCTCCTCTGCGGTACGCGTCTTGCGAACGGGGAGGAGAGCCTTGCGGTGGAATTGGCGAAGCAGTGTATGAGTATCTGTTATCCTGAGTGGTATGCAAAATATCCGGACTGTGCAAGAGATTATTTTTACCTGACGGATTCTGCGCAAATGCGTTGGAACAGGGAGACTCTGGACGATGAAGAAGGGGTTTTGGATATGGATGCGGAAGAATTGTCGGAGCTTTTGTTTACAGAAATTTAATGAAACTACGGTCTGGTATAAACGGAAGAAAAGTAATATAATAAATAGAAACGATAAAACAAAAGGAGAAAGGAACTCTAAAATGGGCATATTTGAAAATACGATACTGGTGAATAAGAAGGTTTCTGCGGGAAATCTGGTAGGGAGGATTCTCTGTCTTATACTGATTGCATTTTGTCTTTTGGTTTCATTTACAATTTTACCAGGGATACTTTTGGCGCCGGCTGTTTTGATCGGGGTGATCTATTATTTTTTATTTATTGAATCACAGACAGAATACGAATACACATACATTGAGGGAAGGCTTTCCTTTGCAAAAATAAAAGCCAAGAGAAGGCGTAAAGAGCTTGCAAGGGTGGAGATGGAGGAGATGCTTCTTATCGCGCCGTCCGGTGCGGGAGAGCTTAGGGCATATCATGGAGACCGCACTGTCTCAAGAAAAGATTTTTCTTCCAGAAATGCGTCGGCTAAGACATACGAGGTTGTTTATAAGCTGGGAGAGGGAATAGCCCTTATTGTTTTTGAGCCTGACCGTAACATGCTTGAGCTGATGCGTTCCCGCAACGGTCATAAAGTAGTTTTAGAGTAAGGCATATAATGCCGTGCTTTAAAGTGAGAACGGCGTATTCGGCGCTTAAAATGTTAGATATGAGCTGTTTTATACAGCTCTTTATTCTGGCGGTATTTTTCATTTAGCCAGTCGCAGGCGGCGGCAATACCGTTATCGGAGAATTCGAAGCTTTCGGATTCTTTTTTTTTGTCGCTGGTTGCGTCAAAACAGAACGGTCCGGGCCATACCGTGGCTTTCAGGGAATCGGTATGCTCCTCATTTCCGTTAATTTTTTCCAGCTTGTAGCGCATACCGCGATAGCTTCCGGTAAAGGCGGCTTTATTGTAATAAGGGATGTGATACAGTGAATTTCTTTCGATCATGAGAGCCTCCTTGTGTTGACGAAAACAGCTTAACACAGAAAAAAAATGTTTGCAAGTAAGGGGGGAAATCTATTGCTATTATGTGATTTGGATGGTAAAATAAGAATTAGTTAGTGATGTACGTGGGTTAGGAGTGGGGAAGAGAATCTAAGTGGTTTGGGGCGAGGCAATGGGCAAAGAGTTTTGTTTTTTGAAGGGACTTGTAGACTGCAGTGCGGGCAGGGTACAGGATTGTAACATGAAACGTGTGCGGAAGTGTCCGATGGAGGATGAGAGAGAGGAACGGGCGCCGGAGAAGGACGGGAATGTTAAGCGGGAGTTTTGCTTCTTGAAAGGACTTGTGGACTGCAGTGCGGGCAGGGTGCAGGACTGTAATATGAAGCGGGTTGGGAAGTGTCCGATGGAGGAAGCGTCCGGGACAACGCACAGGGACGATGACAACGCACAGGAATTTTGTTTTTTGAAAGGACTTGTGGATTGCAGCCCGGGCAGGGTGCAGGACTGTAATATGAAGCGGGTTAGGAAATGTCCGTTAAATGAATAATTGTGATAAGAATTAGAAAAAAGAATTATAGTAATATAATTCTTTTTTTGAGGAAAGCAGGGAATGGAATGGAAGATGCCAGACGGCCAATTGCGGTATTTGATTCGGGAGTCGGCGGAGTCAGTGTGCTGCGTGCGCTTGTAGATTTGATGCCGAATGAAAATTATATATATTTTGGGGATTCTGCACATGCTCCATACGGCTCAAAGCCGTTAGAGGATGTTCGCGAGCTGACAGAGATGCATGTGACGCATTTGCTGGAAGCGGGAGCCAAAGCGGTTGTAGTGGCATGTAATACGGCGACGAGTGCGGACATTACAATTCTTCGGGAGCGTTATCCGCACATTCCGATGATTGGGATAGAGCCGGCGTTAAAGCCGGCGGTATTGAGCAAAAGTAATCCGCGGGTGCTTGTGATGGGAACCGCAATGACGATCAGACAGGAGAAGTTTCGGAAGCTGTTAAACATGTATGAGGGACAGGCGGTCATATATCCTCTGTCGTGCCCGGGGCTTATGGAATTTGTCGAGCGTGGAGAACTGAGCGGGAGAGCGCTGTATGAATTTTTAGAAAAGCTTTTGACGCCTTATAAAGAGCCTGTATTAGACTGTGTAGTGCTGGGGTGTACGCATTATCCTTTTGTCACGGATACGATACGGCAGATATTAGGGTCGAAGGTTGCCGTTTTTGAAGGCGGGCCGGGAACGGCGCGCGAGACAAGGCGGCGTCTGCAGCAGGCCGGACTTTTGAATCCGTCTTCAAAGAAAGGTACGGTACGGTTTGAAAACAGCCTGAATATGCCGGAAAAGATCCGTCTTTGCCGTATGCTGCTTGATTCTAAAGAGAATGTAAAATAATTCGAAATAAAATTTTAGAAAGACTTTAGAATCCTTTTCGAAAATCGACACACTTTTGACACATTTGATACTTATACTGTAACTATCAAATGAGTTAGCAATTTCCTTTATTTATAAAACATTTTCATAACTAAACTCCTCGAGAAAGCGGCCTTTGGCCGCTTTTTCATGTGAAATAAACAGGAAAGACTGTGTTGTCTGCGTATATATGAAAAAATCAAGAGAAAATTTTAACAGATTAAATCTAAAAAAAATATAAAAATGGTGGAAAATAGAGAAAAGAAGAAAAAGGATTGATATTTAAAAATGTTGGGTGTAATATAGTTCCGGATTATTTGGTGATGTATATATAAATAAGAGGAAATCAAAGAGGAAAGAGGCGTTTTTATGAAATCATATGAATTTTTACTCTTTTTGGCAATCATTTTGATTACGACGAAGGTATTGGGGCTGATCTCGAGAAAAGTAAAAATGCCCGCGGTTGTCGGTGCGTTGCTTGCCGGTATCATCTTAGGTCCGTCTGTGCTTCATTTTATCAGTTTGAACGGTACGACAGGGGAATATCTGGAGATGACGGCGGAAATAGGCGTTATTTTTTTGATGTTTTCGGCAGGACTTGAGACGGATTTGAATGAGCTCAAAAGCAATGTGTTTCCGTCGTTTGTTGCGGCGATGATAGGCGTTGTTGTGCCGTTGGTCGGAGGATTTTTGTCTTATACTCTGTACTTCCATACCGATGTGTCGGATTTTCAGGAATGTTTAAAATCTATCTTTGTGGGCGTGATTCTGACGGCAACTTCGGTGAGTATCACGGTAGAAACGCTGCGGGAGCTTGGAAAGCTCAAAGGAAAAGTCGGCACGACAATCTTAGGGGCGGCTGTAATTGACGATATCTTGGGCATTATCGTTTTGACGGTTGTAACGAGTTTAAAGGATACTTCCGTAAATCCGTTGGCGGTACTCGGAAAGATTTTGCTTTATTTTGTATTTATCGGCGTATTGGTATTTCTGGCGTCAAAGGGTAAAAAATGGATTGAGGACGAGGGGATGCGGCGGAGAACAGCTGTATTGTCGGTGGCGTTTTGTCTGATTTTGGCGTATGTATCGGAACGGTTTTTTGGGATTGCAGATATAACCGGAGCATATTTTGCCGGCTTGATGCTGTGTACAACGAAGGTTGGCGAATATATAAAAGAGCGTGTGGGGATTGCTTCTTATTTATTTTTCTCACCGGTATTTTTCGCGAGTATCGGAATAAAAACGTCTCTCTCAGGCATGAACGGAGGATTGCTTGGATTTTCGTTTCTTCTGCTTGCCGTTGCAATATTGACGAAGGTTGTGGGGTGCGGATTGGGAGCGAAGCTGTGCCGATATACGGCAAAAGAATCCCTTCAGATCGGGATCGGTATGATTTCCCGCGGTGAGGTTGCGTTGATTGTTGCGCAAAAAGGATACCAGTGCGGGCTGCTGAGTGAAAAGCTGTTTGCGCCGATTGTACTGGTTGTCATTGTTACAACACTGATTACTCCGATTCTGTTAAAGGCGGTTATGAAGGAAGGCGCAGAGGGTGCAGTGAAGGCGCAGGGGGCGTCCTCTTAAAGGTAAAATAAGTATAGAACAAAGGTGTCTTTGATTTCGGTCAAAGACACCTTTTTTTATATCATAGGAAAGACCTTGTTGTTGCGAAGTGTTAAAGAACATGACTTTCCTATGATATAAAAAGCCCTCCGGGCAGGAGCGTCATGCGGCGGAGCGGAAAAATGCCGCATATTCGGCCCGCCGCAGGCGGAGAATCCGGCAAAGCCGGATTCTTTTTGAAATTATCCGGCGTGTTATAAAAACGACACCTTAAAACTAAAAAAAAGATACCAAAATAATAAATAACACCTTAATTCGAAGGGTGCATTTTATTAGAATATTAAATAAGGAGGGGTGCGTAATGAAGCGAAAGATGAAAGAGATGTTAAAGCCCGCCAATAAAGTAAAAACGCCGGAAAAAGGCGAAAATGTCGGGAACAATGGGGAGGAAGGCAGGAAGAGGAAAACAAGAAAAATTAAGGAGAGAGCAAGGGGGAAAAGAAAGCAGAAAGGAGGAAAGCCTCGACTGAGTATATCCATCCGTACACAGCTAATCGTGGGATTTATCATTCCGATCGCATTCATCATTGCAGTGGGCGTTGTGTCTTACACAAAAGCTTCAGAAGGTCTGACGGGGAATTATGAGAGTTCATCCAGGACAGCACTCGAAATGACGGTTGCAACGCTGGAAGAAAGCATGAAGATGATTGAGACGGCGACGGCGGAGCTGGCGAATGACGGAACAGTGAAGGCTTATGCGCTTGGGGGATACAGCGGTGATAGTGTGAAGGAAGCGCAGGCGAAAAATACGCTCCGTACGAATTTGAGCGTGAAGGAGACCTCCAGTGACAAGATTGAGGCACTGCATATCCTTCCGGTCGGAGACGGGATAGTTCTTACATCAAAGACATTGTCGGCAAATGAGATTAAAAGCTTCATTTCCGAGATTCCGGGTTCCGAGGATAAAATTTTGCTGGAGGATAACCGTATGCATTGGGGAACGTCGCATCCGTTTATAAATAAATTTTTGGAGATGGATGAAAGCGAGTACATACTTTTCTGCAGCAAGAACTTTGCAACCGGAGAGAATAAAGGTCTTGTAATTGTCGATGTGAGCCGCAAAGCGATTGCCGCTGTGCTGGAACAGCTTGATGTGGGCGAGAATTCACAGGTGTCTTTTATTACCGCTGAAGGGGAAGAACTAAAGAGCGGCGGAGACGTGTCGATTGCGGAGACGGATTTCTTTATAAAGGGAAAAGAGTCCGGTGAGGACAGTATTGCGGAGTATGTGAAATATAACGGAACCCAGTATTTCTTTATGATGTGTAAAAGTAAAACTACGGGTGCCTATGTAACTGTCATGGTGCCGAGGTCGGTTATTACGGCGAGTACGAGGGACATCCGTCAGATTACCATATGGCTTGTTGTTGCGGCATGTATCGTGGCGGCTCTGATCAGCTATATTATTATCATGAATATTACAAGGAATATCCACGGAAGCGTATTGAAGCTGGATAAGGTATCTCACGGAGAATTGCTGGAAGAAACTGGAAACACGAAAAAAGCCGGAAATGAGTTTGGAAAGCTGCACGGAG
Organism: uncultured Roseburia sp.; assembly: GCA_947564465.1. Classification (GTDB taxonomy): domain Bacteria; phylum Bacillota; class Clostridia; order Lachnospirales; family Lachnospiraceae; genus Roseburia_C. Next base: position 2,680 of record CANOCV010000041.1, on the reverse strand, counting down.
CGATCAGCAATACGGTAAGCCGCATGAGAGAGCTGGTGCTTACGGTGAAGAAGATGATCGGTATAGTTTCTGTTTCGGGAGAGAAAGTAAGCGATTCCAGTCGGAATGTCGGAAATATGGTTACCGATATGAGCGCGCAGGTAGAAGAGATTCTGAGTACAATCCAGCAGGAGGATCAGGAGATTGCCAATTGTAACGACCATATGGAGGAACTGTCTGTTAATATTAAGACGGTGAGCAGCAGTATTATGAGTACAATAGAAGAGGTTGATAATTCCAAACAGGTAATTATTGAAGGAATACGGGCAGTCGAAGATATGACAAGACAGTCGCGGGAGACCTCGGATGCGACGGATGAAGTACAGGGGCGCGTTATGCAGCTTGGCGGCAAATTAAATGATATTGCCAAAGCGGTAGAAAATATTCAGGAGATTGCGAGCCAGACGAACCTGCTCTCACTGAATGCGTCCATTGAGGCGGCAAGAGCGGGAGAACACGGAAGAGGATTTTCGGTTGTTGCCGAGGAGATACGAAAGCTTGCCGACAGCTCGGCGTCGATGGCGGATTCTATCCAGAAAACGATTGAGGAAGTCAGAGAATATTCCGTGAGCGCAATTGATAAGGTGCAGAAGGCGGAGAGCATCGTGGCGATGCAGGAGGAGAGCGTTGGAAATACGGCTGCGGCATTTCAGAGCATCAATGACTTTATGGAAAAGCTTGTCAAAAGCATGGAGCAGGTGAGCGTGGATGTGGAAGAGATGAACCAAAAGAGAAAGGGCGCGCTTCATTCTATCCATGTAATCAGCCGACTCTCAGAGGGAACCGTGCAGTCTGCGAACGTAGTCGGAGAATCCTTGCAGCAGCAGGTTGAGTCGGCAAATACCCTGGAGGGAGAGGCAAGGAGCCTGGAAGAAAATATGGAAGAGCTAAAGCTTGCGATATCCAGCTTTAAGCTTGTAAAGGAAGAGGTTTCGGAGAAAGACAGGCAGGCGAAAAAAGGGCTTGGACTTCCGAAGAAGGAAAAGAAGGGAGGAGTTGCACTACGGTCAAAAAAGGAAAAGGAAACCGTTCGGCCAAAGAAGGAGAAAAAAGGAAAAAAGTTTTTGAAGGAATCACCTAAAAAGGACAGCGGGACGAAAGAACAGTAATGCCATAAGGCCGGGCTTTGTATCGGCATGGGAAATAAATGTATTTCATCCGCGGAAGCGGACAATATTATAAGCGGGTGTTTCATTCGCGAATGTGTAACAGAATACTAAAATAGCAGGAGGAAAGATGATGGGAACTTATAGATTTATAGATGAGAAGGGAACGTTTGCCCTTGAACGTCCGGAAAATTACAGTTATCTGTATTTTCCGGTGGCGGGAGAACAAGGCATAAAGAGTGCTGTGGCGCCAAATCTTGGCGGGGATTCTAAGATGGATCAGAACACTTTTTTGCTGGAGCCGGTAAGCGCCGAGAATCTGCACAATAATCGTTCGACGAGGAATTTCTGGTGCAAGGTAGATAACCTTGGGAGCTGGTCGGTGACCGGCGTATCTGCGGAGGAGGAGAGCAGAAAGTTCACGGACAATCAGGATGAGAGCGAGATTGTAGCCGGTTTGATGTGGCAGACAGTGACGAGGGAATCCAGAAAATATCAGCTTAAGGCGGCGGTCACTTCGTTTGTTCCTCTTGCGCATAATGTTGAAATTATGAAAGTGACAATTACAAATACGGGCAAGATGCAGGTTGGCATTACACCGACGGCAGCAATTCCGCTTTATGGAAGAAGCGCTGACAATATCAGGGATCACAGACATGTAACGTCATTGCTTCACCGTATTCATACCTCAGAGTACGGTGTGGAAGTGAAGCCTACCCTCTCGTTTGATGAGCGGGGACATCAGAAAAATGAGATCACGTATTTTGTATGCGGCGTCAGAGAGGACGGGCAGGCTCCGGCGGACTTCTATCCGGTGGCGGAAGATTATATCGGCGAGGGCGGAAGCTATACGCGGCCGCGTTCTGTGATAACGAACAGTGAAGGCGTTCCGGCAGGAAAAGATATCGCGGGCAGAGAGGCGGTAGGCGGATTACATTTTGACAGAGTGAATTTGGCGCCGCAGGAGAGCGTTACTTATACGATATTTCTGGGGGCGACGACGGCTCCGGAGACGATTGGTGAGATTGTGAACAGTTATCTGACTGTAGATAAAGTGGATGCGGCGCTGCAGGAAGTCCGCAGTTATTGGCAGGAAAAGGTGAATGTGAGCTATAAGACAGGAGACGCCGGCTTTGACAATTATATGCACTGGGTGAGCTTTCAGCCGATTTTGAGAAGAATTTACGGATGTTCCTTCCTTCCGCACCATGATTACGGAAAAGGCGGAAGAGGCTGGAGAGATTTATGGCAGGACTGCCTTGCGCTTTTGATTATGAATCCGGACGGCGTGCGTCAGATGCTTTTAGACAACTTTGGCGGTGTCCGTATGGATGGAACGAACGCGACGATTATTGGTGAAAAGCAGGGACAGTTTATTGCGGACCGCAACAACATTACCAGGGTGTGGATGGATCACGGCGTATGGCCGTTTATGACGACAAAGCTTTATATGGACCAGACGGGTGATTTAGCTCTTTTGGACGAAAAAATAGCATATTTTAAGGATAAGCAGGTGGAACGAGGCTGCGCGACGG
>CANOCV010000040.1 GCA_947564465.1 uncultured Roseburia sp. | reverse complement strand
AGTAAAAATGAAGCTGTTGCTTCACGAATTTTCATTCGTTAAAGCGACAGCCCCTCTTTTTTTATCATATAGGAAAATCCTTCGGATTTCCTATATGATAAAAAGCTTATGCACGGCTTCACGCACTTTTGTTCTTGCCATGCATCTGGAGGAAGCAGCCGGTGGCCGGTTCCGTAAGTTTTCGGGATGAAAAATATTGTGACAGAGTGGCTTAGCTGTTACAAAATATCAGGAAGAGAGAGTAAGAGAATGTCAGGCAAAATAAATTGGGATAAAGAAAAATCAAAAAAAGCGGTTTCCTATGCGGCATTAGTGCTTATACCGGCGCTTTTGTTTTATCTGGAAGCATTTTTTACATATCGGCCTTTTGAGCGGACAAGATGGAGAGCGCAGATATTAAATATTGTATTGTTGGAGCTTATCATGCTTGTGCTGCTGATGGTAATTGGAAATGCGGTGTGGGCGCTTAGGATTGAGACGGTCTTCGTGCTTGTGGCGGGACTTGCGAATTATTATGTGATTTCCTTTAGGGGGGCTCCGATTGTGCCGTGGGATTTTCTTTCTTTAAGGACTGCGGCAAGCGTTGCAGGGGGATACAGCTATGTGCCGGGAATAAAGCAGGTGGTTTTGATTGTTGTGCTAATGGGGCTTGTATTTGCGGAGCGCTATGTCAGGATAAAAATTGACAGGAAGCATTGGATAAAGAGGCTTGCTGCGGGAGCATCTTCGCTTCTTGCTATAATTGGTTTGACGGTGCTGCTCTGGAAGGATGCCTATGTAACAAAGTGGCAGCTTTATCCGTTTTTATTCACGCCGAATGTTATGTATGAGAGGAACGGGTTTGCGGTTACATTCTTGATGGATTTGCAGTATATGGCGGTAGAGAAACCGGAAGGATATGACAAGGAGGCTGTGAAAGAGCTTTTGGAGGAATACGATCATGGATATTCGTGGACAGGCGCAAATACTACGGACGAGGAGCAGGAGCTTCCGAATATCATCGTTGTGATGAACGAGGCGTTTTCGGATTTGAAGGTGCTTGGAGAGTTTGAGACGGACAGGGATTATATGCCGTTTGTACATTCGCTGCAAAGCGGAGCAAAAAATACGGTCACGGGAAATCTGCATGTTTCCGTTAAGGGCGGGAATACTGCGAATACGGAGTTTGAATTTTTGAGCGGACAGACGATGGCATTTTTGCCGGCGGGAAGCATACCGTATCAGCAGTATGTGACAAACAGTCTGCCTACCATGGCGTCTTATTTGCAGAGCCTTGGCTATACGACGCATGCGCTTCACCCGTATTATGCAACCGGATGGAATCGGGATAAGGTATATCCGCTGTTTGGGTTTGAGGAATTTTTGGATCAGGACGCATACCTTGGAAGCACAAGAGTGCGCGGATATGTGGATGATATGGCATGCACGGGAAAAATTATAGAGTTATATGAAAAGAAAGAGCGGGAAAAACCGATGTTCTTATTTCAGGTTACGATGCAGAACCATAGTCCGTATACCGACGGGTATCAGTCCGCGGAGGGAAATATTACCGTATCAAACGGCAATTCAGCAGCGTTGGATGAATATTTGACACTGATGCAGAAGTCGGACGACGCGCTTCGGGAGCTTGTGCGCTACTTTGAGGGCAGGGAGGAAAAGACCGTTGTCGTGTTCTTTGGAGATCATCAGCCGACAGACAGCGTTGTCTTCCCGATTTACCGCTTGAATGGGAGAGAGCTTTCGGAGGAGGAAATCCGTTACGAGGTGCCGTATGTAATCTGGGCGAATTATGAGATCAAGGAGGAAGCCGGGGCGGATACCAGCGCAAATTATCTGGGGGCGGAGGTGCTAAAGAGGGCAGGGATTCCGCTTTCGGATTATCAGAATTACTTGCTTGATTTGAAGGAGGAGTATGATGTAATCTCGGCGCGAAGGCTTACGGATGAGGAGAGAGAGGAAGAAAAAATAAAAGAGTATCAGTCGCTTCAGTATTATCTGCTGTTTGACAGAGATGAAAATGAACAGGAAGAGTAGGAAGGGAAAATGAGAGAAAATATCGTAAGACATATAAAAAATAACAGAGAGCTCTATCTGGCGTTTTTCATACCGTTTTTGATTATGGCGGCGGTCTGTATCGCCCATGGGATTTATCCGTTTGGAAACCAGTGCTTCTTACATATTGACATGTATCATCAGTACTGTCCGTTTACGACGGAATTTTTCAATAAGCTGCACAATGGCGGAAGCCTTATGTATTCCTGGAATCTTGGGCTTGGCTCGGATTTTATCGGGCTGTACGCATACTATCTGGCGAGCCCGATGAACTGGCTTTTACTATTTTGTCCAAAGGGCTTTGTCATAGAGTTTATGACACTTTTGATTCTGATTAAAATCGGTCTTTGCGGGTTTTCCTTCGCTTATTATCTGCGCAGCCACTTTAAGACGAGAAGCTTGAGCGTTGTGTTGTTTGCGGTTTTCTATGCGTTGTCGGCATTTACATGCGCCTACAACTGGAATATTATGTGGATGGACGGAATTTGGCTGGCGCCGCTTGTTATTTTGGGACTGGAGCGTCTTGTGGATGAGGGAAAATGCGGGATGTATTACATTGCGCTTTCCTGCTCCATTTTTTCCAATTTTTATATATCCGTCATGCTGTGTATATTTCTTGTGATCTACTATTTCATTCTGACAATAGAGAGGAAAGGAAAAGATTTTTTGCATATATCGCTGCGTTTCGGTCTGTATTCACTTTTGGCGGGCGGGACAAGCGCTATCCTTTTGCTGCCGGAAATAAAGATACTCTCCGTCAGCGGTTCGGGGGGGATTTCGTTTCCGGCCCTGATACAGTGGTATTATTCTGTTCTGTCAGGAATGGCGCGCTCCTGCATCAATGTGGAAGTGATAGCGACAACCGACCATTGGCCGAATATCTACTGCGGCTGCGCGGTCTTTGTACTGTTTTTCCTGTATTTGTTAAACCGCAATATCTCATGGAAGAAGAAGCTGGCGCGATTTCTGTTTCTGGCGTTCTTCCAGATCAGCTTCGCGAACAATATCCTGACCTTTTTCTGGCATGGACTGGATTTTCCTGACGGAATTCCGGCAAGGCAGGCGTATCTGTATGTGTTTTTAATGCTGGCAGTCTGCTTTGAGACGGTGCATGAGGCGAAAGGCAATACGCCTGTGCATATCTTGATTTCATCGCTTTTGGGACTGGGACTTTTGACGCTGTTTGCACTGTTTACCGACGAATCCGTTGTGACGATATCTTCCATTGTGATGACGGGAATTCTGCTTTTGGCGTATGCGGTGATTTATATGTTTTATATTGGGAAGGATAAGAAATTTTACCGGATGGGCTGTATTTTTGCCTGTATCCTTGTACTCACGGAGGCGACGGTAAATCTGGATACCACGGGAGTGATTACGACAAACAGGGACACGTATACCGAGAATCTTGATAATTATGAGAACTTAATCCGATATGCCGAGGGGGAGAATGAGGATTTCTTCCGCGTCGATAAGTACAACAGACTGACCAAAAACGAATCTACCTTAAGCGGTTACCGTTCCGCCTCTATTTTTTCTACGCTGATTAACATAAATGTGGCGGACTTCTATAAAGAGCTTGGCATGGAGGGCGGCAAGAACTATTATTGTTACAGCGGGGCAACACCGTTTACAGCGGCATTGTTTTCGGTAAAATATCTTATGACGGACAGTGCCTTGGAAGACAGTCCGGTTCGCTCTCTTGTGGATGCCTCCGGCGGAATGTATCTCTACGAAAATAAGTATACGCTGCCGCTTGGCTTTGTCGTAGATCCCGGTTTAAAGGAGCGTTGGAATTATAAATGGGGAAACGGAATAGAGGCACAGGATTCGTTGTGCAGGGAGCTTGGAGCAAGCGAGCCGCTATTTACGGAGACGGCGACGACTGTTGAGACAGGCAAAACGACGATTCATGTCAGTGAGGATGCATATATTGTCGCGTACTATTCCGATAAGGATGCCAAGAGTATGACAGCGGATTACGGCGTGAAGACAAGAAAGTTTACAAAATGTGACCATGTATATCTGCTGGATCTCGGGTGGTGTACGGCGGGTACGGATATCAGCCTGACCTCTGCCGATACGGATTTGATCAAAGCGCAGGGGTATCAAATGAATTTGGATACATTAAATACGGCGTATGATAAGCTGAACGAAACGACAATGGAGCTTCTTGAGTTTGGCGATACTTATATAGAAGGCTCGGTGGAGCTTTTAGAGCCGGGCAGTTTGATTCTCTCCATTCCGGCGGAAGAGGGCTGGAAAATCCTTGTGGATGGGGAGAGCGTGGAAGCGGATACATTTGGAGATTCTCTGATGTTGATTCCGCTTGCGGCGGGGAAACATGAAATATCTATGAAATATCGGACGCCGGGGCTGTTTGCGGGGGCTGTGGTATCCGGCCTGTGCATAGTAATATTTATAGGAACGGTGTTTTGGAAAAGAAAGTTAAGAAAAAAATAAGAAAATTAATTATTTTCTTAATGATAATTAAATTGACGTTTTTGCTATAATGCCTTATTCTGTTCTATGGACAAAGCGTTTTATTGTCTGTGCTTATTCGGAGGCCGGTATATGCTTTTTGAGAGCATATCCGGCCTTTGAATTATTAAAAAGGGAAAAGAGAGGTAGATGTAGTGAGAAAATGTTTTAAGTCATGTTTATCTGTGATAACCGCAGTAAGCATTTTGGCAACAATTCCGGCCGAGGCGGCGGTGGGACCGCAGAAGCGGGAAGAGATCACGGAAGAAAAGGAGAATGCAGGCAAACGTGAGTACGCAGAAGGAGAGGCTTTGATTTTATATGGAGACAAAGGCTCGGTGTCAAAAGCGTTTGGAAGCAAGAATTCCGATGCGGGAATGTGGATTGAACAGACGTATGATTTTGAGGACGTAGAGGAAGGGATCACTGTAAAATCAGGCAGTGGACTGCGTGCCGTATCGTCGGAGGATATCAGAGTTTCTCTGGTGAAGTCGGATATTTATGCCACAGAAGAGCTGGTTGCAAAGCTTGGCGCGCGCAATGATGTGCTTATCGCCGAGCCGAATTATAAAATTAAGGCTCTTGATTTGGGGAATGATACATATGCAAAATATCAGTGGGCGCTTAATAACAGCGGGCAGAACAACGGAACAGAAGGATTGGATATTAATGCGGATCAGGAAATACTTATGACCGATGTCGATGAAGAGGAGCGTGTCATAGCGCTTGTCGATACGGGAATTGATTACACGCACGAGGATCTTAAGGATGTTGTGTGGAATAATCCGGTTCGTTCCAGCCAGCTAAGGGGCGAACACGGCTATGATTTTATCAATTATGACGCAGATCCGATGGATGATAACGGCCACGGAAGTCATTGTTCCGGTATTATGGCGGCGGCTTCCGGAAACGGAGTCGGAATTGAGGGTACTGCGAAAAGTAACAATATAAAGATTATGGCGCTGAAAATTTTAAATGCGGACGGAGAGGGATTCGGTATGGAGTCTGTCGGCGCCTATAATTATATTTACCGTGCGCAGCAGCTTGGAATCAATGTTGTTGCAATTAACAATTCCTGGGGAGGATTGTACGATGAGGAATCTGAAATTTTTGAGGTGCTGGTAGATCTTGTGGGAGAGAAGGGAGCGGTTTCTGTCTGTGCAGCGGGTAACGACGCCAGGGACAATGATTTTGAGTTATCTCTTCCGTCGGGCTTTGACAGCAAGTATCTGGTTTCTGTCGCTGCTTCCAATGAAAACGATGAGCTGGCGGCATTTTCCAATTACGGAAGAGAGAGCGTGGACCTTGCGGCTCCGGGTACGGATATTTTGTCTACGGTATCCTATGACTGTTTTAATCCGGGGATTTATGAGAAACGTGACGAGCTTTGTTCCGTGTTTGAAGATTTTTCGGACGGTAATTTAGTGCAGTCGGTTGGCACGGGAGATCTGGCGCAGCCGGCTGAGGGGGACATTGCCTATGGATTCGGGGAATCTCATGGGACTGCAGATATGTCGCTTGCGCTTTCGGACGAGGCATATTTTGGTTTGAAGGGAGAAAATGAAAAATCGTTGAAGTGGAGTGTGAAGGGTGCACAGGCGGGGGAGGTCTACACATTATATCTTCCGTACAAGGCCGGTGCAACACAGACGCCTCTTTCCGGCAGCATTATGGTAAAGGCTATGGGGCCGGATGTGGTGGATGATGATGAGTTTGGATGGTTTTCGACTTCGCTCGTCACGGTCGGCGAGGCGCAGGTATTAGAGGACGGCAGCGTAGATGATGAGGTAACCGAATACGAGCTGGGAACCGTAGGGGTAGATGCGGGAAATTACTGGAATCATATCAGCGGCGAGTTTGGATTTACAACAGACGAGGGGGAAATGCGGGCACTGACGGTGACGCTTGCTGCGCTGGCGGAAGGAGATTATGACATTTATCTGGATGATATGGGAATCAGCAAGGAAAATGTAGAGCCGGATGCTTTTGGCAAATATGATTTTTACAACGGAACATCTATGGCGACGCCTTACGTGACGGGGGCGGTAGCGGCAATCGCGAATGCATTTCCGCAGGAAGATGCGAAGGGACGTATTATGCGTTTGTTTGGATGCACCAGGAGCAGCGATGCATTTACGGACATTGTCTCAACGGGCGGTGTACTGGACCTTTCATTGATCGAGCAGCCGAATCCGGTGTTAGACGGTATGAAGCTTGACAAGGATAACAATATTTGTGTGGAGGGAAGGTTTTTAGACGGTACGACTGTCTATGTCAATGACGAGCAGGTGACGCCGTTGCAGCAGTCCGAAAATATGCTGGTATTGGATTCGACAGGCTTGTTGAATCGAGAAATCAGCATTATGGTTGAAAAGGGTGAGCGTTACCGGTATCTATTCGGTTTTCTTTCAGACGGAAAAGAGTTAGATTTGGTAGGCAGTGCGTGGGGATCTATGTATGCAGGAAGCGTTGCCTCAGACGGAGAATTGGTCTATTATATCAACAATGATGGAACGGTATCAATCTGTAATCCAAAGGAAGTTGACGAGACGGGATATGTATCGTGGACAACGGGGGAGAATTGCTATACAACAGATATTTTCGGAGAAGACGGCAGCATTATATTAGACTATTCAATTACAAATCAGACAGATGTGGTTTGTCTGGACGGGAAGCTGTGGACGGTTTTAAAGCTTGATTTAGAATATGCGCAGGAGAGCATCCTGGCTTCTTATGATCCGGAAACAGGATGGAATAAGGCGGCTGATTTACCGGAAGGGGATGCAGAGCTTGCCGGAATGTCGCTTGCGGTTTACCAGGGAAAGCTGGTTCTTATGGGAGGATTTGATTTTTCCACCGGAGATTCTATAACCAGGACGGCGTATCTGGATCCAGTGACGTTAGTTTGGGAGAAGGGACAGGATTTGCCGGAGGGCCGGGCGTTTGCGAAAGCCGTTCAGACAGGCGATAAGCTTGTGGTAACTCTTGGAAGAAATAATGAAGAGACGGTTCCGAAGACGCTTGTGTTTGACGGAAAGACGTGGAAGGTTTCTGCGACCGATATTGGTTCGATTCCAATGTGTGAAACTTTCTATTACAATGATGATGAGCAGGAAATCCTGGGAATCGATTACTATACCGCGCAGGTTCAGGCGGTGAAAGGCGGTATCGTCTATGCGGCAATCGAAGTAGAAGATATGGGTGAAACTTTGTTTTATCAGACGGACGCCGATAAATATGTTCCGGGAGGCTATTGTATGCCGGATAGGAGCGAGTGGGGACCGGTTTTGGCTGCATGTGTGCAGGATAAGCTGTATGTGTTCCAAAGTGATTTGGTGGAGGATGAGGATACGGTAAGCATTTATTCTATGCCGGTACAAAGCGGATGCGTGACCGTAAAGGGCACAGTTTCTGACGGCGGCTTTGTAGAAGGAATCCGAAGCTATCAGCCGGGGGATATTGTTACGCTCACGGCGACGGCAAAGGAAGGATGTTATGTAAAGGCGTTTACGGTAAACGGCGTAAATGTGACAAAAGATGCGAACGGAGCGTATTGCTATCGGTTTGCTGCGGGGACAACGGGAAATGAGGCTGTGGTTTCCTTACAGGTTGGCGTTTATGTGACAAAGCTTACGATGGAGACTGCTTTGGAACTTGCACCGGGAGGTACGTTTAAGTTGAAACCGAGTGCGTATCCTGAGAATGCCGATAACAAGAAAATAACCTTCCAATCCGAAAATCCTAGCGTTGTGTCAGTGGATGCAAACGGAACAATTACGGTTGCCAAGAATGCGAAGTCCGGTACAAAAGCGGTGATTACGGCGACCGCGGCGGATCGGGGAACAGTTCAGGCGAAATGTACGGTGACGGTCGTTGATGCGCCGCTGCCGCAAAAAGGCGAGAAGGCAGCTGCCGGCGCGCTTAACTATGTGGTGACAAGTTCGACGGCAAAGAAACGGACAGTTTCCTGTACGGGATTTGCAGGGAAGGATTCCTCGAAGGTTAAGATACCGTCAACAATCAAAATAAACGGATATACTTTTAAAGTGACGGCTGTCGGAAAGAATGCTTTTGCAAAGAAGAAGATTAAGAGCGTTACAATCGGAAAGAATGTAACTTCCATAGGTTCAGGCGCTTTTAAAAGCTGCAAGTCCTTAAAGACAATTTCTATCAAAAGTACCGCACTTAAGACAGTAGGGAAAAATGCTTTCAGCGGTACAGGAAGCAAAGCAGTCATTCGTGTTCCGAAAAAGAAAAAGAAAGCGTATACTTCGAAATTGAAAAAAGCGGGATACACGGGCAAAATAAAATAAATACTGTTTAAACGTATCGTAAACGGTAAATAAGCATAGTCACACAGACGAAGAATTTACAGCCTTCGAATGTGTGGCTATGCTTTTTTTCTATATTCTGTTATAATTATTGGCATGAGGAGGGGCCCGGCGGAGCCGGGAAGAGCCCTGATGCCCAATAGCATGAGGAGGGGCCCGGCACAGCCGGGAGGAGCCCTGATGCCCAATAGCATGAGGAGGGGCCCGGCGGAGCCGGGAAGAGCCCTGATGCCCAATAGCATGGGGCTTGCAATGAGAGTCTTAAGAAGGAGGGGGATAATTATGAGTAAGATGCGAAAATTACTTCATTTGATATTGGTTTTTACATTGACATTGGGATTGCTATGGCCGCTATCATATGAACCGTATGCAGTTTTTGCGGCGGAGGCGGAGCCTATGTCAGGAACCATCGGCAGTCTTAGCTGGGAGCTGACGGAGGATGAGCCGTCGAAGTGGGATTTGACCCAGGGGACGCCGTATAAGCTGACGCTGACGGGGGCCGGTGAGATGGAGGGCGGCATTCCGCCGTGGGAAGCTTATCGTTCCACGATTACATCTGTTTCAATTGCGGAGGGAATTACGACAATTGGGAGCAGCGCCTTCTATCAATGTGTCAGCCTGAAATCCGTTACGATTCCGGACAGTGTGACAAAGATTGGCAGCAATGCATTTAAAGGCTGTACACTTTTAGAGACCGTAAATTTTGGAAAGAATATCCAGGAAATAGGACTCTATGCGTTTGAAAACTGTATTGGTCTTAAGTCTGTTGCGGTTCCGGACAGTGTTACGGTGATAGATGGCAGTGCGTTTAAGGGATGTACAAGTCTGGAGGCATTTGTATGCGGAGCGGGATTAACGGAAATCGGAAGCTTTGCATTTAATAAAACGGCGATTTCGGAGATTCATTTTCAAGAAGGATTGGAAATTATCGGCGATCATGCGTTTTATAATTCTCCATTGGAGAGAATCTCACTTCCTTCGACCGTCACGTCTATGGGAAGAATGGCGTTTGCAGGTACGTCTTTGTCCGAACTGATTATCCCGGAGAGTGTAGCTGCGATTGGAGCCGGAGTGTTATATGATGTAAAGACGCTGAAAAATATTCTTGTCGCAGAGAACAACCCGTATTTTTACGTTCAGGACGATGCTTTGTACGAGAAAAAAGCGGATCGTCCTTACAGAGTAATTATCTATGTAGCTGCATCCGATTCCGATGCGGTAAGTATTGCGGACGGAACAGAGATCATTGATGAATACGCGTTCAGCCAGGCGTCTAATTTAGTGTCCGTTCATTTGCCGGATACATTGAAAAAGATGGAGCAGGCGGCATTTTCACATTGTTCGAATCTGCGGGAAATTGCGATCCCTGACAGTGTGGAGACGATAGGGACGAGTGCGTTTGCGTATAATACATCTCTGACAGCAGTAACCATCGGAAAGGGACTTACGAAATGCTTTGGAACGGTCTTTTCCGGGTGCGTAAGCATTGAGACCGTCTCCGTTTCGCAGGAGAATCCGTTTTTAGAGTCCGTGAACAATGTTATTTATAATGAAGCGTGTACAGAACTGTATTTTTATGCGCCTGCAAAAGAAGACAAATCCTATCGGATTCTTGATACTGTAGAAACCATATCTTCGAGCAGTATATGTATGGCTTCTCTGCTGGAAGAATTATTTATGCCGGAAAATCTGACGCAGATATACAGCCGGGCAATTTCTGATAACAGTAATCTGCGGGCAATTTATTTTCCGGGCGATGCCCCGAATAATACGGGTAGTGCGATTAGCTACTGTTCACAGGATCTGATTCTTTATCGGAGAGAGGCGACTGTCGGATGGGAACATTCCTCGTGGTCTTCCTATGTTTTTGCCGACTGGACGCCGGAAAACGATACAAAGGATGAGGGAATATTCGGAGAGCTTAGGTGGAGCTATGAGGGAGAAATCGGACGTATTGTATTTACGGGAACCGGGGCGATTCCCGATTTTACCGAAGAGGAACCGGCGCCGTGGAGCGCCTATATGGATGAAATTCAGACGATTGAGGCAGAGGGAGTTACGAATATCGGCGATTATTGTTTCTACTGTGCAGGGAAGCTGATTTTTCTAAAAACAGGAGATGCGCTGCGAGAAATCGGCGATTTTGCATTTGCTGACTGTGGCAAGCTGGCGCTTGTGAATCTTAGCGGTCTGGATGTTATCGGGGCGGCAGCGTTTCGGAATAATACGTCATTAAAGGATAACCTTACATTGGAAAGGGTAGCTTCTGTCGGAGAAGAAGCGTTTAAGGGCTGCAGCGGTATTACGGATGTGACGCTAGGAACCGTTCTTACGTCGTTGGAGCGGGAAGCGTTTGCGGACTGCACCTCTCTGAATAGCTTTCTCGTGCCGAATAGTGTGTCGGTTATAAAGGAAGGCGCATTCAAAGGCTGTGAAAGTCTTCGCACGATTAACATTCCGACCGGTGTGACGACGATCGGCACACAGGCATTTTCAGGCAGTACCGCATTGGAAAAGGTATATTTTTACGGAGGTATTCCGTCAGTCTGGGAGTCAGACAGCTTTGAGGATTGCAGCGAAGCGTTGACGCTCTATTACCGCAAGGCGCAGACGGACTGGGAGAAGCTTGACGGCGTATGGAATGCGCTGCCGCTTGTCGGGTTAGAGCGTTTTTATACAGAGGGACGGGATCACTATTCCTTTGGAAATACAATCGCATCCTTTGGGTATTCAGCGGGCTATCGTTTTCCGCGGCAGCGTTATGTGGATGTGCTTGACAGTATTGTGACAGGGACATATTATTACGCAATTAACAAGAACTGGCTCGGTTCCTGTTATGGTATGGCAGTTTCTACACTTGAATTTTATGAAAATACAAGGTTAAATGTATCAGACTATTCTGCCGGTGCAGAAAGCCTCTATGACATAAAGGCACCCGGGGATAAAAATGCGGCGCTTACAAGACTGATTGAGGGATATCAGATTTCGCAGTATAAGACGCAGATTGCCGGATATGGCGGCAGTGTCAGCAGACACAGGGGCGCGTATAGGGAGATGATTCAAAAAGTTGAAGAGTTTGAACGCTCCGGCGGTCTTGGGATTGATTCCAAAGCAGATCCGATTGTAATACTGGTCGGTGCCAGAAACAATGCGCATGCGGTAGTTCCGGTTTCTGTCGACCAGGATGTAAATGGGGATTTTCTGCTTCAGGTATACGACCCGAATATTCCTTCCGAATTGCAGACGCTTAAAATTTATAAGGATTTCCATGGAATTTCCTATGGCATGTGCATGGAGGCTTCTTATATAGAATATTCGGCGATTGCGGACGCGATGTCAGACGTCACGCTGCATGGAAATGAGGGGGATGCCTCCCTGTATTTTTCGATTGACAAGGAGAAGGGAAAGGTTGTCAGTGCGGACGGTAGAGATATTACCGAGATAGAGGGGGCGTATGAACAGAAGCCTTTTGCTGTGGAGGGGGATACCTTTTCAGGGATTAAAAGCTTTGTTCTGCCGAAAGGAAATTATCAAATTTCGGCTGAGGAGGCGGATCAAGACGGGAATGTGACGTTTTATCTGGCATCGAATGAAAGGTTTGCACAGATTACGTCCACAGATGCGAATGCGGTTCTAACGGTTAAAGAAGAGGGAACAGAGAGCGGAGGACTGGAAATTTCCCTGCAGTCGGAGTCGACGAAAGAAGAAACGTCAGAATTTATTGTTATGAACCGACTGGGAATGGAGCGGACAATAGAAGTCGGGGGCGCGAACGCAGCGGTTGCGGTTCTTGAAGACGACACGATTACCGTAGAGGTTTTGGAGGGAGAGACGGTATGTATTGACAAAACGCCGGTTGAATTGGAGGAACAAAAGGCGGTATCCTCTTTTACGGCTTCCGAAGGGGAAAATCCATGGAAGATGGCGGACATTGAGGTGAGCGCAGTCTGCAATGAAAAAAATGAGCTGAGCGGGAAGGCGGATGTGACCGTAATTTCAAATAATGCTTCTGCAAAGGATGTTACGGTCACGGCAGTGTATCTTGATAAAAACGGAAAAGGGGCGGCTTCGTATACCGAAAAAAGGCAGATGAATGCAGGTTTGAATACATTTGCGTTGTTTTTTGAGAATCTGGAGACGGATTTTGAAGAGACGGAGGGAGACGTATCGCTATCCTGCGTGTTGACAGTGAAGGATATGGACGGGAATGTTGTGACTGCAACAGTGGACGGGCTTACGGTATCCCTGACAAAACAGCCGGATACAGAGAAGCCGAAACCGGAGCCGGAAGAACCGGATACAGAGCAGCCGAAACCGGAGCCGGAAGAACCGGATACAGAGCAGCCAAAACCGGAGCCGGAAGAACCGGATACAGAGCAGCCGAAGCCGGAGCCGGAAGAACCGGATACGGAGAAGCCGAAACCGAACACACCGGTTAAGATTGCCGTGACCGGGGTGAAGGCGGAGGTTGACAGACTTACACTTGGAGTTGGTGAGAGTTTTAGGCTGAACGCCTCTGCGGTACCGGACAATGCTTCTGATAAAACGCTTGTGTACACATCTTCTAATCAGAATATAAAGGTTGATACTACCGGTAATATAGTTGCAAAAAAAACAGGCTCCTCTCAAATTACTGTGAGTGCGGCGAACGGTGAAAAAACAGTTGTCACGGTGATTGTAAAAAAGGCGCCTAAGAAGATTCAATTAAGGACAACAAAGAAAACTTTGAAAGCGGGAAAAACCTTTCAGATAAAAATAAAACTTCCGAAGAATACAGCAAGCCATAAGATCACATATTCGTCAAGTAAAAAATCCGTGGCGTCCGTTTCTTCCAGTGGGAAAATAACTGCCAAAAAGAGAGGAACAACGACGATTACGGTGAAGACCTTCAACGGAAAAAAAGCGAAGCTGAAATTGACCGTAAAGGGAGAGGTCGCAGTAAAGAAGGTTGTAGTGACGGCGAAGGCACTGACGCTTGGAATAGGGGAGACTGTCTGGCTGAATGCCGCCGTTCTTCCTGAAAATGCATCAAATAAAAAGCTTACCTTTCGGGCCTCAAATAAAAAAGTGACCGTAGACTCTAAAGGGAAAATAACGGCAAAGAAAGTGGGGACCTGTACGGTTACAGTGAAGGCATCAAACGGTAAAAAAGCTGTAATTAAAGTGACTGTGAAGAAAGTGCGAAACGCTCTGCCGATCATCTATGACTGAAAGTAAGTTTTCGTTGAAGAAGCGCGGGAAAAGAAGTATAATGATACATAATATTTGTCGGAGGAAATTATATGAAAAAGAGAAGGGGTGCTGCATTTCTTACAATGTTGTCAGTGATTTCCATAACGATTACTGATGCGGCTTACGCTGCGCTTCCGTTAGGGAACGCATATGTATCGGCGGAGGATATACAGGCGGAAGAATTGTGGGAAGAGGATGGGGCGGAAGCGGAGGGCGAGACGGAGAGAGAGACGGAAGACGGGAGCGAGACAGAATCCGAAGGAGAGACGGAAAAGGATACGGAGGCGGATTCTACCGAAAGCCAGGCTGCTTCCCTTGACAGAGTGGAGGTGGCGTATGATCTGGAGAGGCAGACGCTGACTGTCACTTGGTCGGGGAAGAATGTCGCCGCAGTGGATTTATATCAGGACGGAATCAAAATCGCAGACAAACTGGACGGCAATGCGTTTGCAATGCAAACTTCTCTTATGCCGGGGAGCGAACATATCTATACGGTACTTTCTTTTGACGCCGAGGGGAGAGAAGCGGAAGTTAAGATATTGGAGCTGCGGGTAGGAGATTATGTGGCAAGGATTGAAGACCTGCAGGCAGAGTACGATGAGGAAAAGAAACAGATCCGGCTTGAGTGGTCGGGCGTATATACAAAGTATGTGGATATTTATCTGAATGACGAGGCGGTTGTGACGGAATATACGAAGGATGCGTATGTGATAAATTACGCGCTTCAACCGGGAGCCGATTACCGGGTAAGCATATTGCCGTATAATTTTAAGCGCGAGCCGGGAGTGGGACAGGAGGAGAAGCTTTCGGTCGGAGAGTTTGAAGTGCCGGATGCGCCTGAATTGCAGCGGGTCAGTATTGATATCAAAGACTCGGACGGGAATTATACCGGATTTTACAGACCGGCCGTGGAAGTGAAATGGGAAGCGCAGGCCAATGCGTCCTATGAAATTTATCGTGCAAAAAAAGATAAGAAGAGTTCCTATGCCTGGATTGCAAATGTAAAGGCGAATGCAGACGGAGAATGTACCTATACGGATAAAAGCATTGTTCCCGGAGATTATTACTACAAAATCCGCCGAAAGATTACAATGGATGCATATATTTTTCAGGAGTTGTTTTCCGCGCTGTCGGATTCGGACTGGATAGATGCGTCGGTTCCGCGCGGGACGGTAAAAACAAAGCTGTCGGAGGACGGGAGCGTTTTATTAACGCTTGGCGCAAACAGAGATTACGTTTCGGGCTATGAGATATACAGAAAAGTAAGCGGAGGCAGCTACAAAAAAATAGGAGAAGTGACCGGAAATACATATGAGGATAAAAATGTAACGTTTGGCATCACATATTATTACAAGGTGCGGGCGTACTATTATGATTCCAAGAGCAAGAAAAAGATATATGGTCCGTATTCAAGGGTATCTCGGGCAAAGAATACGGTGGGGGCTATGGAGGCGGAGGTAAAAGCCATCTCTGCGGACAGGGTGAAGCTTACCTGGTCAAAGGCAGGCAATGCTCAGTGGTATGAGGTGTACTGCAAGTCCGCCTTGCCGGGAGATTCTTACACACTGGTTGAGATAACCGAAAATTTGAGTCTGAAAAAGAAGTTAAAGAGCGGAAGAAAATATACGTTTTTAATCAAGGCGTATGGAGCGGATCAAAAAGGAAGTATATATTTTTCAAGTACGGAGATTACATTTCGGACAGGTTTTTCGGCACCGACGGGATTGACAGTCTCGGACACCGCATACGACTGGAATGAGACCGCAAAGCAATTGACACAGCATGACAAGCTTACCTGGAACAGGGTATATGGAGCCGACGGGTATTATCTTGAACGTTATAATAAGGAGACAGGAAAATATGATACGGTAATGCGCATAAAGAAAAACTCCGTTACAAGCTATACCGTATCTAATTCCGTGACGGCGGACAGCGCTGTGATTGTGTATCGAATCAGCGCATATTTGGGCGGAAAAATTTTGAGCGGGAATACGGTTACGATTACGCCGCAGCTTGGCACGGTCAATAATGTAGGGATAAAAAAGGATAGCTCAAAGGTAACGGTCAGCTGGCAGAAAGTGACGGCCGCGGAGCGCTATATGGTGTATCGGTCGAACGGACGGACTATGGTTTTGGTGGGGGAGACGGATGCGCTGTCCTTCGTGGATCAGGGACTGGATGTCGGCGCTGTTTATACCTATTACGTGCGCGCGGTGAATCGGTCGCTCGGATATTTTGGTGATTACAGCGAACCGGCAGAGTTTTTGTTGCGTCCGGGAAATGTGGCAAAGATTTCCGGTGTAAATACAGACACAAAAACAGCCGTGTTGAAGTGGCGCGCAGTAAAAAAAGCGAAGTATTATATCATATATTATGCGCGGGAGGAGGATGGAGAATATAAAAAGCTTGCCGTGGTAAGAGGAGCGACAAGGTACACACATAAAAATCTTGAGAAGGGGACAGTCTACTATTACAAAGTTACTGCAGTGCAGAAAAACCGTCTGAAGATGAAAGTGGAGTCCTTACCGTCCGATTCGGTGAAGGTAAAGATTGTGAAGTAGCCGTTGAATAAATAATTTCACTGTGATAAAATATAATGTCAAAGATTTTTGGGAAAGGGGTCTTATTTGTGAAGGATACAAGGATTGATATTTACAGTGGTTTACAGAACGTAAAGATAAAGCCGTATGAGCATCATGTGAAATATTACGAGACAGATCAGATGGGAATTGTACACCATTCCAATTATATACGCTGGATGGAAGAGGCCCGGATGGATTTGATGGAGCAGATGGGTTACAGCTATAAGATGATGGAGGAGGCAGAGATTGTCAGCCCTGTGATTTCCGTACAGTGTGAATATAAGAGTATGGTTCACTTCAGTGATACGGTAATCGTTGAGGCAAAGATCGCCTTTTACAACGGCGTGAAGCTGACAATACATTATCGCATGACGGACAAAGAGACGGGGGAATTAAGGACACTGGCTGTCAGTGAACACTGCTTCCTCAATCGGAGCGGAAAGCCGATTTCATTGAAGCGTTCTTATCCGGAGATCGACACGAAATTTTTTGAGATGATGGATGAGGAAGAGTAGATGAGTGAAAAACTGGTTCTGATAGATGGCCACAGTATTTTAAACAGAGCGTTTTTTGGGATTCCGGATTTGACGAATGCACAGGGCGTCCATACGAATGCGGTCTATGGATTTTTGAATATTATGTTTAAGATACTTGAGGAGGAGAAGCCACAGTATTTGACGGTTGCATTTGACGTACATGCGCCGACCTTCCGGCATAAGATGTATGACGCTTACAAGGGAACGAGAAAGCCGATGGCAGAAGAGCTTCGCGAGCAGGTTCCGCTGATGAAGGAGATGCTTCGCGCAATGGGAATCGTTGTGGTCGAGCAGGAAGGGTACGAGGCGGACGATATTTTGGGCACTATTGCAAAGCAGAGCGAGGCCGCAGGACTTGCGGTGTCCGTGGTATCGGGGGACCGTGATCTTTTACAGCTTGCGACGGAGCGGATCAAAATCCGCATTCCCAAAACAAAGCGGACAGGGACGGAGATTGAAGATTACTACGCCGCGGATGTGAAGGAGCGCTATCAGGTGACGCCGCTTGAGTTTATTGATGTCAAGGCGCTTATGGGAGATACCGCGGATAATATTCCGGGAGTGCCGGGGATTGGAGAGAAGACGGCTACGAATCTCATTGTGGCTTACGGCAGTATTGAACGTGCATATGAGCATGTGGAGGAAGTGAAGCCGGCCAGGGCAAGGCAGATGTTAAAGGAGCATTACGATATGGCCGAGTTGAGCAAGGAACTGGCAACGATTAAGCTGGACGTGCCTGTCGAGTATGCACTTGAGAGTGCCAGGCTGAATCAGATATCGGATTTGTATACGCCGGAGGCATATCTGTTGTGTAAACAATTAGATTTGAAGCAGATTTTAAGCCGTTTTCAGGTTGAGGCGCCCCAAAATCAAGCCGAGCTCCATTTTCGGCTGATAGAGGACTTGGCCGAGGCGGACGGTTTCTTTAAAGAGGCGAAAGAAACAGGATGCGTGGGATTTGAGATTATCAGTCATTTAGATAAAGCGCTGGGACTTGCGCTCGCAGTTTCAGGGGAGCATATCTGTTTCCTGAAAACAGGCAAATCTTTGACAGAGGAGTATCTGTTCGGGAAGCTCGGGGAGCTGCTTGCCGCGGGAGTGACAGGCGCGACCTTTGATTTGAAGGCTCAGCTTTCATTTTTAAGGGATGAGAAGGCGGAGCATTATTTTGATGTAAAAATAGCTTCCTATCTTTTGAATCCATTGAAAAACGATTACACATACGAGGATGTGGCGAAGGATCATCTGGGTGAGATGATTCCTTCTAGGGCAGATCTGCTTGGAAAATTAAAGTGGGAAGAAGCGATGGAGAAGCAGCCGGGGGATTTTTTGAAATGTGTCTGCTATATGGCTTATGTGAATCTCAAGTCATTTCAGTTGCTTACAGAGCAGCTGAAGAAGGAAGGGATGGAGAATCTTTTTAAAGAGATTGAGATGCCGTTGATTTTTACGCTGTATGATATGGAGCGGGCGGGCATCGCGGTGGACGCAGATGCGCTAAAGGCATACGGTAAGGAGCTTGGGGAGAAGATCGCAGAGCTGGAGCAAAAGATTTATGAGAGTGCGGGAGAGGTGTTCAACATCAATTCGCCTAAGCAGCTTGGAGTGATTTTGTTTGAGAAGCTTCAGATGCCGAACGGGAAAAAGACGAAGACGGGATATTCCACGGCGGCGGATGTATTGGAAAAGCTTGCGCCCTCCTATCCGATTGTGGCACAGATCTTAGAGTACAGACAGCTTGCAAAATTAAAATCCACGTATGCCGACGGCCTGGCAAACTACATTGATGAGGACGGGAGAATCCGAAGTACCTTTAATCAGACAATAACGGCAACAGGAAGAATCAGCAGCACGGAACCCAATCTGCAAAACATTCCGATTCGGATGGAACTGGGACGCCTGATACGCAAGGTATTTCTTCCGGCAGAGGGTTACATTTTTACGGATGCCGATTATTCGCAGATAGAGCTTCGCGTGCTTGCGCATATGTCGGGGGACGAGACGTTAATTGAGGCGTACAGGCAGGCGCAGGATATTCATGCCATGACGGCCTCACAGGTTTTTCATGTGCCTTTTGATGAGGTGACGCCTCTGCAGAGGCGCAATGCCAAGGCGGTGAATTTCGGAATCGTGTACGGAATCAGTTCTTTTGGATTGAGCCAGGACTTGAGCATTACGCGTGCGGAGGCGGAGGAATATATCGAAGGTTATTTTAAGACGTATCCGGGAATCAAGACATTTTTAGACGGGCTTGTCACACAGGCGAAAAGGGACGGCTATGTGACAACCATGTTTCATAGAAAGCGCCCGACGCCGGAGCTTGCCTCAAGCAATTTTATGCAGCGTTCCTTTGGTGAGAGAGTGGCGATGAATTCTCCGATACAGGGGACGGCGGCGGATATTATTAAGATTGCCATGATCAGGGTCCACAGACGCCTCAGGCAGGAAAACTTAAAGTCACGCCTGATCTTGCAGGTGCATGACGAGCTTTTGATTGAAACGGCGGAGGAGGAAACCGAACAGGTGGCTAAGATTCTTGAGGAAGAGATGGGGCATGCCGCAGAGCTTGCGGTTACTCTGGAAATTGATTTGCATACCGGCAAAAACTGGTATGAAGCGAAATAAGAGCGGGTGAAGAATTATGAAGTTTATTGGAATTACGGGAGGTGTGGGAGCCGGTAAGTCGGCGGTTCTCACATATCTTTCCTCTCTGCCCGGGGTGAGGACGATGTTTGCGGACGTTATTGCCGCAGAGCTGATGGCGCCGGGGGGAGCCTGCTATGACGCGGTAAAAGATATTTTTGCGGGAGAGTGTGTTTATCTGGAAAACGGCCAAATAGACCGTCCGGCGATGGCGCAGTCCATGTTTGCAGATGATAACAAGCGAAAAAAGGTAAACTGCATTGTACATCCGGCAGTAAAGCAATATGTTTTAGAGCAGAAGGAGGAGGAGGAAAAGAAGGGAGAGCTTGACTTCCTTTTTCTGGAGGCCGCGTTGCTGATTGAGGAACATTATGATAAAATTTGTGATGAAATATGGTATATTTATGCTTCCAAAGAAGTGCGAAGGCAGCGTCTTGCGCAGAATCGGGGATACAGTGAAGCGAAAATAGACCAGGTATTTGCCAGCCAGCTTGAGGAGGCGGAATATATAAAAGCCAGTGCAAAGGTGATTGACAATAACCGGACGGTGGAAGAGATGATTAACAGCGTAGCAAAACTTTTAAAGAGTAAGGGAGAATAACGGATGGATAACGCGAATGATACCAACGTACAGCTTGTATTTGGTCTGGATATCGGTACCCGAAATGTGGTCGGGACAGTGGGATACAGGGATGATAAAGACTTTTATGCGGTGGCGCAGAGTATAAGAGAGCATGAGACAAGGGCGATGCTGGACGGTCAGATACATAATATAGGCAGGGTAGGGCGCACCATCGGGGAAGTGAAAAGGGACTTAGAGGCTCAGATTGAGCAGCCCCTGACGGAAGTGTGTATTGCGGCTGCCGGACGTGTGCTCCGGACGGTAACGACACTGGTGGAGTATGAATTTCCGGAGGAGACGGTGGTAGATCGTGAGCATCTTCATACCCTGGATTTGCTGGGGATTGAGAAGGCCCAGGAGATTCTGAAAGAAAAAAACGATACAAAGTACAAGTTTTACTGTGTCGGTTATTCTGTTGTCAAATACTATTTGAACGATGAGATTTTTTCGAGCCTTGAGGGACATAAGGCGGATAAAATCAGCGAGGATATTATTGTGACATTTTTGCCCGAGGATGTTGTGGACGGCTTGTATTCCGCAGTGGGACAGGCGGGACTTGAAGTGGCTAATATGACGCTTGAGCCGATTGCGGCAATGAATGTTGCGATTCCGGAAGCATTTCGTATGTTAAACATTGCGCTTGTGGACGTGGGCGCCGGAACAAGTGATATTTGTATTACGAGAGACGGAAGTATTGTCGCTTACGGTATGATTCCGTATGCGGGGGATGAGCTGACGGAGCTGATTGTACAGCATTATCTTGTTGATTTTAATACGGCGGAGAGCATGAAGCTGGCTTCCGGTATGGAGGAGGAAGTAACGTTTTCCGATATTATGAGCATTGAGCACACGATTCCGGCAAAAGAAATATGGGAGTTGACCAAGCCGGCCGTAGATAAGATTGCGGCGGAGGTGGCAGAAAAGATTAAGGAGTTAAACGCTGGAAAATCGGTCAGCGCTACCTTTGTTGTCGGCGGCGGCGGTAAGATACACGGCTTTACGGAGGTGCTGGCCGACAAGCTGGAGCTGCCTTACGAGCGTGTTGCGCTTCGGGGTGAGGAAGTAATGAAAAATATACACTTTGTACAGGAGGAAGTGCGCAAAGATCCGCTGCTTGTGACGCCGATTGGAATTTGCCTTAACTACTATGAACAGAAAAATAACTTTATTATGGTTCATTTTAACGGGGAGCGGATTAAGCTGTACGACAACAATCGTCTGACTGTTGTGGATGCGGCGCTTCAGGCGGGATTTCCGAATGAACAGCTCTTTCCGCGCAGGGGGAAGGCCATTCATTTTACGGTCAACGGCAAGTCAAGAATTGCGCGGGGTGAGCCTGGAGAATCCGCAGTCGTGGAGGTAAACGGAAAAGCGGCGAGTATCAATACGCCGTTGGAGCCGAACTGCTATATTACAATTTCACCTTCTACGGAGGGAACAAGGGCGGCTTATACCATTGAGCAGCTTGAGGAATATATCTCATCGACCATAACCTTTGTCGTCAACCGGAAAGAAATCACATGTACAAAATTCGTAGAAGTCAACGGAAGCTTAGAGCCGCCTTCTTATCAGATTGCGGAGAATGATGTGATTGAGACGCGGAATTATTACACGCTAGGCCAGCTTGCGGAGTTTATGGACGTGGAAGTGGATAAGAACGAGGAAATATTTGTCAACAACCGTCCTGCCGATATGCAGACGCTTGTCTATGAAAATTTTGAAATCGAGTGGAGTGTGATTTCCTATGCGACCGCTCCGCTCGTGCCAAAGGAGCCGGATAATGTGCCAAAGACAGAACAGCCGGATTCGCTGAACGAAGAAGAGTTGGCAGAGGAAGACAGCGGTGAGAAGGAGCAGATGCCTGAGGAGGAGGTGAGGCCGGAAGCTTTGGCTGAACGGAAAAATCCTGCGCCGTATGAGCGGGAGATGCCGCAGACGGCGGCGGAGGGCGAGCCGAGAAAACTTCTGGTTTTTGTCAACGGCAGGCCGGTCCGTCTTGAAAATAAAGAGAGTTACGTGTTTGTAGATATATTTGATTATATTGATTTTGATTTGTCGCAGTCAAACGGCAGAGGCATTGTAACAAGGGTAAACGGAGCGGATGCGCAGTATACGCAGCCGTTGTTTGACGGAGACAGAATTGACATTCATTGGAAAGAGATAGAAATATGATGGAATTATGCAGCATAGCCAGCGGCAGCAGCGGCAATTGTATTTATGTGGGGACGGATGACACACATATTATGATCGACGCCGGAATCAGCGGCAAAAGGATTGAAAACGGCCTGAATTCAATCGGGCTTAAAACATCGGAGCTTCAGGGAATATTAATTACTCATGAGCATTCCGATCACATTTCGGGGCTCGGCGTTGTGGCAAGGCGTTACGGAATCCCGATGTATGCGACGGAGGGAACGGTGGAAGCGATCAAGAGGATTCCCTCGGTAGGTAAGATTGATGAGCTTTTGTTTCGTCCGATTGAGGCGGGAAAGGATTTTACAATCGGCGATATGAAGATTGAGCCTATTGCGATCTCCCATGACGCGGCGGAACCGGTCGCATATATCGTGCGTCAGGGGGACAAATCCATGGGCGTCATTACCGACCTTGGGATATATGACGATAATATCGTAGAAAGGCTTCAAGGGCTGGATGTTTTGCTGCTGGAAGCCAATCACGATGTACATATGCTTCAGGCAGGGAGATATCCGTATCCGTTAAAACAGCGCATTCTCTCGGAGCGCGGACATTTGTCGAACGAGAGCAGCGGCAGGCTTTTGGGGAAAGTGCTGCATGATAATTTTAAGGCAGTTGTGCTTGGGCATTTGAGCCAGGAAAATAATTACGCATCGCTTGCCTATGAGACTGTGCGTCTGGAGGTTTCACTGGGGGATAATCCCTATAAGGGAGATGATTTCCCGATCTACGTGGCGGACAGAAGCGAAGTTTCCAAGGTTATTGCAGTATAAATGTGACAGGTCGGTTTATCTGTACTGTTGCTATAAAGGAAAAAGAAGGTTACTATTCACGGCTCAGGAATGCGTACTGGCTGCGCATTCCTTGAGAACATGATACAGGAGTGAGGGGCGTTTTTTGCGCAGTAAAACTATATATCGCCCTGAATCGTTACTATAAGCGGCATTTATGCCGCGAATAGTAACAAAAAGAGGAGAATGACATGGAAAAAGCAGTTGACAAGACAATTATAACCGTAGTGGGAAAGGATACTGTTGGAATTATTGCAAAGGTGTGTACTTATCTTGCGGACAATCATATAAATGTGCTTGATATTTCACAGACAATCATTCAGGGATTTTTCAATATGATGATGATTGTGGACTTAAATACATCCGAGAAGCCGTTTGCCGAGTGTGCGAAGGAATTGGAAGAGCTTGGAGAGGTAATCGGCGTAACCATCAAATGTCAGCGGGAAGAAATCTTTGATATGATGCATCGTATTTAAGGGCGGTAGGAGATAAGATATGATTAATATATGGGAAGTACACGAAACAAACAAGATGATTGAACATGAGAATCTGGATGTCCGCACGATTACGATCGGTATCAGCCTGTTAGACTGCATTGATTCCGATTTAAAGAGGCTCAATGAAAAGATATACAGGAAAATAACGACAATTGCAAAGGATCTTGTAAAGGTCGGCGAAGAGATTGAGCAGGAATATGGCATTCCGATTGTAAATAAACGTATTTCCGTAACGCCGATCGCCTTAATCGGAGGGGCGGCGTGTAAAAGCCCGGAAGATTTTGCGACGATTGCCGATACGATGGACGCGGCGGCAAAGGCGGTGGGCGTCAATCTGATCGGCGGATATTCCGCGCTTGTGTCAAAGGGAATGACAAAGGCGGACGAAATGCTGATTCGTTCTATTCCGGACGCACTATGCCGGACAGAACGCGTCTGCAGCTCGGTAAATTTAGCTTCCACAAAGACAGGCATCAATATGGATGCGGTGAAGCTGATGGGAGAAATTCTCTTAGAGGTAGCCGAGCACTCAAAGGACAGAGATTCCGTCGACTGTATGAAGCTTGTAGTGTTCTGTAACGCGCCGGACGACAATCCGTTTATGGCGGGCGCCTTTCACGGCGTGACAGAGGCGGATGCGGTGATTCATGTGGGAGTCAGCGGTCCGGGTGTTGTCAAGACGGCTCTTGAGAAGGTGCGCGGCGAGAATTTTGAGACGCTGTGTGAGACAATCAAAAAGACGGCGTTTAAGGTGACGCGTGTCGGACAGCTTGTGGCTAAGGAGGCCTCCCGCCGCCTGAATATTCCGTTTGGCATTGTGGACCTTTCGTTGGCGCCGACGCCGGCAATCGGCGACAGCGTTGCGGATATTCTCTGTGAAATCGGGTTGGAGTATGCGGGGGCGCCGGGGACGACGGCTGCGCTTGCGCTTTTGAATGATCAGGTGAAAAAGGGCGGCGTTATGGCATCCTCCTATGTAGGGGGCTTAAGCGGTGCGTTTATTCCGGTCAGCGAGGACCAGGGCATGATTGATGCGGTAACGGCCAATGCGATTACGCTTGAGAAGCTGGAGGCAATGACGTGCGTCTGCTCTGTGGGGCTTGATATGATTGCGATCCCGGGGGATACGAAGGCGTCGACGATATCCGGTATTATTGCGGATGAGATGGCTCTTGGGATGGTGAACCAAAAGACAACGGCGGCACGCCTGATTCCCGTAATCGGAAAGGGAGTCGGCGATACGGTGGAGTTTGGCGGATTGTTTGGCTATGCGCCGATTATGCCGGTCAATCAATATTCCTGTGAAGCCTTTATCAACAGAGGAGGTCGGATTCCGGCTCCGATTCACAGCTTTAAGAATTAGTTTGTAAAGAGGAAAATTATGGTAGAAAAGCTGGTTATGTTTGAAAATGCGGTGGAGACGCTGGGGTATTTTTCCAGGCAGCTTGCAGCGTATTTTGAGAGGAAAGGATATCGGACTTATTTTATAGATTATGAGCGCTTAGACGGCTGCATGAAGAAGGTGAAGCGCTTTATTAATACGGAGACGACGGCGCTTTTAACCTTCAATTTTATCGGCTTAAGCAGAGAAGATTACTGCATGGAGGACGACGGCAGGAGTGTATGGGAGACAAGGAATCTGAAATGCTACTGTATTATGGTAGATCATCCCTTGTACTATTATAAAGAGCTTTGCCGGACGACGGAGAATCTTGTGACGTTTTGTGTGGATCGTTCCCATGTGAAATATATGCATCGCTTTTTTCCTAAGATACCGTGTTATTTTCTGCCGTTGGCGGGCAATCTTCTGCCGGAGGATATAGGGAAGGAACAGATAACGAAAATAGCGTATAAGGAGCGCGAATACGATATTGCATTTATCGGAAATTATGTGCCGCTGCCGGACATGGCGACGCATTTCAGGGGACAGACACAGGAATATATAGATTTTTATAACGAAATTTTTACGGATCTGAGAAGGAATCCTAGGCAGCTTCTCGACGAGACGCTGGAGAGATTTATTCTGCGGGAGGTTCCGGAGGCGACGGAGGCTGAGGTTGCGTCGGCGCAGGCGGGGTTGTTGTTTCTCGATCTTTATATTCGGACATTTTACCGGGAACAGGTCGTCAGGTCTTTGGTGGATTCGGGACTTAAGGTGCATGTTTTCGGGAAAGGCTGGGACAGCTTACAATGCGCAAGTCCGAAGAATCTGATTTTAAACGGCGGGCTGATTGATTCTGCGGACTGTGTGCGTGTGATACAGAATACAAAGGTGGCGCTAAATGTGATGCCTTGGTTTAAGGACGGCGCTCATGACCGGATTTTTACGGCGATGTTAAACGGGGCCATAAGCCTGACGGATGATTCGAAATACCTCAATGAAATCCTTTCGGAGGGAGAAAATGTAGTCTTTTATCATCTGGAAAATATGACAGAGCTTGTGGAGAAGGCGCGTTTGCTTTTAAGTGAGGAGGACGCGTCGGAGGAATATACAAAAGAGGCTTATCTGTTTGCAAAAGAAAATCACACATGGGAGAAACGGGCCGCGCAGTTGGAAGAGTTTTTTTGACCGTTTATTGTGTGACAGGCAGCCGGCAAAATCCATTAGAAATTGGGATTGCACTCCCAGGCATTTACGATTATAATATGAAAATAGCAGGTATAGAGACTAATTTATGCGAAGGAGAATCAAAGATGGAAATGAACTCATTGGAGCAGGAATTAAAGGGCAACTCATATCCCGGAAGAGGGATTGTAATCGGCAAATCAAAGGACGGTAAATATGCGGTCAGCGCATACTTTATTATGGGAAGAAGCGAGAACAGCAGGAACCGCATTTTTATTGAGGACGGTGAAGGTATCCGCACGCAGGCGTTTGATCCGTCGAAGCTAAGCGACCCAAGTTTGATTATTTACGCGCCGGTGCGTGTTCTGGGCAATAAGACGATTGTGACAAACGGTGACCAGACCGATACGATTTACGAGCTGATGGACAAGCAGCAGACCTTTGAGCAGGCTCTGCGCACAAGAGAGTTCGAGCCGGATGCGCCGAATTATACGCCGCGTATTTCGGGAATTATGCATGTTGAGGATGGAAACTATAATTACGCAATGTCTATTTTGAAAAGCAATAACGGAAATCCTGACAGCTGCAGCCGATACACCTTCGCGTATGAGAATCCGGCAGCGGGAGAGGGAAGATTTATCCATACTTATATGGGGGACGGCAATCCGCTTCCAAGCTTTGAGGGGGAACCGAAATTGATCGGAATCGACGGCAGTATTGACGAATTTACGGATAAGATTTGGGAAAGCTTAAATGAGGATAACAAGGTTTCTCTTTTTGTCAGATATATTGAGATTGCAACGGGGAAATATGAGACACGCATTGTAAATAAAAATAAATAGGAGAATCATACGATGAAAGAATTAGAGTTAAAATACGGCTGTAACCCGAATCAGAAACCGTCGAGAATTTATATGGAGGACGGAGAGCTTCCGATTAAAGTTTTAAACGGTAAGCCGGGTTATATCAATTTTTTGGACGCATTCAACGGATGGCAGCTTGTAAAGGAACTAAAGGCGGCCACAGGGCTTGCTGCGGCAACTTCGTTTAAGCACGTATCTCCGGCAGGGGCGGCGGTAGGACTTCCGCTTACGGATGTGGAGCGCAAGATTTACTGGGTGGATGATTTTGACATGGAATTTACACCGCTTGCCAATGCATACGCCAGAGCGAGGGGGGCGGACCGCATGTCTTCCTTCGGCGATTTTATTTCTCTGTCGGATGTCTGTGACGTGGCGACTGCAAAGATTATTAAACGTGAGGTTTCGGACGGTGTGATTGCACCGGGATATGAGCCGGAGGCGCTTGAGATTTTAAAGGCAAAGAAAAAGGGCAATTATAATGTGATCGAGATTGACCCGGATTATGTACCGGCTCCGGTTGAGCACAAAGAAGTGTTCGGCATCACATTTGAGCAGGGCAGGAATGAACTGAAAATAGACGAGGATTTCTTCTCTGATATTGTAACGGAGAACAAAGAGATTCCGGAGAGTGCAAAGATTGATCTGGCAATCGCTATGATTACTTTAAAATACACGCAATCCAATTCGGTATGCTATGCAAAGGGCGGACAGGCAATCGGAATCGGTGCAGGGCAGCAGTCGAGAATCCACTGTACGCGTCTTGCGGGAAGCAAAGCGGATAACTGGTTTTTGCGTCAGTCCCCGAAGGTGCTTAATCTTCAGTTTGTGGACGGTATCGGAAGAGCGGACAGAGACAATGCCATTGATTTATATATCGGCGAGGACTATATGGATGTTCTTGCGGAGGGCGCATGGCAGAATATTTTCAAGGAAAAGCCGGAAGTGTTTACGGCGGAAGAAAAGCGTGCATGGCTTGATCGAAACACCGATGTTGCACTTGGCTCTGACGCGTTCTTCCCATTTGGAGACAACATTGAGAGAGCGCATAAAAGCGGTGTAAAATATGTGGCAGAGCCGGGCGGTTCGATTCGCGACGACAATGTCATTGAGACATGTAATAAATACGGAATGGCGATGTGCTTTACAGGGATTCGCTTGTTTCATCATTAATGGATGTTTGTAGAGAAAAAGGAATATGCGGGGAGCATATTCCTTTAATTTTATATCATAGGAAAGACCTTGTTGCAGTGAAGTGTTAAAGTCTATGATTTTCCTATGATATAAAAAGCCCTCCGGGCAGGATCGCCATGCGGCGGAGAGGAAA
>CANOCV010000039.1 GCA_947564465.1 uncultured Roseburia sp. | reverse complement strand
CGGAACGTTTGGAGCAGCATTTGCATGTATTTGTGCAAACTGCCAATAAAAACTTCTTTCACAACCTTTTGACACCCAATCCTATGATATAAAAAGCCATCAAAACTTATCCATTTTGACGGCTTTCCATTTTATAACAGCTCGAATATACCGGTCTGTTACTTCCATATTGTTGCTATTCACGATCTGAACAATTCTACGAAAACAGAAATTGTATTATGACTCAGTTTATGCTACCATAAATTGAGCTTTAAACGAGAAAAAGGAGATTAACTATGCCAGCAACTCTAAAAGATATTGCAAATTATACCGGTGTAAGCTGCACTACGGTTTCAAATGTAATCCATGGACGCTCTGGCAGAGTCTCTGCCGAAACAATAGCCAAAATTGAAGCGGCAATTAAAGAATTAAATTATGTACCCAATATGTCCGCACGGACTCTGGTTTCCAGCTCTTCTAAGGTTATTGCATTTATTAACCACGCAGACTCCCAGCCGAATTCCAATTTTATGGATGACCCGTTTCAGTCTTCTTTTGTCGGTATCATCGAAGCGATTCTCCGGGAACACGGCTATTTTCTTATGCTTCGTACAGTTGCCACCAGTAACGATTTAAAAATATTTCTGCGAAACTGGAACGTAGACGGACTGTTCGTTACCGGTGTATTTCGGAATGAATTTTTTGATACCCTAACAACCCTCTCTCTTCCTGTCGTACTGATTGACAGCTATGTACACCATCCGGCCTTCTGCAACGTTGGTCTGGAAGACTTTGCCGGAAGCAAACTTGCCACCTCCTACCTGATTAAACGCGGACATCATAAAATTGCATTCGTATCTCCCCTCATTCAGGATGGCGGTGTACTACAAGAACGTTTCTTCGGTTATAAAACTGCATTGGCGGAAGCCGGTATTCCGTTTGATGAACAACTGGTGATACAGTATTGTATGGATCTGGATTCCATGATTAAACTCAGCTGCGAACTGGCAAAAGTCGACGGACTGACTGCAGTAGTAACAACTGCCGACATCATGGCCGCCGGACTAATGACAGGATTTCGTCAGCAGGGAATTCGTGTACCGGAAGATATCTCTGTGATAGGCTTTGACGACCTGAATATCAGCCGGATGATTACACCGCCCCTTACTACCATTCACCAGGACATGCCTTTGAAAGTGCAAAAGGCCGTAGAGTTTATGATTCAAAGATTGGAAGGAACAAAGCTTACAGAAACAGAAGTTATCCTGCCAGTCCGTCTCATAGAACGCGAAAGCGTTCGTACATTATAATTTTATCACCTCCGTTTTGCATATGCCATTTGAGACATTTATTCTATAAATGCTGATGCAGATATTTCTCTCTTGTTGCAAGCCCTCCGCGGATATGGCGCTCCGATTTGTTGACGTCTAAAACCTTTCTCGCTTCCTTTGCCAGGGATGGATTAATTTGCATTAGACGCTCTGTTACATCTTTATGTACCGTACTCTTGCTTATCCCAAACTGCTTCGCAGTCTGTCTCACCGTTGCATTGTTGTCAATAATAAATTTTGCAATTTCCACTGCTCTTTCTTCTATATAACTTTTCAAGGATTTACCCCTGCGATACTTGTTTTTACATTGTATGCAGGGGCTTCTACGGGTATTCCTATATTAAATTTCTCTAAAGTTTAGAGTTCTTCCAAGATTTTCTTTAACGTATCCTCAACGCGGTTACACCTCTCGGCCGCAAGATTTTGCATACTCGGACTACAATTTTCCATCAGATAGGGATGCCCCACAAATTCAAGCATCGTCCTGTCATTTTCGTTATCCCCGAACGCCGCCATTTCCTGCGGCGCAATTCCAAGCTTTTCTCCGACCACTGCAAGCGCGCTGCCCTTGCTTGTTCCAAGCGGCGCAAAATCCACCCATTCGTTTCCCGACGGCACAAGCAGGCATTTACCCTCAAACTGTTTGAGCAGCGCAGCCGTCACCTTATCCCTATCTTCTTTCGCCGTAAAATAAGACACCTTTAAAATCGGCTCGCTGATGCGCTCCGGAGCGTCGATAATCGTGATATTATTTCCGATTTCATCCCGAATATACGGAACAAAGCTTTCTTTTTTGGGAATCACATAGCCGGTTCTCTCTCCGGAAATTACAATTTCACACTCCGGTCTATCATAAACCGCATGGCAGATCGCAAGCGCCAGCTCATCCTCAAACACGTTTTTCGTAAGCGGACGGTCTAAGTGCATAACAAGCGCGCCGTTTTCACTGATATAGAGCAGCTTTTCCCCCACCGGTGCGAACAGCCGCTTTAAATTCAGGTACTGTCTTCCGCTTGCCGGAACAAAATAGACCCCCTTTTCGTACAGCTTCTCAATCAACGGAAATATCTCGCTGCCACACGTTCTTGCTTCACCCTGTAAAAGCGTCCCATCCAAATCACATGCAATCAATTTTAGCTTCATATCAGAAATTCCTTCCGTTCCATCCCCAGTCTTTTACTCCTTCGTATGTGATATAAATGGCGTCGGCCGGAATACCAAGCTCTTCCCCAAAAATGCGGCAGATTTCGGCCGTCATCTTATTATACGCATCCGACGAGGCGTTTCCAAACAGGCTGACCGCCACAAATGCTCCCTTATCCAGCTTATTTCCTCCCAGATATAAATCATATCCGTCCTCAAATCCCACCATCAAAAAGCTCTCCGGCTTTCCTACAATCGAAATTGCATTGCCAAGCGCACTCTTTAAGGTTTCCTTCTGTTCCTCAGTCACTTTCATCGTCAGTTTTGAATCAATAAACGGCATACTCTTTCTCTCCTTTTTCCCATCCTTCTATGTGAAGGCTCTTAATATAAACCGAAAGTTCTTCCGCCATCTCCTCGGCTTCTGATATCCGAAGATGTCCCGGCGTTCCTTCCCCATTCCGCTTAAACAAATATTGTGTAATTCTCTCGTCTCCTAGTCCTTCTACCACCTGCCTGATTGCGTGATCCCATGCCTTATCATGGCATAAGAGCGTTGTGCAGCAGACAATATATGCAGCCGGATATGTTTTTCTGATTTTCTCCAGAAATCCTTTATAATGCTGTCTCCATTTTTCCGCCTTTTCTCCATGAATATCTTCTTTCATATAGTCTTTTGGATTGCTGTCATTTTGTCCAAACGCAACAATCACAAGCTGCGGAGTATATTTCCTGAAGTTCCACTGCAAGATTTTTCCAAGCTCCGGATTATAACGAATCTTATCCCATGCCGTCTCCATTCCTATATAATCCGGAGCATGAAACCATCCCGTGCCATCCATAAGTGCAATACCGCCCTGCGCAATATCATGAATTTCTGCATTTAATTTTCTGGCTGTCATCCACGCATAAGAATACCAACTGTTGGAATATTCCCCATTATGCTCTGGATCCGCACACCCTGTATAATCCACAGCTTCCGCCACCTCACCGGCAGATACAGAATCTCCGTATACTTCGATTCTTCTGTCCGATTTCTTAGGCGGGTCAAGGATCCTGGCTCCATCTTCCAGTTCTATCCCAAGTAACTTTACTTCATGGCAGGCATCCTGTCTCTTAAAGATAAGCACTTCGTGCTCCTGTCTCTTTGATTGTCCAACCGGAATCTCTAGAACTTTTCTCCCGTTTTCCGGAAGTATTAAAGACAACTGCTTTCCATCTAAAACACATCCCAAGTAATTATCCCAATATGCCCTGTGATTCTCTACATGAAGCTTCAACTGATTTCCCGTAAAACGTATATTCACCCATGTACATGGATATACAAAAACAGGGAATTCCTTTTCACTCCAATCAATCCTTCCACTGTACAATAATCTTTCATCATTCATTTTTATCCACATACTCTTCCTCCGTCCACATATAATGAATTAACTTCAATCCGCTTTTTGCTGTCGAAAACTGAGTTCAAGGACAGAACAGCTTGTCTGAACAGTTACATATCTTTCCCATCCAATACACATTCAACCAGCTCATCCTTTTGATACCTGAGCTTTAGTGAAAAAAACGGCGCCCCTTGAGAAATCAGAGAAAAAAACACCTTATCCCCTTCCCAGATCGGAAGCTGCCCGATGCGATCCTTTCTCACCCACTCCAAAATCCCTTCGTCGCAATCTATAAGCTCACCCTCGAAGGAATCCGAGGTGTACAGGCACATATAATCCGTCTCGCCTCCATCACAGACAAAGGTCACAATTCCCCGAAATCTCCAGTCGGTAAGAGTAAGTCCTGTCTCCTCCTTCACCTCGCGTAACAGGCATTCCTCCGGACTCTCCCCCTCCTCAAGATGCCCCCCGACACCAATCCATTTGTCATGGTTGATATCATTCTTCTTTTTCACGCGATGCAGCATCAGATACTGATCGTCTCTCTCAATATAACACAATGTAGTAACTTTCATCCAATCTCCTTTCCGCCGTTTTGCGCACAGTGCCGCGTACTATCGAAACTGCATGCTTCGGCAGCGGTTGATGCAGGCGTAAATCTCCTGCTTTCTTACCATGGCAAGTCCCGCCGGCAGATAACTGCCCTCACAGATTTTGGACAGACCTTCCTTCTCCATCACCTCGCAGAGCTTATCCACCACAGCGCTTAGGGTATATTTCCCTCCGAAATAATGATTTTTTCCGTAATTTAAGAGATATCCGAGCGTCATCATCTGCTCCGTATCCGCAAGCTGCTCTACATAGCGCATATCAATGTTATCTTTGTTCAGAGAAATCGTATCACAGCCTGTTGTCTTAATTTTCACTCTGTCATCCCGCTTATCCTTAGACTTAATTCCGGCCGGACGGCGCAAAAACTGCGGCAATTCACACTCCGGCGCATCCTCCTTTACCGGCGGAAACTTTTTGGCCTCCTCCTTGGCAAACTCCGTAATATCCTTCGGCTCATAATTTTCCATCTGCAAAATACAGTCTGCCTCATGAAAATACGAACCGCTGCTTCCGGCTACAAGAATCGTGGATATTCCGAACTTCTCATACAACTGCCGGATTCTCTCCACAAAAGGCGTAATCGGCTCCGACTCACGATGCACAACACGCTGCATCAGCTCGTCCCTGATCATAAAATTCGTCGCACTCGTATCCTCGTCAATCAAAAAGACTCTGGCTCCCGCTTCCATCCCCTCAACGACATTCGCCGCCTGCGAGGTGCTTCCGCTGGCATCCTCCGTAGAAAATGAAACCGTGTCCTTGCCGTTCGGCAGATGATTGATAAACATAGAGATATCTACCCCGCTGATGCTGCGCCCATCCTCCGCACGGATTTTCATCGCCGTGTCGTCGGTAATCACATATTCCCGTCCGTCGCCCGCAATATGGTTGTAGACGCCAAGCTCAATCGCCTTTAAGAGCGTGGATTTCCCGTGATAGCCGCCGCCCACAATTAAGGTAACTCCCTTTTTTATTCCCATCCCGGCAAGAGACCCGTGGTTCGGCAAATCCATCGTAACCTCCAGAGATTTGGGCGATAAAAACTTCACCGCTCCCTTCATCGGACGCTTCGAGACACCGGATTCTCTCGGAAGATACGCACCGTTTGCCACAAACGCCGCCAGTCCCCGTTCCTTTAGCTGCTCTCTGATATACTGCTGATCCTCCGCAAGCTCGGCCACCTTCTTTAACTTTTCTTTATCCAACGACTGATAGAACAGAGTCTTCTTCACACATCCCGGCAGAAAATCAAAAAAGATCTTTATCAGCTCTCTCGAATTGATGGTTCTGCCGTTAGCAGGAAATCCCACCTCCATTCTTAAGATAATGCTTCCGTCCGCTTCCTCCATCTGGCATGCGCTCCGCTCCAAAATCTCCTGCCCCGGACGGCTGACAGCCATCAGCCCGCTTTTTCCCGAACCCTTTGCCCGAAACGAAAATTCCTCCACGCTGCGATGGAATCTGCGCAAAAGCTCATCCTGCAGCGCAACTCTCTTCTGCCTCGTATCGTACAGCTCCTTCGGAAACTTTGCCCTGCTTCCTTGGATATGCACACTGACCTTTGACGCCGCAGCAAACGGGTCCCCCTGCACATGGTCAATGCTAAGCACGTAGCTGTCAAACTGATATGCGCCTCTCGTATCCTTGTACGCCGGATAACTCCTGCGGTCTATTCTCTCTAATAACTCCCTTAAATCCGTTGATGATTTCATAATTCCATCCTTTCTATATTTATAAAAATTTATAAAATCTCCTTTAAGATATATAACATCTAAGACAGAACAAAAGTGCGCTTCGCTGTAACAAGGTCTTTCCTATGATATAAAAAATCCCTTCAAAAGCTTCAAAAGCTCAGCGTAATCCCTGCATGCAGCCGTCTCTCTGGCCGAGTGCATCCCAAGCATCGGCAGTCCGATATCCGCTCCAGGCATCGGCAGATACGAAGAGACAATCGGCCCTAAGGTCTGCCCGCCCGGCATTCCGGAACGATTCGCCTGTATCTGATACGACACGCCTTCCCTCCCGCACAGCTGTATTAACACCGCAAGCCCCTCTCCGTCGGAAATATACCGCTGGCTGGCGCTTGTCTTTATGACGATGCCTTTCCCCAGAAACACTTCATTTGTCGGATCGCTCTTTTCTGCATAATTCGGATGCAGCGCATGCGCCCCGTCCACCGAGAGAAGAAAGCCTCTCATCAGCGCATCCTGCATATTCCATTTTGCCCCCGCGCCCTCCTCTCTAAGAAGCCCCGCCTCTATTTTCTTAAGCAAGCTCGGCAGCAGCATGGAATCCGCCCCCTGTTTCGAACGGCTGCCAACCTCCTCATGATCAAAACACGCGCACAAAACAATTTCCTGTTCCGGCGAAGCCTCCTCTATCGCCTCGGCTACGGCTGCAACCGAAGCGAGATTGTCAATCCGTGGCGCGCTGAGTATTTCCTGTGTAACGCCTATCTGCTTTGGCTTATCCGTATTATACAAAAAAAGATCAAACGATAAAATCTCCTCCTCCTCCACAGCCAGCTTTTTCGCCATGTACCGCATAAACTCTGCGCTCTCCATTCCATAGACAGGCTGCAGCTCCTTCTGCATATCGTACTCCTGCTTTTGCCCGCTTTTACTGTCCATATGCGGCGCAAGGGACGGAATCACAAGCAGCGTCTCCTTGCTGTCAAAAAGGCTCATCCTTGGCGTATATATATCCTTTGTGCGAAGCAGAACCTTTCCCGCAACTCCAAGCGGACGGTCAAACCAGGTACTCTTTAACATCCCGCCGTACGGCTCCACATTCAATTGGCGATATGCCTTTGTCGTATATTCCGGATGGTTCTTCACTTTAAAGCACGGGAAATCCGTATGCGCCATAGCAATTTTCACCCGCGTCTTATCCGAAAGCTTCCTTCCCACCGCAAACATAAACAACGCGGACGGATAGGGCATCACATAGTAG
The DNA here is from genome assembly GCA_947564465.1 of uncultured Roseburia sp. GTDB lineage: Bacteria > Bacillota > Clostridia > Lachnospirales > Lachnospiraceae > Roseburia_C. The sequence goes on along the minus strand of CANOCV010000039.1, from coordinate 21,333 downwards.
CGTCCCCCCTCTTCAAGAGAAAAAGGCTTCTTAAAATCAAGCTCCCGAAAACCTCTGCTTTTCAAATAGTCCGCCGTATAGGAAACCGCCTGATACGGCGAGGTTCCCGCCTCTAACAGCTGAAATAAATGCTCCATCAATATCTCCTCCCTTCAAATTAAAATTTTCTAATCTGTCCTTTTTGCATTCGGATAAACACGCTCCATTCTCGCGTTATCATAATACAGATCCATAACCTCCTGCCATCCGTCCTCGGCCAAAATCCCTCTGCCCCTCTGGTCATAACGGACCAGCGCCATGCAGGAAACAACAACATCAAATGCCATGAACACAATCAATATCCACGTAACCGCCTTTCCGATGCGGATCGGAATGCGCTCAATCAAACGTGAAATCACGGGATACAGCTTCCGAAACCACACAACGGCCGCAATTCCCCAAAAAAAGCAATACAATAAATTAATTCTTCCCCCAAGATTAAACGGAATATCACTGTAATCCCAAAAAACGGTTCCGAATACAAGCTCTGTGAACACACTGCACAGATACTCATACGCCCCGCCCAAAAAAACTCCCATGCGAAACAAAAATCCCTCTGACCGATTCCTGTATTTATAAAGCAGTAGTGTCACCGCTGCGATTGCAAATCCCCATACAATGCTAAACGGTCCCCACACCACACTGCTTCTGCTCATCCATCTGCCCATCGTAAAGCGGCAGAAAACCGTTTCCGTCAGATCTCCTAAAAGCGCTCCGATAAAAAACAGCAAGGCAATCTTATAAAAATCGCAGCCCTCTGCAAATAAAACCTTCTCCTGTTTGACCGCCTCCTGCGCTTTCTTTCTCGGATAGGCCTTTAAAAGCCGTCTCTCCACGCGCCGTTGAATCCATCCTCCCATTCGGTCGCTGACCGACGACAAGTAGGCGTCACAGGCCTTCCATCTATCGATACGTCTGCTCTTTCCCCGCATAATACAGAGCGTAGCCAAAATATCTACTGCCAAAACCGCGACAAGTGCCCAAAGAATAACATTTGCAAGAACAGATGGAATCAGGCGAAACAGCGATAAGAACAGCGGATTTCCCCATTTCACCCCGATCAGTCCCAAAATTCCCCATAGCAGGGAGATCGGCAGACAGATATACCCGTCAAAATTCCCACGGATATCAGAATAATCCCACCATCGCTCGTGATAGATCTTTTCAATCAGATGTCCCGCCGTCCACTCAATTACGGTTGCGTAAATCATGGAACCTACAAAAAGCCAAAATGCTCCAAGCTCCTGCCCGCTGATTGTAATAACTACTGCCGCTATACCATAAATCACACACAGCGGACCGTTGATCAGCCCTCTGTTTACAAAGCTCCTTCGTTTCACAACTGCAGCAGCCGTCTCTAACACCCATCCCAAAACAGAATATACAAAAAACAGCCAAAGCAAATCAAATCCGCTAAACGTCATTCTTCTCTCCTTTTCTTTTGTAAGCTCCTATAAAAGAAGTCGGCTGTCCCCTACAAGAAAAGACAACCGGATTTCCCACTTTATTATTATAATTTTGTTTCCCATGAATTACAACAACAATATTTTTTTCGGTATATTTTTTTCAACGTTGCCATTTTCCTGATTTTGTAATAGAATTGTGTTAATATTTCAGTGAATCCGATTTATAATAAATAAAAAAGAAAGGATGTTTCTTTTGAAAATACTCATATTATCCTGCAATACCGGAGAGGGCCACAACGCCGCCGGCAATGCGGTATTGGAGGCGGCGCGACTTCGGGGACATGAAGCCGTTTTACAGGACGTCATGCTCTTATCCGGCGAATATACTTCAAAGCTTATCAGCGGCGCCTATATAAACATTGCCCGCTCGTTTCCCCACTTTTTCGGTTTTATTTACAGGCTTGCCCTTATCATAAGCAATCCACGTATCAAATCACCGGTTTACTGGGCGAATGCAAGGCTGGCGAAAAAGCTTGCCGATTTTATTGAGGCCAATCATTTTGATGTTGTAGTCTGTCCGCATTTATATCCTGCGGAAACTCTGACCTACATGAAACGCCGTCATATGCTGCATGTCAAAACCGTTGCCGTCGGCACCGATTATACCTGTATTCCGTTCTGGGAAGAAACCGACTGTGATTATTATATCATCCCGCATGAGGATTTAGCCGAAGAATATGTGAAACGGAAAGTTCCGAAAGAGAAACTGCTGCCATACGGGATTCCGGTAAAGCAGGCATTCACGAAACGGATGACCAAAGCGGCGGCAAGGGAAAAATGCAACCTTCCAAAGGATAAGCTGATCTATCTGATTATGAGCGGAAGCATGGGATTTGGCAAGCTTGCCGTGTTCTCCCTTGCACTTGCAAAGCGTTTGAAAAACGGGGAACACATAATTATCATCTGCGGCAATAACGAGAAAATCCGTCGCATACTAAAACGCCAATTTCACGGAAACAAGCAAGTCCATATCCTTGGCTACACGAAATACGTTTCTCTTTATATGGATGCCTGCGACGTCATTTTTACAAAGCCGGGAGGTCTTACCTCTACCGAAGCGCTGGTAAAAAATATTCCGATTGTCCACACGGCCCCGATTCCGGGCTGTGAGACGAAAAACAGCGAATTTTTCCAAAAGCGCGGACTTTCCCTTGCGTCCAAACACCTAATCGAACAGATACGCCTTGGACAGATCTTAGCGAACAATGCCGACGCGGCCCTTGAAATGCAAAAAAAACAGCAGTTAAACCGCAGGCCCGATGCGGCAATGCACATTATTGATTTATTGGAACAATTACATTTTGACAAATAAAGGGAGAACACTATGAATTATCTTTTCTTTACACTCACCGGCTACCTCTCCGGCAGCATTCTCTACGCTTACTGGCTGCCGAAGCTTTTATGCGGCAAGGACATCGTAGATACAAGCAGCGACGGCAATCCCGGAACCGCAAACGCCTACAAATCAGGCGGCATCCTTATCGGTACGCTTGTACTCTTTTGCGAGCTCTCGAAAGGCTTTCTGCCCGTATATTTTGCCGCCAAACACGCGGCTGTGGAGTCCCTGCTGTTCATTCCGATCCTGCTTGCTCCTGTTTTAGGACATGCTTTCCCGGTTTTTGACTATAAAAAAGGCGGCAAAGCCATTGCCGTCTCCTTTGGAGTGCTGCTTGGCCTGTTTCCGATCTGGCAGCCGGTCATCATCCTCGCAGCAACATATCTTTCTTATTCACTTGTAGTTGTGATTGAACCTCATATATTTCGTTCTATCCTCACGTTTCTTACATTTTCGGTTCTAAACTGCCTGACCTGCGGCCTGCTTTCACTTCGCCTTTCCGGTATCGCTATCGCCGCTGTGGTTGTTTTCAAGCACCTTGAGAAATACCAGGGTGAAACGTTTAGTATGAGATTATTTCGGCTCCGTCATCCGTAACCAAAACCTGAATCTCCCACTGCGCACTCGGCATCCCATCCTCCGTGTAGACTGTCCAGTCATTCTCGGAATCCACATAAATCGCCGCGCCTCCCATATTCACCATCGGCTCTATCGTAAATATCATGCCTGGCGCCATTACCATCTCCTGTCCACGCTTGCTGTTATATCCGACCCAGGGTTCCTCATGAAATTCCAGCCCGATTCCGTGGCCGCCGATTTCACGTACCACGGTATAGCCGTTTTCATAGGCATGATCATGGACCGCTTGACCCATATCACCTAAAAATCCCCACGGCTTTACCTCTTTTAAGCCGATCTCTACACACTCCTTCGTCACCTGCACCAGACGCCGCTTCTCCTCGCTGACCTCGCCGATCATAAACATTCGGGAAGAGTCGGAATAGTAACCGTCTAAGTTTGTAGACACGTCCACATTCACAATATCTCCCTCCCGCAAAATATCCGCCTCGGAAGGAATTCCGTGACATACCTGCTCATTCACCGAAGTACACACACTCTTTGGAAAACCTTCATAATGCAGCGGAGCCGGTATCCCGCCCATCGCAGTCGTCTTCTCATACACCATACGGTCAATCTCCTCGGTGCTCATTCCTGCACGAATGTTCTCCGCCACATAATCCAAAACTGCGATATTAATCTTCGCGCTCTCTCTGATCCCCGCAATCTGCTGCGGTGTCTTTATAATTGCACGGGAAGGAACCTTGTGTCCCTGGCTTTTTAACCATGCAATTCTCCCGTCAAACGCTTCATGACATGTTTTGTATTTTCTGCCACTGCCACACCAGCATGGCTCGTTTCTTCCAATTTTTAATGACATATTCTTTTCTTCTTTCCAAATCCCGGTGGGATTACTCTTTTTTAATCTAATCAGTGCGCACCCCATGGTCTAAAATAATATTTCCAAAGGGAATCCGTTTCCAGACCGACTCGTTTACTTTGTATTTGTGTTCCTTCAAAAGCTGCGTATAGCCCTCTTCCCCCACGTCAAAATACTCGCTGTCCGCATTGTACTGCGGCGTGTATAACATCTGATATTTTTGCGCGATTGCAACGCGCTCCATAACGGCATCCACATCTTCCTTTTCCACGCCGAGCCTGTCAATCTGCTCTTCCTCCAAATCCGCCCAAAAATCATACTGCATCCACAAAAGGCGCTCCTCTTCCTCTTCACTTAGAAGGATGTTCTCCTCTCTCGCCATCCGGTAAAAAATCTCATCATGGACAGCCGCGTCAATAATCGCCTGCTTTGCTTCGATCTTTACAAATCTTCCCGTGCGCTTGAGACGAAGCCCCCAGTAAGTGTTGGTATTCTCTATATCATAGACCCGCGCCTGATCTTCCACGGAAAGCTCCTGCTTTACAATATAATATGTCAGATCCTTAAGCGTGAGCTCATTTCCGTCTACGGTGACAATCGTCTTCTCAAGACTTTCACTGTAATCCAAATCTCTTGTGTTCTGATAGGAGGCGAGGCTAAACACCGTCCCCGCCACAATAATAAGCGCTACAATAAGGAGAATTTTCCCGTTTTTCATCGTACCCTTGCCTCCCAAACGCTTGTCTCTTCCATTTTGTTACAATACCCGCCTCACTGTCAAGATCTGGCGATAGGTCGCAGAATTCGTCTTAATGCCGCCTACGGGGTACGGTGCCGAGCTGCTGGCATTGACAATCTGTCCGCCTCCGATATAGATTGCAACATGCCCTGCATAGCAAATCAAATCTCCCGGCCTTGCGTTTGCATAACTCACTTCACTGCCGCAGCTCGCCAACGCATAAGAGCTGTGCGGAAGGCTGATTCCGAAGTTAGCAAATACACTCATGACAAATCCCGAGCAATCGCAGCCGTTTGTCAGGCTTGTCCCTCCCATCACATACGGATTGCCGATAAACTGACAGGCATAATTTACCACAGCGCTGCCGCTGACATTCGTCTTATACGACGGATTCTTATTTCCTCCGCCGTCCACTGTACCGCCGGAGCTGCCCCCGCTACTATTGCCCCCGGAATTACCTCCGCTGCCCGCGGCATTGCCCAAACTGCCTCCATTGCCCGCTGTACTGCCGGAATTGCCTCCGTTCCCCGCTGTACCGCCGGAGCTGCCTCCGCTACCCGTTGCACCGCCGGAGCTGCCCCCACTATTATTGCCGCCGGTATTTCCGCTATTATTATTCGCATTTGCGAGTGCTTTCTCCGCTTCCTCCTTGCGCCGTCTCTCTTCTTCAAGACGCTTTCTCTCGTTCTCCTTACGTTCCTTCTCTTCTTCCTGGCTTATAATATCGTTCTGCTCTGAAATCACACTCTGGAGCTGTGAGGCGAGCTGCTTCGCCGAAGCAAGCTGCGAGTCAAAATCCGCCATGCTCTCCCTTTTTTGAGCAATCATGTTCTCATACTCTCTCTCCTGCTCCTCATAGGCGCCGCGCATCTCTTTAAGCTCCGCGACATCACCCTCAATCTGCACCTTATAATCTTCAATCTGCTGGCATGTCTCCTTATATGTCTCTAACAAATCTCTGTCATGTCCGTACACCTGGCTGGCATATTCCACACGGTTCAGAAAATCCGCAAAATTCTTCGCCCCGAGTATCACTTCTATCAGGCTTGAATCTCCGTTTTCGTACATATAACGGATTCTAGCCTTCATGTTGGTGTACTGCCGTCTCTCGTCCTTATTCGCTTCCTCAAGCTTTACATTTGTCGCATCAAGCTCCGTCTGCTTGTCCGCAATCTCTCCGTCCAATATATTCATGCTGGTTATGATGCCTACCAGATCCGCATCAAGCTTATTGATTTCTCCCTGAAGCCCCTCTCTCTTATTCTCAATATCCGTAATTTCATCTTTTTTGGCATCCAGCTCGGACTGTGCCTGATTCTTTTTATTCTGCGCATCGGATTTGGCACTCGCGTAAACCGTCGGCACACATCCTATACCGATAACAGCGACAAGTGCGGATGCCAAAATCCGATTCCTGATTGTCCTTTTTTTCATTTCCGTTTTTAAGCTATCTGTCAACTTCAATCTAACCGCTCCTTTGTACTTTATGAAATACCTCACTTTTTTCGCGACTGTATAAATTTTAACACGTTCAAACCTTCTTTACAATGAGCAATTTATCTCCCGCCCCAATTTCTTCCGACGGAAGCTGATTCATTGCGGCAAGTTCCGACATCGTCGTATGGTTTTCCTTCGCAATATCCCAAAGACTGTCCCCCGGTTTTACAATATATCCGACGATTCCCGGTCTGCGCTGGAGCTCCTCAAGATTCTCACCTTCCTCCCTCACCGAGACAAGCTTCTGCATCTTCCTGTTCTCGAAGGCAATCAGGTTCAAATTGACAACCGCCTTAATCTCCACCTGCGTATTGTCCACCAGCAAAGCGCCAAGCTGCTCTATTCCGGCCTCCAGCTCAAACTCCGTCTCCTCATCCGCTCCCGGTGCCTCTATAAGCTGTTCAAATCCAATCAGTCCCTTTAAGGTTCCGACAGGCATCGCGTCGTCCGTCGTAATATACATTACCTCCACGCTCAGCGTTCCCTCGACTTTCACTCCCTCCGGCTTATATTCCGTATTCTCAACGCTGACCGTTCCCTCGCAGATACAAATCTGCAAAATATTCTCCTGTTCACTGTCAAGCTGTATCCTGTCTCCGATTTTGCATTTTGCATAATTTTTAGCGACGAGATATGGCAGCACACCCTCCTCATACTCCGGAACAACCTTCTTTGAAAGAGAATAGACATCCTTAAGAATTTCCATATTCTCCTCCTTCCAAAGGCAGATATCAAGATCCAGCACCATATCCAGATTCAGCGTCCGCATCTCCCCGTCATAATCCGGCTTTACCTCAATATCATTGCTGCGAGGAGAAACGGAGACACGATATATCGAATTTTCCTCGCAGTTACTGCATTCTACACTTCCGGTCAAAGGAACCGTTGTCTCTATCCACTGAAGTCTGTCTTCATCCTCCTCTCCCAGATAAAGTACATATACCAAAATCTCTCCCGTAAGCTCTATTTCCCCGTTTTTCAAACGGCTCTCAAGCCCGCGGACCTGTACGCTTCTCCAGAGAATCTCACGAATATTCGGCTTACTCGACGCCAGCGGTATCTCCTTACGGAAACGAAAATTATCTTTTTTACACTCTAAGAGCTGTAAAACATCTCTGCTCTCTTTTTGCATCTCAAGAGCCTCTTCACTGCCGACATCAATAGCTACCGCCTCATCCCTTGTCTCGCGTATACATGCTTTCAGCATCACAAGCGCGCGCACACTTAGCTTCCTGGAATTGATAACGCCGATGCTCAAATCCTCAACTTCCGCTTCCAGCTCCACCGGATCTAACTCCGTCACACCGTCCATACTGATATTTTCCATAAACGGTATGCTCCCGTTTAGGCTGTCGATCTTTTTTTCATCCTGATCGCTGCGATAGAGCACAGAAAAATTCAATGTTCCTTTTATGTATATATGTCCGTCGCTTGCTTTGACCTCATCAAAACGTATTTCGCCCTTATCCTTCATTATTTTTACGATATCCGGCTTATAATCCGGAAGGTTATAATCATCGTCCAGTGTAATCTGACTTAACGCCCGTCCTTTTTCGCAATTCATGTGAATATATTTTTTCCTTAATTCCACAAAAAAAGTCCCCCATCCTGAATCTTTATTCCATTTTATTCAGCAATGGGGGACTTTATTCTCTTTTTCTTATCAACACAATTTCATGCGGATTTCTCTTGTAATTATATCTGTATAACTGAAGGATAAAAGCTGCGGGGGATTCCCCTCCACATCATCATTGACCAAGATAGTAAAAACACTTGGATACGCGTCCTTTATTACACCTTCCTGGATATCGACCTTATTTCTTCCGCGATCCAGCTGAATAAGGACCTTGCTTCCACATTGCTGCAATACAGAGGCTCGGACTTTATCGATCTGATTTTTCTGCATACCTTCTCCTCCTTATACACTTTTCTCGCTTCAGTATATCACTGCGTTAAATTATTGTCAAATATTTTATACTACGTGCGCCGGAATCATCACGCTTTAATCAAATACCACATTCTTCCCCTGTTTTTCCACCTTCACGACAATATACGGATAACTCGGCGCCTTCGCCGCCTCGCTGCTCTCCCCGGGCCCAATCAGCGTCGTTTTAAAGTAAATAGCATTGGACGTCAGATATATATCGCTTACGGCAATGCTGTACCCGCCCGTTTCCTGCTGACCATATCCCCGCACAATATACAAATGCTCTCCTTCCTCATAAGTCATCTTAAAATCCGCTTTCTTTTTCTCCTCAATCGTCTTTAGCAGATCCTTTGGAACCTTCTCATCCTCCACGACCGTATAATCAATATCCGCTACCTTTGCGCCTCCCGCCTGCGACATACCGCAGCCTGTCAGACAAAGGAATGCAAAAACCGTGGCAAAAAGCTTTATTTTCCTTGTCATTTTTTCTTCCATATCCGTTCTTATTTCATTTTATGAACTAAATGGGAAAACATGCCAAAACAAATCTTGTATTTTACCGTTTGAAACATTATAATGTAGCTTAATAGTAACAGGTCAGCTTGTCTGTTACATTTAATATCGCAGTTTTTACTTTCGAGAATAGAAAGGATTTTTTATGGTTCGCACGATTCTTGCATTACTTTTTGTTATTCTTTTTTTGATTCTGAGTATTCCTGTTCTTTTTGTGGAATGGATACTCCGTAAATTCAACAAACCGGCAGCAGATCTCAGCAGTCTCCGGATTGTCCAGTGGGCGTTTAAGGTCGTTCTCTTTATCTGCGGCACAAAGCTTACAGTGATCGGGGAAGAGAATGTCCCAAAAGACCGGCCGGTTCTCTACATTGGCAATCACAGAAGTTACTTTGATATCGTAATTACATATGCCAGATGCCCGGGACTTACCGGCTATGTCTCTAAAGACAATATCGCAAAGGTTCCCCTTTTAAGCACATGGATGCGGCGGCTCTACTGCCTGTTTTTAAACCGCACGGATATGAAGGAAGGTTTAAAAACCATCCTTACCGGAATTGACCAGATCAAAAACGGAATCTCTATGTGCATTTTCCCGGAAGGGACAAGAAGCAAAAGCGCTGACGATACCGCAATGCTCCCCTTTAAGGCCGGAAGCTTTAAGATGGCGGAGAAGACAAAATGTCCGATTGTTCCGATGGCAATCACCAACTCCGCCGATATTTTAGAAGCGCATTTCCCAAGCGTACATAAGACACACGTGGTCTTACAGTACGGCAAGCCGATTCTCCTAAACGAACTCTCAAAAGAAGAACAAAGACAGCTTGCCGCCTACGCGCAGGAACGCGTGCATGAAATGCTCAAAGACAACAAAAAATACCTGTAATCCGTGCCGATAACTCTACTCACAGAGCGCGGCAACCACCTTGGAAAATTCCATAAAATGAGACGCCTTCACCAAAATTGTATCATTGGGCCGCAGACGCTTTAACAGCTGCGCCGTCATCGCTTCTCTGTCGTCATAAGAATATATTTCACATTTACCGTAGGCTGCTGCCGCTATTTCTTTGGCAAGGCTGCCCACGGTAAATAAGAGATCAATATTCTTTCCCGCAAGATATTCCCCCACCTCGTAATGAAGTCTCTTTTCATTCTCACCAAGCTCCCCCATATCGCCTAAAACCGCTATTTTGCGCCCGTCCGCTTTACTCAGGACATCGAGCGACGCCTTCATGGATATGGGATTTGCATTGTAACAATCGTCAATTACAAGCATATCTTTTACATGCAGCATATTTGCTCTGCCGCTGATTGTACCCGCCTTTTCTATCCCGTTTCTTATCTCCTCTGTCGTAAGTCCGAGACGGCTTGCAACGCTCGCCGCCGCAAGAGCATTATATACATTATGCTCTCCCGGAAGCGGTACAGCCGCCTCAAAGCTTTCATCCCCAATATGAATACACGCTCTTGTCCCCGCAAGGCCTAGGCTCTTAAGATCAGATGCATATACCTGCTTTTTTACAGAAGGAATCATTTCCGACTCCTCCTTCGCCGGCAAAAACTCCTTGCCGATTCCATAAAAAACGGGATGGGTCCCATTAACCATAGAGATGGTCGAAAGTTTATCGTCATCACCGTTTAATACGGCAATGCCCCCCTCTCTGATATGTGCAAAGCTCTCTGTCTTTGCCTTTAAAATTCCGTCCCGCGTCTTAAGATTTTCCAAGTGACACAAACCAATATTTGTAATCACACATATATCGGGATTGGCCATCGCTGCCAGACGGTGCATCTCTCCAAACTCCGAGATTCCCATCTCCAAAACCGCCACCTGATGCGATTCCCTGATTTTAAAAATTGTCAGTGGGAGCCCAATTTCGTTATTATAATTTCCTTCCGTCTTTAAAACAGAATATTTCTGCGACAGAACGGAGGCAACCATTTCTTTTGTACTTGTCTTGCCGACGCTCCCCGTAATCCCGACTACCTTTACCGAAAGACTCTGTCTGTAATACGCCGCCAGATCCTTTAGCGCCTGCTTCGAGGACTCCACCAGAATATACGGCCCCTTAGCATCCGTCAGCTCCTCCTCTGACAAAACCGCCGCCGCACCCTTTTCAAATACGGACGGAATAAATGTATGTCCGTCTACCTTCTCGCCGCGTATCGGGACAAATAAAAATCCATGTTCCACAAGACGGCTGTCGATCGCCACCCCTGAAATCTCTGTCGTTTTCTGCGTATCGCTGCCGATATATGTTCCGCGGCATGCTTTCGCAATATTTTCCAATGTCAAGTTTTTCATACTTCTCACCATCCGCCCTGTTTATACATATTTTTTCATTGAAACCTCAATCAGCTTCTCGCAAAGCTCCTCATATTCAATGCCAATTACCTTGGCCTCCTGCGGAAGCAGACTTGTCGCCGTCATTCCCGGAAGCGTATTAACCTCAAGACAATAGATATTTCCGGCTTCATCCATTAAAAAGTCCGAGCGGGAATAGGTAAAAAGCCCAATCGCCTGCGCCGCCATCACAGCATACTCCTGCATTTTTTTCGCCGTCTCCTCCGGCAGATTGGCCGGACATGTCTCTACGGTATTTCCCGGCTTATATTTATTTTTGTAATCATAAAATCCCTCAATCGGCGCAATCTCAATGACAGGATATGCCACGGAATCCACTACGCCGACAGAAAACTCTCTGCCTTCTATATAGTCCTCAATAACGACGCTCTCCTCCAGTTCAAACGCAGCGTCCAATGCACGGATATATTCCTCGTTTGTATGCACAATGGAAATACCGATACTTGATCCGCCGCAGCACGGCTTTACCACACACGGAAGCGTTAGCCCTGTCTGCGAGAAATCATCAAGTCGCTCCTTTCGTCTCATAAACATTCCCCGCGGCGTCGGAATCCCGTTCACACGAAAAAACTGTTTCGAGAGTTCCTTATCCATTGCGATTGCGCTTCCGATATATGTACTTCCCGTATACTTGATTCCGAACAAATCAAAGGCCGCCTGTACTCTTCCGTTCTCCCCGTTCTCTCCATGAAGCGCCATAAATACAATGTCCGCCATACGGCACATTTGAATTACATTCGGTCCGAAAAAGCAGTCAGACTGATCCTTTCTGGCCTCCTTCACCTTCTTTAAATCCGGCGCCGTCTCGGAAATTCCCTCTACCTTTACACTGACCTCCACGGAACGCTCAAATATCCCGTCCAAATCCTCTTCCCTGTCACTGTATCCCATAAAAACATCCAGCAAAATAACGCGGTGTCCTCTTTTCCTGAGCGCTTCACTCACCATGCTTCCCGTTGTAAATGATACATCTCTCTCCGTACTAAGACCGCCCGCCAAAACTATAATATCCATTTTGATTTCCTTTCTGTCTGACCTGTTACCACTTCTTACTATTTATTATAATTATTTCTTTATAGTATACCTTTTTTTTTCACATGACAAGTCGCGATGTATTGCATGATATGCTTAATTTATTGCAAATCCTGTCCTTTGGGGGTGCTTTTTTCTTTTGTTTATATGTATCTAAATTAAAATGCTATTGACATTTCCCCTGTACAGTCAGGATTCTCTTTTTTCATAACCCGAAAAATAAGTTCCGACTGACGGCACACCTCCTTTGCATCACTAAATGCTTCAAGTGCCAATAATGTTCTGGACTTCTGATTTAGCAGATATGGCAGAGGAAATAATTTTCCAAATTTCACACACATCCTGATTCCCATCTCGCTGTATCTTAGCGCCTCCTCGTACGCCTTCTTCTCTAAAAGCGCTGCCGAAAGATTATAGAGAATCACCGGAAACATTTTCGCTCTCTCCTCCTCGTCCATTATCCTACCGTTAAAGTATTCCTTTAATCCATACCAGATATCGCACGCACGCCCTGTCAGCTCCAGCCTTTTATATTGGATTGCAATGTTATTCCAAATAACAATTTCATCATAAGTAAGCAGTCTTCTGTCAGGCTCTCTCCATATTGTTATATCCTCGTGTGTAGTGATATGTAACGCCCGATACAGCTCCTTTAAAACTGTTTTGGGCTTTTCTCTCACTATCGTATGATAAACAGCTCCCATATACAGCGTCAACTGTGTTTCCTCCAACGGATGCTCTCCGGTCCAAATATGATACTCCTCCAAAGCCGCCTCCAAATATTCCGTCTCATTGCGTGCCATAATGCTTAAGATTTCCCTGCAAAAACCGGCTGCCTCCAGCTCTCTCTTTCCAACAAAACATGAAAAAAGAGACGTCTGACCGCCAAGTCTCTGCATCAACGCCTCATATGTCGCGGGCGATGGAGTTCTCCCACCGTTCTCTATTTTTGACAGGGTACTTGTCGTACAGATTCCCTCCGCAAGCTCCTCCTGCGTATACCCTCTCAATTTCCTCAAATCATAAATATAATCTCCTACCATGTACTTTGCCATGCTGCTAATAACTCCTTTTCCTTAGCACCCCCGCAAATTATATCATGGACTTTGTATTTGTCACAAGACATTTTTGTAAAATTCAAAGAAAAAAATCGGACGCCGGAAAGCTGCGCAAAATCTTATATGCTTTCAATGCATGCTTGTCTTTGTTTTCTTTTCCATATATAATAATCGTATAGCGAGTGACGCCCTGTCCCTTAGGAAAGGAGAGTGTTTCAATGTATAACCCGCAACTGGAAACCTTCATCCGCGTAGCGGATGCCGGCAGCTTCAATAAAGCCGCCGAAGAATCTTATATTACTCCGACCGCAGTAATCAAACAAATCAATCTGCTGGAGGCTTCTTTAGACGTAAAGTTATTTGATCGGACACACAGAGGATTAACATTGACAAAAGCGGGAAAATCCCTATATCAGGATACAAAATATATTATACGTTATTGCAGAGATGCCGTGACAAGAGCCAAAAACGCGATGCAGGAAGATACAAATGTCATTCGGATTGGCAGTTCCCCGATGACCCCTGCCCAGCTTTTGATGCAGCTATGGCCGAAAATCCAAGCCCGGTGTCCCGACATCAAATTTCAGATTATTCCTTTTGAAAATACTCCGGAAAATGCCAGAGAAATCTTGGCAAACCTCGGACAAAACATTGATGTAATAGGCGGCATTTTTGATGAAACCATGCTTGATCTGCGACGCTGCGCAGGACTTGAATTGTCCCGCGAACCGTTTTGCTGTGCAGTTTCGGTCCATCACCGGCTCGCCGCAAAGGACAAACTAAAGATAGAGGATCTTTATGGAGAAAACCTGCTGCTAATGCGCCGGGACTGGAGCCGCTATGTCGATCGGCTGCGCGATGATATTTGGCAAAATCACAGTCAAATCCATATTGTAGACTTTGATTTTTATAATATGAATATCTTTAATCGCTGCGAAAACAGCAATGACGTACTGCTGGCCATTTCGGGATGGGCCAATGTGCACCCGCTTTTAAAAGTGATTCCTGTCGAATGGGAACACAGCATTCCTTACGGACTGCTCCACGCCCCGAAGCCGTCTGAGGTAGTAACGCAGTTCCTTGCAGCGGCAAAAGCGGCAATACAGCAGCCCTAAATAACGAATTACCCCTTTCTATGATAGAACAAAGAATCCGGCTCTGCCGGATTCTCCGCCTGCGGCGGGCCGCATATGCGGCATTTTTCCTCTCCGCCGCATGGCGATCCTGCCCGGAGGGCTTTTTATATCATAGGAAAGTCATAGACTTTCACACTTCACTGCAACAAGGTCTTTCCTATGATATAAAAAACGCCTATCCTGCTGACAACACAACACTCTGTCAACAGGATAGGCAATGTTCATAAAACACAATCATTCATTTCCGGGATATCCCTCTTTGTTACCTCTTAAAACTCCGGTTCAATCAACCCGTATGTTCCGCCCTTCCTCTTATAAACAACATTCACCTGGTCACTCTCCGCATTTATAAATACAAAAAAGTCATGTCCCAGAAGTTCCATCTGTACACATGCATCCTCAGGATACATAGGCTTCATTCCAAACCTCTTCGTACGGATAATCTTAATCTCATCATCCGCGTCCACATCTTTTTCAATAAACTCCTTGCGGAAACTGCTTGCACTCTGCTTCTGTGCAATAATCTTATTCTTGTACTTTTTCAGCTGACGTTCAATAATCTCCTCAACCAGATCAATCGAAACATACATATCGTTGCTCACCTGCTCCGAACGGATAATATTACCCTTTACCGGTATTGTAACCTCGATCTTCTGTCTCTCCTTCTCCACGCTTAACGTTACATAAACGTCCGTCTCCGGTGTAAAATACTTCTCCAGCTTACCGATCTTCTCCTCTACCGCTGCCTTCAGTCCGTCTGTCAACTCAATGTTTCTGCCACTAATTGTAATTCGCATGATGTCCAACCCCTTTTCACGTTTATTTGATACAGACTGCTATCATGCTTTTATTATATCAATATATTTCCAGCGCTACAAGCACTTTTGTGCAAATGTTTTCCTTATCCTCTCATCACATGATCTTACCAAAATTGACACCCCAAAAAAGGTATGGACTTCATGCAAAATCTTGATTAAAATATGCGTGTAGACTTTTATAAGGGAGGAATGACATATCTATACAATTCTTGTACTTGAAGATAATTTTGAGTTGAATCAGACAATTACTGATTCTTTGCAAAAGGAAGGCTATCGTGTATCAAACGCCTATACCTGTAAGGAAGCAAAGGTTCTTCTTAGTAATCATACCTTTGATATGGCAATTCTGGACGTCAATCTGCCCGACGGAGACGGCTTTCAATTTTGTAAATGGTTAAAAGCACGAAGCAATATTTATGTACTGTTCCTTTCTGCACGTGATTTAGAAGACGACGTTTTAAACGGCTACGAATTAGGCGCGGATGATTATGTAACAAAACCCTTCTCAATGAAAATTTTACTGAAAAAAATTTCTATTATCTTATCAAGAAATGCAGGTAAACGGAGCGTTTATGAGGATGGTTTTTTAAAAATTGATTTCGAATCAGGCGTGGTGCAGACAGCACAAAAAGATTGTTCCTTAACTCCAACGGAATATCGCATTTTGAAAAAGCTAATCGAACACAAAGGACAATTGTTGACCTATTCTGTCTTGTTAGATTCTTTATGGGAGGAGAATGTTCAGCTTTTAGATAAACACGCTCTCGCTGTAAATATCAACCGATTGCGTAAAAAAATTGAAACTGAAGAACATAGCTATATTTCAAATGTATATGGAATGGGATATATATGGAAATAATATGTATTTTAATTACCTCATTGCTGGCAGGAACTACTTCCTATTTGCTGCGGAAAAACTATTGCCTGAAACGAGATATTTACGACCTCACCAAAAGATTAGACAGCAGCTTAAATGAATTGCTGAATGACAAAAAATTAGATACGGTTACTTATCAGCAAGACGACCTATGGGGAATGATATATGAGAAATTGTGTCGAATTTCAGATATGTATACTCGCAAAAATCAAGAAACTTACGAAGAAAAAGAAAGTCTGAAAGAGTTGGTATCAGACATCTCACATCAGACAAAAACACCTCTTGCAAACATTAAACTGTATCAGGAAATGCTTTTCAATGAAACGAGCATAAAAAACACCGAATATCTTGAAAAAATGGCCGGGCAGGTGAATAAACTTGACTTTCTGCTCCAAAGCATGATAAAAATTTCAAGACTGGAAACAGGCACAATAAAAATTCGCAAATCGGAAAACCTTATTGCAGAAACACTTGCGGCAGCGATTGAAGCGATCATTCCAAATGCAGACAAGAAATATATTCAGATATATGTTACATATGATGAAACGCTCAAATTGGTTCATGATAAAAAATGGACGGAAGAGGCGATTTTTAATATTCTCGATAATGCGGTCAAATATACAGCAACCGGAGGTAATATTCATATTTCTGTAAATCGAGAAGAAATTTTTACAAAAATCAGTATTGCGGATACGGGCAAAGGTATTCCTGAAGAACGACAGGGAACGATTTTCAAGCGCTTCTATCGTGAACCGGAAGTGCATGACAACGAGGGAATAGGTATCGGTCTGTATCTGGCACGAAAAATCATATCAATGCAGGACGGCTACATTAGAGTGGAGTCAGAAGTCGGCAGAGGGAGCACCTTTTATATCTATATGCCAAATCAGACCCTATAATTTCATACGAAGCAGTCAAATTTCTGCTCACTTAATCACAGTTTTGTGATTTTTTCCTTTTGTGAACGGTTTGTGATTTTTCTATTTTATGATAAAGCTAGAAATGGAGGAATTACTATGGAAAATATCATTGTAAAGACAAAGGATCTGAAAAAAAATTATGAAGTTGGCACTCAAACTGTAATCGCCTTAGACGGAGTTGACTTTGAAGTAAAGGAACGTGAATTCGTTTCTATTATCGGAAAGTCAGGCTGTGGAAAAAGTACACTTCTCCACATGATAGGCGGATTGGATTCCCCTACCGCCGGAACAGTGGTTGTAGATGGTATGGAGCTTTCAGAAATGAACCCCCAGCAGCTTGCTCTTTTCAGAAGAAGAAAAGTTGGCTTTATTTTTCAGCAGTACAATCTGATTCCGGATTTGAATATCTACGATAATATCATTTTTCCACTGGAACTTGACGGAGCGCAGATAGATAAGGAGTATATTCAGGAATTATTGAAAACGCTCCATATCATAGATAAAACAGAAATGCTCCCTTCTATGCTTTCCGGCGGAGAACAGCAGCGTGTCGCTATTGCAAGGGCATTGGCGACAAAGCCTGCTATTATTCTTGCCGACGAACCCACAGGCAATCTGGATACTTCTGCCAGCCATGATGTAATCGGGTTATTGAAAGTAATTGCAAAAAAATATCAGCAAACCCTTATTGTTATTACTCATGATTTAGACGTTGCACAGATGGCGGACAGAATCGTCCGGCTGCAAGACGGAAAAATCCTGAAATCCGCCTTCGAAAATACCCGTATATCTTGTAAACCTGACAGTAATAAAGAAAGAAGGTGATTTCTATGCTGGCAAACAATAATAAGCCGATTATCAATAAACTCGCCAAAAATATGGTAAAAACAAATAAGCGACAATTTATTATCCTGTTTGTTACAGTTGCATTGTCAGCGTTTATGATATTTTCTGTTTTTACTGTGGGTTTAACTTATCTGGATTTAAGCAAATTGCAGAATACACGTTTATACGGTTCGGAATATGATATAGCCATAATCAACGGATTTACCGAAAAGCAAAAAAAAATCATAAAAAATAATTCTGAAATTCAAACGGTCGGAACACAAGCCTACTCCGGTTATGTAAAAAGCACAGATGCAGACAATACCGTTAATGTCGGTCTCTTATGGGGAGATACCGAATTCTGGAAAATTCAGAAAGCCCCGACAATAACCGCATTTAGTGGAAATTATCCGCAGGCTGAAAATGAGTTGTTAGCCACAAAAGAAGTCCTCAAAGAATGCGGAAAAAGCTCCTTGTCTATCGGAGACAGTTTTTCCATGACATATGAGGATAACACAGGCGTTCATACAAAAGATTTCGTTATCAGCGGAATTTGGAGCGGCTATGGTACGGATAAGGCAAATTTCTATGTTTCAAAAGATTTTTATCATCAGTCCGGGTACCATTTAGAATCCGACGGAATCTTAATGGCTAAGTTTAAAAGCGATTACGTTATGAAAAAAACGATTGAACAACTGGAAGAAAGCCTTGACTTATCGCAGCAACAGGTTTTTCAATCATCCGATTACATCGGAAAATCTATGACAATTTTACTAGCCGTATGCGGACTGTGTCTTATGATCTGCTTTAGCGCCTATCTGCTGGTATATAATATCCTCTATTTATCTGTTTCCGGGAAAATTCGATACTATGGATTGCTGCAGACATTAGGCATGACAAAAAATCAATTGGTTCAATTCATCAGAAAACAGATGTTGGCAGTAGGCATTACCGGCATTATTACAGGCATACTGTCAGGAGTAATTACTTCCCTGCTTCTTATTCCTTACATTATGAAAATTCTGGGAATTTCGTTAGGAAATGTCGGCATACATTTTTACCCGATAATCCCCATCCTAAGTATTTTAACAACGGGTTTCGCTTTCTTTTGCGGTATACAAACGCCAATTCGTCTTGCAACCGGTATAACGCCTGTACAAGCTATAAAATACCGGGTAAATAACGAAGCTTCGCATGGATATAAGAAAAAGCGCACTTCACAAGTTTCTATTGATTTATATTGGCGTATGGCAAAAGATCAGTTCAAAAAAGACAAGAAAAAAACTATCGTTGTCATTCTTTCCCTGGCAACAAGCTTTATCGTTTTTTACTGCCTGACTACGCTTATCGACAGTCAGGGAACCAGAACCGTATACCCTAACTATTTAGATGCAGACTTTATTATACAGAACAATACACAGACGACAGAGGATATGGCTTCTTTGCAGCCGGCAATTAATGAGAAGTTTATGTCTGATTTTGAAAACACAGAGGGCATAGCAGAAGTCCATACAGTCAGCGGAATTCCAGTCGTTTTTCCCTATTCCGTCAACGGTTTTGCGGACCTCTGGATAAAGGGATATTCGAAAATAAAGCCGTATCTGTCGTACTCTGAGACAGTTTTAGACTATCGAATGAATCCTGAAAAATACTATGGTATGGTGAAGGGGATCGACGAAGTGGAATTCGATTACTTAAACGAAGCTCTCGGAAATACCGTAAACAAGCAAGACTTCTTAAATGGAAACACTGCGATTCTCCAATATGCAGGATTTGAGATACCCAAAATATGGCTAGGCCGTACCGTTTCATTTACGGCGGAAAACCGACCCTTAGAAATCACAATCAGTGCAGTCAGTTATGAGAGTTACTACGGAGCGTCTACCAATTTCGGTGCAAATCTAATTGTCAGTGAAGATTATGTGAAAACATTAACAGAAGAACCATATATTTTAAGTCTGACTGTTAAATACGATCAGTCCTACAACGAAAATACAGAAAATGCGATGAAAAACCTGTTGAAAAAAAGCTCGTACAGCAATGATTTATTATACATCTCAAAATATGATGAAATGAAAACCATTCAAGACTCGCAAGGCGGCATGTTTGAAATAGGTACCGTGATTGCCCTGCTGTTGCTGTTAGTTGGTATGCTAAACTATATCAATACAATGTCAAGCAGTATGCAAAACAGAAAACTCACATTTTCAATCATGGAAAGCGTAGGCATGTCAAGAAAACAGCAAATAAAACTATTGATTCGAGAGGGCATTCTATATGCCGCCGGTTCTATCCTTATTACATTTACAGTTGGGACAGGTATCACCTATCTTCTTTTTCAGTCTATGAATTATATGAAAATTCCGTTTACGATTCCTGTTCTGCCATTATTGTATGCTGTCATGCTTGTAACAATAGTATGTATTGTCACGCCGGTGATTGTTTACAAAAAAATAATAGGAAAACGTTCCATTGTTGAGCGTTTACGAGAATACGAATAGTATACAAATAAAGCGTTACCCATACACATTGCCCGGCTGCACACGGCCAGAAAGGACACATCATGTCAACCGTATTAATTACCGGTGCCTCCCGCGGAATCGGAAAGGCCCTTGCCAAAAAATTTGCTCAAAATTCCTATGATCTTGTTATAAACTGTATCCGCTCAAAGGATACCTTAGAAGCTCTTGCACTGGAATTTGAAAACACCTGCCATATCACCTGCATCCCATGTGCAGGTGATGTCAGCGATCCCCTCTTCGTTGCGGAAATGTTTCAGAAAGCCCGCGAAGCTCTCGGTGGAATTGACATACTGATTAATAACGCCGGAATTGCCGATATCGGGCTCTTCCATGAGATGAGCATTGAAAGGTGGCAGCAAATCATAAACACCAACCTCTCCTCCGTCTTCTACTGCTGCCGGCAAGCCGCTCCTCATATGATTCAAAACAAATCCGGACGAATTATCAACATTTCCTCCGTATGGGGCGTCACAGGGGCATCCTGTGAGGCTGCCTATTCCGCCGCAAAAGGCGGCGTCAATGCATTTACACGGGCACTCGCCAAAGAACTTGCCCCAAGCAACATTCAGGTGAATGCAATTGCCTGCGGAGCAATTGATACGCAGATGAATGCATGTTTTTCCTCCGAGGAGAGGGCTGCACTGGAAGAAGAGATACCATGCGGCCGCTATGGCACACCGGAGGAAGTGGCCGAACTTGCCTTTTCCCTTGCGGTCTCCTCCAGTTATCTCACCGGTCAGATTATCGGGCTTGACGGCGGCTGGATCTAGCGGGCATCAGGGCTCCTCCCGGCTTTGCCGGGTCCCTCCTCATGCTAGCGGGCAT